>DATEDA010000157.1:0-30001 GCA_035286595.1 Burkholderiales bacterium | reverse complement strand
CGGCGCCGCGACGGCGAGACGGCGAGCCGGCAGATCCGGATCGATCAGGTCCGAGAGGTGCAGGGGCTCCTCGCGATCGGCACCCATCGCCGCGGGCTCCGGGTGGTCCTGATCCGACCGGCAGAGGCCATGAACGTCGCGGCGTCGAGCGCACTGCTGAAGAGCCTGGAAGAGCCCCCGCCGAGCACCCTCTTCCTGCTCGTGTCGAGCATGCCCGACCGCCTGTTGCCGACCGTGAAGAGCCGGTGCCAGCGGGTGCTCGTGCCGCCCGCATCGGCAGCTGACGCCGTGCCGTGGCTCGCGGCCCAGGGCGTGAACGATCCGGAAGCGGCGCTGGCGTACGCGGGGAACGCGCCGCTCGCGGTGCTCGAAGACGCCGAGGATCGTCCGGCTCGCGAGGCGCTGCTCCGGGAGCTTGCGGGCGGCCAGCGCGATGCTCTCGCGCTCGCCGATGTCTGCCAGGGCACGGCACCGCTTCGGGTCATCGCCTGGCTGCAGAAATGGGTCGCGGATCTGGTCCTCGCCCGAGTCGCGAGCCGGGCGCGCTACCACCTGCGGCAACTGCCCGTATTGCGTGGGCTGGCGGAAGCCGTCTCGCTCGAGCGGCTGTTAAGATTCGAACGTTCGCTCGTTGACTGCGCGGCGGTCGCGCAGCATCCGCTGAACGCACGGCTGTTCCTGGAGGCGATTTTCATCCGCTACACGCAGCTTTGGGAGGCGCGACATGCGTGAGGATCCGAACAAGGGCGGCATCCGGCCGAGCGTCCTGTCGCTGACCATCTCGCAGAAGTCGGCGTTGTACGCCGCGTACATCCCGCACCTCAAGCGCGGCGGCATCTTCATCCCGACGACGCGGCCCTATCGGCTCGGCGACGAGGTGTTCATGCTCCTCATGCTGATGGACGATCCGAACAAGCTGCCGGTCGCGGGGCAGGTCGTGTGGATCACGCCGGCGAACTGCCAGGGCAACAAGGCCCAGGGCATCGGCGTGCACTTCTCCGACGACGAGAGCGGCCACGCGGCCAAGCGCCGGATCGAAACGGTCCTCGGCGGCCTGCTGCAGTCGACACGATCCACCCATACGTACTGATGCTGGTCGACTCCCATTGCCACCTCGACTTCGATGAGTTCCGTGATCGCATCCCCGAGCTCCTCGCGGAGATGTCTGCGGCCGGCGTCGAGTACGCGCTGTGCATCAGCGTCACCCTGCAGGACTTCCCGCGGGTCCGCGGGCTAGCTGAGGCCCACCCGCAGCTCTTCGCCACGGTCGGGGTCCACCCGGATTACCCGGACGCGGGGGAGGTCGCCGTCGACGAGTTGGTCGCACTCGCCGACCACCCCAGGATCGTGGCCATCGGCGAGACGGGCCTCGACTACTACCGGCTCCAGGGTGACCTGAACTGGCAGCGGGAACGGTTTCGCGTTCACATTCGGACGGCTCGCGCCTGTCGCAAGCCGCTTGTGATCCATACGCGCTCCGCGGCCGACGACACGTTGCAGATCATGCGGGAGGAGGGCGCCGCGGAAGTAGGAGGGGTCATGCACTGCTTTACGGAGACCCTGGACGTGGCGCTGGCGGCGGTCGAGATGGGCTTCCTGATCTCCTTCTCGGGGATCGTGACTTTCCGGAACGCGGCCCCGGTACGCGAGGTGGCCAGGGCTCTGCCCCTCGAGCGCATCCTGGTCGAGACCGACTCGCCCTATCTCGCGCCGGTGCCCTACCGCGGGAAGGTGAACCGGCCCGCGTATGTTCGCCACGTAGCGGAGGAAGTCGCCCGGCTCCGGGGGGTGAGCTTCGAGGAAGTCGCCGCCGCGACGACGGCCAATTTTTTCCGCATGTTTCGTCCCGATCATACTTCAGAGTCTAGGTGAAATATGTTTCGGAGTTACTTGATTATAAGTGTGTATGTATTGTCTGTATTGACCTGCCAGGGGGCCACGGGGGCAACGCTCGACGACCTGTTCAGGGCCGCCGGAACCAGCAACCTGGGCGAGGTTCGCAGCCTCCTCGACCGGGGAATGGACGCGAGCTCCACCAACAAGGAGGGGTACTCCCTGTTGATGATCGCGGCCCGCGAGGGCGACATCGAAATGGTCCGCCTCCTGCTGGATCGGAAGGCGAGGGTCGACCAGCGCACGCCGAGCAACGAAACCGCGATCATGTTCGCCGCCTTCCGCGGTCACGTCGAGACCGTCAAGCTCCTCCACGCGCGGGGCGGTGCGCTCAACAAGGACGGCTGGACGGCCTTGCACTACGCCGCGTTCCAGGGGCACGCGGCCACTTCCAGGTACCTCATCGAGAGCAAAGCGGACATCAATGCACAGGCGCCCAACGGATCGACGCCGCTGATGCTCGCGGCCCGCAATGGCCACACCGAGGTCGTCAGGCTGCTGCTGCGTGAGGCCGCCGACCCCAACATCACGACGGAGGGGGGAGCTACAGCGCTGCGGTGGGCGTTGAAGGCGGGAAATGCAGAGGCAGCGGAGTTGCTGAGGCGGGGAGGAGCTAAGGAGTGATGCCGAGGGCGGGGGGTCGATTGGGTAAATCTTATTTTACATAATACACATTCTCGCGCATTCGGTCCATTCGATCAGTGGTAGTCCTCCCGTCGCGGGATCGGCAGCGACACCACCGCAATCCCTTCTTCCACCAGCGCCTCGGTCTCCTCCCGGGTTGCCGTTCCCCGAATCCCGCGGCGTGGCGCCTCGTCGCGGTGGATTCGGCGAGCCTCCGCGGGAAATGCTCGCCCGACGTCCTCCGTGTTCTGCAGGACATGGTCGATGAGGGTCGCGACGGCTGCTGCGACCTGCGCGGCGGTCGGAGCCGCGGGCCGCCCGTGGGCGTCACCAGCCTTTGGAACGGGCGTCGCGTCCTCCCCGGACCGGCCCAGCTTCGCCGTGGGGAGCTTTGCCACCTGGCCCGTCGAGCAGACCGGGCAAGACAGCAACCCCCCGAGACGCTGCTGATCGAAGTCTTCTCCGGACGCGAACCAACCCTCGAACCGGTGTTGTCCGGAGCAAATGAGCTCGAAAACGATCATGCAGCGGCCTCAAGCGAACAGACTCCCCGATTGTACGGGCATGTCGCCGGTTTGAACCCCGCAGCCGACACCTGGTGAAATGCCCTCAGGCTGATCATCCGCCGCCCGAAAGGGGGACATCCGTCGGGAAACCGTCGGTTTCCTCCTTTACACCGTCTGAGACCGACAGAGAGAATTGTCTGTTCTAGCGGTCTGATCCTCGATGAAACACTCCATCCTGCGTGCTGGCCTTGCTGCCGCCCTCCTCGCCGCCCTGCCGGCCGCGGCCCAGGACTACGACTGCATCATCGAGGCTCGTCAGGTGATCGATATCCGGAGCCCGGTCGACGGACTCATCGAGAAGGTCGCCGTGGAGCGTGGCGAAGCGGTGAAAAAGGGCCAGGTCCTGGTCACGCTCGAGTCGGGACCCGAGCGGGCTGCGCTCGCAGTGGCCAAGCAGCGAGCCGGGGCGATCGGCGCGGTCAATTTGGCCGAAGCCAAGCTCGACCTCGCCGCCAAGAAGGAGAAGCGCGCCGAAGAGCTCGCCCGTCAGGCGTTCATTTCATCGAACGCCCTGGAGGAAGCTCGGACCGAGCGGTCGCTCGCCGAGTCCGACCTCAAGGTGGCGCGCGAGAACCAGCGTCTCGCCGAGCTCGAGGTCCAGCGCGCGACCGAGGTGCTCAATCTGCGCACGCTCCGGAGCCCCGTCAACGGCGTGGTCGTCGACCGGTACCAGAAGACCGGCGAGATGGCGGTGACCAACGTCAAGGACCCCATCCTCAGGCTGGCCGAGATCGATCCGCTCAACGTCGAGGTCGTGCTGCCGGCGAACCTCTACGGCTCGATTCAGCACGGCGACCGCGCCGAGGTGTCGCCGGAGACGCCGGTGCAGAAGTTCGTCGCGCGCGTGAAGGTTGTGGACCGCGTGATCAACGCCGCGAGCGGCACGTTCGGCGTACGCCTCGAGCTCCCGAACGAGAAGCAGCTCGTCCCCGCCGGCGCCAAGTGCCGGATGCGGTTCCTGAAGTAGGTGAGCCGGGGCTTCGAAGGACGCGCCTGCGCGCGTCCGAGCCGGCGAACGCCCGCCGCGATGCAACGCGGCGGGCCGTTCAGCCCTACTCCCCTTTACCCGAGAACGCGAGCAGGTCGCCGAGCTGCTCGTCGAGCTTGAGCAGATCGCGGCGGATGGCGGCATGGCTGCGTTCGGCGCGCGCCTGCGCCATCCGAATCAGCTTCCGGAGCAGCGCCTGCGAGGCCCCGCCTCGTGCCAAACGCCGCGCAAGGCCCCTCAGCAGGCGGCCCAGATACACGCGGCTCAGCTCGTCCTCGACCGAGACGATCGCCTCGAAGCTCCCGGCATCCCCCTGGCGCCCGCCGCGACCGAAGAGCTGGCGGTCGATCCGGCGCGACTCGTGCAGCTCCGTCGCGATGACGTGAAGTCCGCCCAGGGGCTCGACGCCTCTCCCCAGACGGATGTCGGTGCCGCGGCCCGCCATGTTCGTCGCGACCGTGACCCTTCCCTGCTGTCCCGCCTGCGCCACGATCTCCGCCTCCTGCTTGTCCTGGCGGGCGTTGAGGAGCTGGTGTTCGACCCCGGCTTCGGTCAGGAGGCGGCTCAGCTCGTCCGATGCGCCGACGGACCGCGTGCCCACCAGCACGGGCCGGCCCGCCGCAGTCAGCTCCCGGACCCGTTCGACGGTGGCGCGCCACTTCTCATCGGGCGTTGCATACACGCGTTCCCCTAGATCGCGCCGCTGGAGCGGACGGTTCGTCGGCACCTTCACGACCGGCAACCGGTAGGCGGACCACAGCTCCGGGGCGATCTCCTGGGCGGTGCCCGTCATGCCGGCGAGCCTGAGATAGCGGCGGAAGAACCGCTGATAGGTCATCCGGGCGATCGAGGTCTGCTGGCCCGTGAGCGGGCAGCCTTCCTTGGCCTCGACCATCTGGTGCAGCCCCTGCTCCCACGAGCGGTCGGGGAGGATCCGCCCGGTGTACTCGTCGATGATCTGGACCTTGTCGTCGCGAACGAGATAGTGCGTGTCGCGCTTGAAGACGTGCGTTGCGACGAGCGCCTGCTTGACGAGCTCCTCTCGCCGGCGGGTGCCGCGGAACATGCCCGGCAGGGCCTCGGCCCAGCCCGCGAGCTTCTGCTTCGCCTCCGCCGTGAGCCGGACCTGCCGCTCGCCCCCTTCGACCACGAAGTCCTCGGGCGGCTTGAGCCGGGCGGCCACGGTCAGTGCCGTCTCGTACATCGCCCGCTCCGGCCCCTGATCCGACCGCGCGGCGAGAATCAGCGGCGTGCGCGCTTCGTCGCAGAGCACGCTGTCCGCCTCGTCGACGATGGCGAAGAAGAGTCCCCTCAGGACCAGCCGGCTCGCGCGATTCTCGCCGCCCGCCAGCCGCTCGATGGAGAGCTGGATGCGGTTCACCTGCGAGCCGACCGCGGTCCGGTCGCGGAGATAGTCGAACGTGAGCTCCTTGTTGGTGCAGTAGGTGATGTCGCAGGCGTACGCCGCGCGGCGCGCGGCCGGTTCCTTGCCGTTCACGATCACCCCGACCGACAGCCCCAGCATCCGGTAGACCGGTCCCATCAGCTCGGCGTCCCGCGCGGTGAGGTAGTCGTTGACGGTGATCACGTGGACCGGCAGGCCGGCGAGCGCGGCCGTGCACGCCGGGAGCGTCGCGGTCAGGGTCTTGCCCTCCCCGGTCTCCATCTCCGCGACCATGCCGTTCAGCAGGATCCAGCCGCCCTGGAGCTGCGAATCGAAGTGGCGCATCCCGAGCGTCCGCCCGGCCACCTCGCGCACGAGCGCGAAGCTCTGCGCCACGACCGGCTCGGCGAAACCGTCGCGCCGGAGCGCGAGGCGCAGCTCCGCCGCGGCGCGCTTGATGCCCGCGTCGTTGAGCCGTTCGGCCTCCTTCGCGTAGCGATGGACGGCCCCGACGATTCCGGTGGTCAGCACCCGCCGGGCGTGGAGCCGACGGGCCACCGGCCCGGCGATCCGGTCGGCGATGCGGTCGAGCAGCCCCGGACGCTCGAGGGCCTGCTCCGGATACGCCGCGGTCGACGCCAGCGCCGGCAGGGCGAGCTCAGACATTGAACCGGGACAGGAACAGCTGGCGCGCTCGCCGATACCACTGAAAGCCGAGCGGCTCCCAGCCGTGGTCGAAGCGCACGTAGGCGCGGCCACCCACGTGCAGCTGGCGGTGCTCGGCCGGCAGCTCGACGTCCACCTGGAAGTACTTCTGCAGCGTCTTGCGGCCGTCCCGGTCGCTCGGGTCCACGGCGGCGTGCCCGCCGCCCTGCGTGCCGAGGGCGGCGCTCGGCAGCTGATCGCTCGCCGAGGGCACGACCCGCTTGAGCGAGCTCCTGACCGGAACGTCGATGTGCTCCACGAGCCGGACGTCCACGCGCCGGGTCGAGTTGCGGACGAGATCGATGTCCTGCTGCGACACGATCGCGCGCACGATGATCGCATCGACGTTGACGACGTGCGCAAGGAGCTCGCCCTTCTTGACGAAGCGCCCGGGCATGTCCGGCGCCCTGGGCATGACGAACTCGCCCTCCGCCCTGGCCTTGATCGTGAGCTCGCCGGCGCGTTCGCGCGCGCGCTCGAGGTTCTGCTGCGCGAATCGCCGCTCCTCCTCGACCATCTCGGCTTTCACCCGGTCGCCCACCGCATGCGCGCGATGGCGCGCATCGAGCTCCACCACCCGCGCCTCGAGCACCTTCAGCTCGGTCGCGAGCTCGATGTCGTTCGTCTCGATTAGGGCGTCACCCGGCTTGACCCACTCCCCGGGCTTGGCCACGACGCGGTTGACGAACCCGTCCGAGCCCGCGCGCGCGAAGCTCTCCTCGGGCAGCCATACCACGCCTTCCGCGGTGGTCCGCATCGGCAGGGGCACGACGAAGAAGAGCGCGAGGATCGCCACCGCGACCAACGCGCTGGCCGCCATCGCCCGCCCACGCACGCGGCGCAGCTTGGGGTCATTGAGGATGTAGTTGATGATCTTGCCTGCCGGCAGCGCCAGCCACGAGAACGCGGTGAGGCTCGCGAACACGATCCCGAGCAGCAGCGACTGCTCGCCGAGGAACACCAGGATCGCGACGACGACGAGGATCCGGTAGAAGAACGAGCTGACGGTGTAGCCCACGAACCAGGCGCGTTCGCCGGCTGTCGCGAGCGGCGGCTCGGCCTCGGGCCGCTTGAACAGGTACTTCTCGCAGAGATACACGAAGTACTGTGTGCCCCGGGTGCGGAGGTTCGGGATCTCCAGCCAGTCCATGAGCATGTAGTAGCCGTCGAACCGGAGGAGCGGGTTCGCGTTGAACAGCACCGTCGAGACCCCGGCGATCAGCATGATGTTGTAGAGCAACGCCTTGAACAGGCCGGGCTCCGCCGCGAGCCACAGAAACAGTGCGATCGAGGCGATGAACAGCTCGACCATCATCCCCGCCCCGCCCACCGCGAATCGCTGCCACTTGCTCCGGAACGCCCATGCGGAAGAAGCATCGACATAGGGCACCGGAGTGAGCACGAGGATCATCACCCCCATTTCGTGCACCTCGCCGCCGCGCGTCTTCACCGCAAATGCATGGCCGAGCTCGTGCAGGAGCTTGAGCAACGGGAACACGAGCCAGATCATGAGCAGGTTGTCGGGCAGCAGCACCCGGTCGAGGACGTCCTCGGTGAGCTCGCGCCAGTGGGCCGCGGCGGCGAACGCGCCGGCACCGACGACCAGGCACCAGACCAGGAACCCGAACCAGCCCGAGAACGGCCGCACGAGCGGGAGCAGCCGCTCGAGCAGGCGATCCGGGTCGAACAGCGGGATCTGCCACGCGAACACGCTGAGCACTTTCTTCATCAGCGCGCGGTGCTCCTGCTGCTCCCGGCGCCGGAACAGCTCGGCGGTATCGGGTGGAACGTCGCACTGCAGGACGTCGGCGCCGTGCAATTGGCCAAGCAGCTGGATCACCTCGTCCTGCGTCACCGCGTCGTCGCCGAGCTGCGCGAGCGCCTGGTCCCAGATTCTCTGGACGGTGTTCTTGCCGTCCATCAGGCCGATCACGAAGTAGGCGGCGGGCGAGAAGCGGTGGAATCGCTCCGAGGCGAGATCCTGGAGCACGTACCAGGTCTCGCCCCGGTACTGATGGCGGTGGATCTGAGCGTGGGCCCGCAGCGTCGGCGTCAGCCGCGCGACCCGATACCAGTTCGGGCTGAAGAGCTGCTGCGACACGGGGCTACGGCAGCCAGGACCAGGCGAGCAGCCGCAGCGAGTCGACCACCTGGCGCGTCCAGATCCAGAGGTACGACCGGCGGGCGATCTCGACCTTGCCGACGCCCTCCATGTTCGGCCGCATCCGCGGGTCGGTGCGATCGAGCTGCGCCTCGACGCGGAAGAAGTTCTTGCCTTCCCGCGGCGTGGACACCGGCGTGACCTTCGTGACCTCGAATCCGATCGGGTCGTTCGCAAAGGCGGACAGCAGCAGCGCTCCCCGTTGGCCTGGCTGCACGTAGGCGATGTCGCGCTCGTCGACCTTGAGCACGAGGCGGAACTCGCTGAGGGGCGCGACCTCGAAGAGCACGGTCCCCCGCTCCACGGGCGCCCCCAGCTGCTGGCTCAGGTCGCCGGACACCACCACGCCATCGAACGGCGCGCTCACCGTCGTGCGCTGCAGCTGCTCCTCGGTCCGGGCGACTTGCGCGCGCGCCGCTTCGAGCTGTGCCGTCACGATCTGCACCTGGGCGAGGTTGCGCTCGGCGAACGCCTGCCGCACCTGCTTGTTCAGCTCTTCCTGCTGGCTCAGGCCTTTCAGCCGTTCGAGCTTGAGGTCCCGGTCGTCGAGCCGGGCGAGGAGCGCGCCCTGCTTCACCAGGTCGCCGGCGCGAATCGGGGCCTCCCGGATGTAACCGTTGAACGGAGCGGTCGCCGCCAGTTGTAACTGGGGCTCGAGCACCGTCCCGGCGGAGACGCGGAAATCGCCCCGCGCGATGATGAGGAATGCCAACGCCGCCGTCACCACGATCGCTGCGAACTTGAGGCCCGCATTGCGGGGGCCGAAGAGCCGGCGAAGCTTGTCGCGCCACCAGTCGGCGAACCGCCTTCCGAACCAGCGATCCTCCCGGCGATGGACCTCGAGCATCGGGCCGGCCAGACCGGCGACCGCCTCACAGAGTTCGATCGTCGCCATGTCGAACGGCCGCTTCGCCGTGCGCTCGAGCGTGATCGCCCCGGCGGGCTTGCCGAGCGCGGTCAGGACGACCGTGCTGCACGCGCCGGAGCCCTGCCCGTCCAGCAGCGCGTCGTGCGCACGGCGCACCAGCGGCGCGCTGCCGATCGGCGGCGGCACGGCGACCGTCGCGTTTTGGTCGACCGCCTCGTCCATTGCCGCGGCGACCGCGCGCATGAGGTTGGTCCGCTCCTTGAACTGCGCGCTGTGCGAGACCGCGTCGATCTTGATCTGCCCGCCGCGCTCGAAGCCGATGCTCACGCGGTCGCACGCGAGCCGGGTAGCGAGGTCGGTGGCGAGTGCGGTCGCAGCGGCGACGAAGCGGTCGTGCGCGGCGGCCGAAGCGACGACCTCGAGCACGGTCTGCAGCTTGTCGCGCGTCTCGCCGACCCGCGTGACCTCCTGCTGGCAGAACATCAGCTCCAGCCCCGCCGCGCCCCAGTGGAGCTGGCGAAGCGCCGCCTGCAGCTCGGCTTCCGGACGCAGTGACACGTCGAGCACCACCACGCCGTAGAGATGGCCGACCGCCTCGACCGGGTAGCCGATGTGGACGCTCGCCGGCGCCGCGTTGGCACCCGCCTTGTTCGGCGTCACCACCCCCCGCCGCTCGACGAGCGCCTTCTGCGCCGTGGGGGTGAGATAGCCCATGTCGCGGCGGACGTCGGGCCAGACGGCGACTGCGCTGTAGCTCTCCGTGCCCTCGGGCCGCAGGAGGACGACGCCGCCGACGACCCCGGCGATCAGGCGGCACTGGATCGCGAGCCAGCTCTGGCAGTACTCGCGCGCGTCATTGGCACTGGCGAGCACTGCCCAGAGCGCGGATTCCTGCTGGTTTGCCGCCGGTGCGACCCCGCCGGCGGTCGCGGTGTTCGCGATCGCTCCTGGGCCCGTCGAGTTGAACGCCGCGGACATGAGGGGTATGAGTGCGGGGCGGTGCTCGTTACTTCAACTGCCCGTAGCGGCTCTCGTACTCGCCGACGAGCTTCGTCAGGATGCCGAGGAGGCGCTTCGCGGCAAACGGCGACAGGACGATCCGGTGCGCGAGCTCGATCTCCATCTCCTGCGGCGTGCGATCCCAGTTGTTGCTCACGCCGAAGTTGAGGACGACCTCCTCGCGCGTGCTGGTCGCATTGCAGAAGTTCGCGTAGGAGCTCTTGAGGCTCTGGGTGTTCCAGTGGACCTTGGCGGCGACGGGCTGCGTCTCGGGCGCCTTCTCCTTGCCCTTCTCTTCGACTGCTGCAGCCTTGGCCATCGAACGGTCTCCTCCGGGTGGTCGGCGCGGCGTCGCTCGCCGCGCTCGTGCGATCAACCGAAAATGCTACCCGCTCGGGTCGAGTTTTTACAGTCGGCTTCGGGGGTTATCGAATGATCTTTGAGAAGGACTGCACGTTGTGGACGACGCTCGCTGCAGCCTCGCGGTGGCGGGTACGAGGACACGTGCGGGAAGCGTGAAGGATGCAGCACCGGCGGCCCGACTGGCCGCGCCGAAGGACTCTGGTGCCCGGGGCAGGATTTGAACCTGCACGGCTGAAAGCCGAGGGATTTTAAGTCCCTTGCGTCTACCAGTTTCGCCACCCGGGCCAGGCGACCGCCGCGCTCGAGACTACACGCGACGGAGGTGTCAGCGTAAGGGATGTGCGCCGAAAGCGCCTGGAGGCGGGGGCCGGAATCGAACCGGCGTACACGGCCTCGCCGGCCGCGCGATGGCTGTGTCGAACATGGGCTCAGGTTCGCGCTGGACGCGATTCGTCACTCGACCTTCGCGCCGGACGCCTTGACCACCTTGCCGTACTTCTCGTAGCTCGCGCGGATGACCGCGGCGTAGGCCTCCGGGGTCGAGCCAACCGGGTCGATGCCAAGCTGGGTGAAGCGCTGCACCACGTCAGGCTGGCGCACCGCCTTAGCCAATTCGCCGGCAAGCTTTTGCAGCACCGGCGCTGGCGTGCCGGCCGGTGCGACGACGCCGATCTCGGGAACGAACTCGTAGCCCGCGATGCCGAGCTCCACGAAGGTCGGCACGTCGGGCGCCCGTGCCGAGCGCGTCGCGGTGCTCACCGCGAGCAACTTGAGCTTGCCGCTCTTGACGTGCGACTCGATCGCGGGGAGCGCGGCGAAAATCATCGACACCTGCCCGCCGAGCAGCGCCGGCAGCGCCTGGCCGACGCCCTTGTACGGCACATGCACCATGTTCAGATCGAGCGAGGTCTTGAAGGCCTCGATCGCGAGGTGGTGGATGCTGCCGGTGCCGGAGGAGCCGAAGTTGTACTTGCCCGGGTTCGCCTTCACCAGCACCACCAGCTCCTGAAAGCTGTTGACCTCGACCGAGGGATGCACGACGAGAAACAGCGCCGAGGTGCCGAGCAGGCTCACCGGAACGAAGTCCTTCGCCGGGTCGTAGGGAAGCTTCGAGAACAGGTGCGGGTTGATCGCCACCTGCCCGACGTCGGCGATGAGCAGCGTATACCCGTCCGCCGGCGCCTTCGCCACCGCCTCGGAGCCGCTGATCCCGCCGGCGCCGCCGCGATTCTCGACGATCACCTGCTGGCCAAGCGAATCGCTCACCTTCTGGCCGACGAGCCGCGCCATGGTATCGGGAAGCCCGCCGGCGGAGTAAGGCACCACCAGCTTGATCGGACGATTGGGAAATTCCTGCGCCGACGCGGCGAGCGCCGCCAGCATCCCGAACGCAAAGCTCAGAAGTTTCACGTTGCCCTCCTCCCCAAGCTATATACAGACGACTCTCGGGCTTCTGCTATTGGAGCTTCACTCCTGCTTTCCGCACGACCTCTCCCCAGCGGGCGGTCTCGGCGGCGATGACGGCCGCGAACTCGGCCGGGGTATTGGTCGCCGGCTCGGAGAACATCTTCGTCACCCGCTCGCGGTACTCCGCGCTCTTGCCGATCTCCGTCACCGCGTCCGACAGGCGCTTGATCACGGGCTCCGGCGTACCGGCCGGCGCGAGCAGCCCGAACCATCCGCCGCTCTCGTGGCCGGGGATGCCGGCCTCGGTGAAGGTCGGCACGTCCGGCAGGAAGGGCGAGCGGGCGGTGCCGGTCACCGCGATCGCCTTGAGCCGGCCGTCGCGCACTAATGGCACTGCCGGCGGCACGCCGCAAACGATGAGATCGATGTCGCCGCGCACCGCGGCGGGAAAGGCTTCGCCGAAGCTCTTGTAAGGAACGTGCACCAGGTTGAGCCCGAGCTGCTGGCCGAGCAACGCGCCGAACAGGTGCAGGTTGGTGCCGACACCGGGGCTGCCGTAGGTCACGCCTTTCGGCGCAGCCGCAGATGCGGCGGCGAGCTCCTTCGGCGCGGACGCGGGAAACGCCGGGTTGGCGACCAGCACGTTCTGGATGCGGATCAGCAGCGAAATCGGCGCGAAGTCGCGCATCGGATCGACGCTCCAACCGGGGTAGAGGTGCACCATCACGCCGTGCGTGTCCTTGGAGCCGAGCAGCAGCGTGTAGCCGTCGGCGGGGGATTTCGCGACCGCTTCGGTGCCGATCTTGCCTCCGGCGCCGACGCGATTTTCGATGATGAACTGCTGGCCCAGCCGCTTCGACAGCGCCTCGCCGGCGATGCGAGCGATCACGTCCGGTGCGACGCCCGCACCGTACGGCACGACGATCTTCACGGGGCGGTTCGGGTAGTCCTGGGCGCCTGCGGGCAGCGCGGCCACCAGGGCGCCGAGCAACGCGACGAGCCATCGGATCACGGGGTCGTCCTCCTCGCGGCCACTTATACCAAAAGTCCGGACTTATGTCCCTTCTACCTGAGAGCGATTTCGAGCCGCACCTGGTCGCCCCGGTACAGGCCGAGGCTGCAGTAGACCAGGACCCCGGCACGGTCGAACGCGGTGCGGTGCACCACGGCGACCGGTGCGTTGATGGAGATGCCGAGCGAGCGCGCGGTCTCCACGTCAGCAGTGCCGATCGTCAGGGTCTGGTGCGCCTTGGCGATGCCGGTTCCCGGCGTCTCCTTGAGCGCGCGCAGCATCGGCAGCGACTCGATCTGGCGCCGCGACAGCCGGCGGTAGATGCGGCTGTCGAGGTAGGCATGGCCGAGCAGATACGGCGCGCCGTCGCGGCGATGCAGGCGCCGCAGGTACTGGTAGCCCGGCGCGTAGCGCCGCGGTGGCTGAAGCGGGAACGGGGGACGGTCGACCTTGGCGGAAGCGAGCAGCTCGATCGACGCGCCTTCGTGCGCGCGCGACAGCGAAGCCCAGTCGGTCGCCAGCTCGCTGGTGTGCGCGGCGGACGGCGCGCGCGTCACGAACGTGCCCTTGGCGCGATAGCGCTCGAGCAGCCCCTCGGCCTCCAGCTCACCGACCGCCTGGCGCACGGTGGCGCGTGCCACCCCGAGCTCGGCGACCAGCTGCTCGAGAGTGGGGATGCGCCGGCCGAGCTCCCACTCCCCGGTCTCGATGCGTCGCCGGAACAGGGTCGCCAGCTGGACATAGCGCGCGATGCCCGGACGGCCGAGGTCGAGAGGAGCGTTCATGCGCGGTGTCGCTGGTGAAGGGTCGGTGGACTATCCCTTTGGGCTATTATGCCCGCCTTACGCCATGGCCCGCATCCCGATCACGATCGCCACGTGGGACTATGACCGCGTGCGCGCAGTGATGGACGGCCGCGTGCGCGTGGAAGGATGCGACGTCAACTATCTCCCGCTCGCGCCCGAAGAGTGCTTTCACCGCGCGTACGTGAATCGAGAATTCGAAGTGTCGGAGATCGGCTTCAGTCCATACCTGATCGCGGCCTCGCGCGGCGATGCGCCTTACGTGGCGCTTCCAGTTTTCCTGTCGCGCATGTTTCGGCACTCGGCGATCTACGTGCGCGCCGACCGCGGCATCGAGGCGCCGGCCGACCTGCGCGACCGGGCGGTCGGCGTCCCCGAGTACCAGATGTCGGCGGCGATGTGGGCGCGCGGCATGCTGCAGGACCTGTACGGGGTGCGGCCGCAGGACATGCGCTGGCGCCAGGGCGGCCTCGAGCAGACGGGCCGCAAGGACAAGTTCCCGCTCAACTTGCCGACTGGCTTTCCGCTGGAGGCCCTCGCTCCCGGGGACACGCTCAATGCGGCGCTCGCGGAAGGACGCATCGACGCGCTGTTCTCCGCGCGCCCGCCGTCCTGCTACGGCGACGGCCGCGCGCCGGTGCGGCGCCTGTTCGAGGATTTCGAGTCGGCGGAGAGGGCGTACTTCGAGCAGACCGGCGTATTCCCGATCATGCACGCACTCGGCGTGCGGCGCGACGTGCACGAGCGGCATCCGTGGCTCGCGGCGAGCCTGTTCAAGGCGTTCAGCGAAGCGAAGCGCATCGCCGACCGCGACCTGTTCGAGGTGACCGCGCTGAAAATCGGCCTGCCCTGGGTGGTGAGCGAGGCGCGGCGCACCGTCGCGCTGATGGGTGAAGACTTCTGGCCATACGGAGTCGAGCCGAACCGTCGCACGCTCGAGGCGATGACACGCTATTCGTTCGAGCAGGGCCTCGCGGTGCGCAAGCTTGCACCCGAGGAGCTGTTCGCGCCCACCACGCTGCAGCAGGCGACGATCTAGCACCGCGCCATGCTTGCCGTCTGCGCTTCCCACAGCCCCCTCATGCTGGTCGGCATGCCGGACACGCGTCCCGGCACCCAGGGGCGCTTCTTCGCGGCAATCGAAGCGCGCGCCGCGCAGATCGCCGCCTACGACCCGGAGCTGGTGGTGGTGTTCGGTCCGGACCATTTCAACGGTCTGTTCTACGACCTGATGCCGTCGTTCTGCGTCGCGCTCGAGGCCGAGAGCACGCGCGACTGGGACCTGCCGCCGGGCCGCCTGAACGTGCCGCGTGAGCTTGCCTCAAGGTGCTTGCAGGCGTTGCGCGCGGAGGGGATCGATGTCGCGATGTCCTTGCGCATGCGCGTCGACCACGGCATCACGATCCCGCTGCACAAGCTGACCCGCGCGGCGAATCGCTATCCGGTGATCCCGATCGTGATCAACTGCGCCGCCGATCCGCGCCCTTCGTTCGCGCGCGTCGCGAAGCTCGGTGCCAGCGTGGGGCACTTTCTCGCCGGACTGCGGCAGCGCGTCCTCGTCATAGGCTCCGGCGGCCTGTCGCACGACCCGCCGACACCGCGGCTCGCCAGCGCGGCGCCCGAGGTCGCGGCCCGCCTCGTCGATCGCCATACGCCCTCGGCCGAGGAGCTGCGGCACCGCGAGAGCCGGGTGATCGCCGCGGCGAACGCGCTGGTGAAGGGTGCCGGGCCCTGCCTGCCGCCGAGCGAGCGCTGGGACCGGGCGTTTCTCGACGACCTGCTAGGGCACGACCCCTCGGCGTTCGAACGCTACACCGACGACGCGGTAGACCGCGAGGCCGGGTTCGGGGGTCACGAGGTGCGCTGCTGGGTCGCGGCCTTCGCCGCGATGCACGCGGCCGGCCCGTTCCGCTCGCAGTTGCATTTCCACGAAATCATTCCGGAGTGGATCACCGGGATGGCGGTGGTCTCAGCGGCGCATGCCGCCTAGAACGAACGCGGCCGGACAATTCGGCCCCGGGTCAGTTGCCTGTTCTGTCGCCGACGATGATGACGAAAACGCTGGAGGCGGGGGTCGGAATCGAACCGGCGTACACGGCTTTGCAGGCCGCTGCATGACCACTCTGCCACCCCGCCGCGACTCGAAAACGAACGAGGGAAAGCGCGGTCGCTTTCCCTCGTGAAACCTGGAGCGGGAAACGAGTCTCGAACTCGCGACCTCAACCTTGGCAAGGTTGCGCTCTACCAACTGAGCTATTCCCGCGGTGCGAAACACAAGTTTACTCGGCGGCCGGGACGAGTTCAAGGACCGCCCTCCCCTCGCCCGAACGCGTGCGGCGCGGCCAGCTTCAGGTAGTAGAACATCGACAGGAGCGTCAGCGCGGCCGCGAGGTAGATGAGCCAGGTGCCGATGCGAAAGGCGTCGAACCACTCGCCGATCCGGTCGTGGTACAGGAGCAGCGGGATCGCCGCGAGCTGGGAAGTCGTCTTGATCTTGCCGAGGAAATTCACCGCCATGCTCTTCCCCCGGCCGACCTTCGCCATCCACTCGCGCAACGCCGAGATCGCGATCTCCCGGCCGATGATGATGAATACGACGATCGCATCCAGCCGGCCGAGCTGCAACAGCACGATCAGCGCGGCCGCGACCATGAGTTTGTCAGCGACCGGGTCGAGGAACGCGCCGAAGGCCGACGTCTGGTTAAGGCGGCGCGCGAGGTAGCCGTCCAGCCAGTCGGTGGCCGCCGCCGCAGCAAAGAGGATCGAGGAGATCAGGTTGCGCTCGTAACCCGTGAGCCACCGCTCGGGGAGGTAGAAGACGGCGATGAGCAGCGGGATCGCCAGGATCCGCAGCCAGGTCAGGAGGTTGGGAAGGTTGAACAGCATCAGTGCAGCTCGCGGTAGATGCGCTCGGCGAGCGTCCGACTGATGCCCTCGACCTGCGCCAGGTCCTCGACGCTCGCCGCCTGCACGCCTTTCAGCCCGCCGAACCGCTCGAGCAGCTGGCGGCGGCGCTTCGAGCCGATGCCGAGGATCGATTCCAGCGTCGACGTGACGCGCTGCTTCGCCCGCCGCTGCCGATGACCCGTGATCGCGAACCGGTGCGCCTCGTCCCGGATCTGCTGGATCAGGTGCAAGCCGGGGTGCTCCTTGTCGAGACGCAACACGCGACCGTCCGCGAGAACGAGCTCCTCCATCCCGGGCTTGCGCTCGGGACCCTTCGCGACGCCGACGAGGTCGATATCCGCGAAGCCGAGCTCCCCGAGGACCGCCTTGACGGCGTTGACCTGACCTTTCCCGCCGTCGATGAGGATCAGGTCCGGGATCACCCCTTCGCCGCGCGCGACCTTCTCGTAGCGCCGCTGGAGCACGTCGCGCATCGCAGCGTAGTCGTCCCCGGGCTGGATGCCGGTGATGTTGTAGCGCCGATACTCCGAGTTTCGCATCCGGTAGTGATCGTAAATCACGCAGGCGGCGACCGTCGCCTCGCCGTGGGTATGGCTGATGTCGAAGCACTCGATTCGCTGCACCGAGGCCGCGATCCCGAGGGCCTCTCGCATGGCGGCAAGCCGGGCCTCCTGTGTGCCCTGCTCCCGCGCCCGTTGGGCCAGCGCCTGCCGGGCGTTCCGCTCGGCCATTTCGAGCCAGGCTCGCCGCTCCGCGTGCGGACGCGACACGATCTGCACCGGACGACCCGCGTGCTCCGCGATCGCGCCGGCCAGCTCATCCGCGTCGACGTCGTCGCCGACGATGACGAGCCCCGGCGGCGGGCTCTGCAGGTAGTGCTGGGCGAGGAACGCACCGACCACCTCCCCGGGCGATCGGCCCTCCGCGTGCTGCGGGAAGAAGCTCTTGTCACCCAGGTAGCGGCCGTTGCGAATCATCACCAGGTTCACGCACGCGATCTCCTGCTCGATCGCGCAGGCGATCGCGTCGGCGTCGAGCGCCTTGGAGGTGTCCACGTACTGGCGGCCCTGCACCTTGGCGAGCGAGCCAATCTGGTCGCGATACACCGCGGCGCGCTCGTAGTCGAGCGACTCGGCGGCAGTCTGCATGCGGGCCGCGAGCGCCGCCATGACATCGTCCTCGCGGCCGTCCATGAAGAGCTTCGCGTTCCGCACGTCGGCGGCGTAGCTCGCCTCGTCGATCAGCCCAACGCACGGCGCCGAGCAGCGCCTGAGCTGGTGCAGCAGGCAGGGCCGCGAGCGGTTCTGGAAGACCGAGTCCTCGCAGGTGCGCAGCCGAAACACCTTCTGCAGCAGCTGGATGCTCTCGCGCACCGCCCCGGCATTGGGGAACGGCCCGTAGTACGCGTGCTGCCTCTCGAGCGCGCCGCGATGGAACCCGAGGCGCGGGAACGCGTCGCCGGTGACCATCAGGTAAGGGTACGACTTGTCGTCCCGGAAGAGGATGTTGTAGCGCGGCGCGAGCGACTTGATGAGGTTGTTCTCGAGGATGAGCGCTTCGGCTTCCGACCGCGCTACCGTCATCTCGACACCGGCGACCTGTGCGAGCATGACCTGGATCCGTGGGCCGTGATCGGTCTTCTGGAAGTACGAGGCGACGCGCTTCCGGAGGTCGCGGGCCTTGCCGACGTAGAGCACGTCGCCGCTCGCGTTGAGCATGCGGTAGACGCCCGGGCGATGCGGTAGATCGGCAATGAGGGCAGCGGCGTCGAACACGGGGGCTAGCCGTCCGGATCGGGAACGCCACGCGACAGCACGGCGCGCGGCGAGGTAGAATTCCGCCCTTTTCTCACCACACCCGGCAACTGGCCATGGCGAAAGTGCTCGCGACCGAGATCCGCGTCGGCAACCTGCTCGAATGGGACAAGCGCGTCTGGCGCGTGCTGAAATCGTATCACGTGCACGTCGGCGGGCGCGGCGGCGCCTTCATGCAGGTCGAGATGAAGGACATCGAGGCCGGCACCAAGACCAACACCCGCTTCCGCACCGACGAGAAGGTCGAGCGTGCGTACGTCGAGCCGCGCCAGATGCAATACCTCTACCACGAGGGCGACGGCTACGTCTTCATGGACAAGGACAACTACGAGCAGCTCACGCTCGCGGCGGAGGCGCTCGAGGGCCAGACCGAGTTCCTGCTGCCGAACACCGACGTCCAGATCAACTTCCACAACGAGCGCCCGATCGGGGTCGAGCTCCCGCCCAGCGTCGTCCTGACCGTCGTCGAGACCGATCCGAACATCAAGGGCTCGACCGCAACGACCTCGTTCAAGCCGGCGAAGACGGAGACCGGGCTAGTGGTGCAGGTGCCGCCGTTCATCGAACCCGGCGAGAAGATCAAGGTCAACACCGACGACGGCGGGTACATCGAACGCGCCTGACCACGGGCTCAGGCGAGGACGCCCCCGTCGCGCTCGCGCCTGACGTCGGCCAATGCCGCCCGGTAGTCGGGCAGGCGCTCCGGCTCGACCGCGCGTGCCCCGCGCATTCTCTCGGCCCGCGACGCATCGAGGTGCTCCGCCTCTAGCCCGTCGAGCAGCCGCTGCGCCGCCTCGGGTGCGTTGCACACGAGCACGACGTCGCACCCGGCGTCGAGCGCGGCGCGTCCCCGCTCGACGATCCCCCCGGCGACGGCTGCGCCCTCCATCGAGAGGTCGTCGCTGAAGACGATCCCGTCGAACCCGAGCCGGCCGCGGAGGATGTCCTTCAGCCAGACCGGGGAGAACCCCGCCGGCCGGGCGTCGACCTTCGGGTAGATGACGTGCGCCGGCATCACGCCCGCCAGCCCGCGCCCGATGAGCGCCCGATACGGGAGCAGGTCGTTCGCATCGATTGTCGCGAGATCCCGGCTGTCCACTGGAACCTCATGGTGGGAATCGGCGCGCACGTAGCCGTGGCCGGGGAAGTGCTTGCCGACGGCACCCATGCCGATCCGCGCCATCCCGCCGATGAGCGCTCCGGCGAGCTTCGCTACGGCGCCGGGGTCGGAGTGAAACGCGCGATCGCCGATCACGCTCGAGGAGCCGAAGTCGACGTCGAGGACCGGCGCGAAGCTGAAATCGACACCGTGTGCCGCCAGCTCCGCCGCGAGCACCACGCCGATCGCGCCGGCCAGGTTCGCGGCGAGCGCCGGATTGCGGTCGTGCGCCCGGCCGAGCGCGCGCATCGGCGGGAGCCGCGTGAAGCCCTCGAGAAAGCGTTGCACGCGCCCGCCCTCGTGATCGACGGCGACGAGGAGCGGCGGGCTGCGAACCGCGTGGATGGATCGAGTGAGGGCGCGCAGCTGGTCGGGGGCGGCATAGTTCCTGGCGAACAGAATCACGCCGCCAACGAGCGGATGGGCCAGGATCTCGCGCTCGCCGGCCGCGAGCTCGACCCCCACCAAGTCGACGACGACGGGGCCGAGCGGCCGATCAATCGCCATCGGGGCCTTCCAGGACGACGAACGCTGCAGCCATTCCGCGCTCGTCCGTGAGGCTCACATGAACGCTCCGGATGCCGCGCCGGCGGACGAGCTCCGCGAGCGCCTCGGAGAGCTCGAAGTACGGCCGGCCGGAGGAATGGTTCACGACGCCGAGGTTCTGCCAGCTCACCGGTGCGCGGATGCCGGTGCCCATCGCCTTCGAGAACGCCTCCTTGGCGGCGAAGCGCTTGGCGAGATAGGCGGCCGGCTTGCGATGTGCGGCGAACCGTTGGTACTCCTGCGCCACGAGGATCCGGCGCGCGAAGCGGTCGCCGTGCCGCGCCAGCGCGCGCTCCACGCGTACGATCTCGACGAGGTCCGTACCGATCCCGACGATCACCGCCGCTCCCGGACGGCCGCGCGTGTCGCCGCGTCGACGATGAGCGTCTTCATCTCGCGGACCGCGTTGCGCATGCCGACGAACACCGCGCGGCTCACGACGGCGTGGCCGATGTGAAGTTCGCGGACGCCGGACAGCTGGGCGACCGGCTCGACGTTGAAGTAGTTGAGCGCGTGCCCGGCGTTGAAGCGCATGCCCCGGGCTCGGATCGCCGTCCCGGCGGCAGCGAGCTTCGCGAGCTCGGCGACGACCGGAGGACTCTCCGCGTCGCGTCCCCGCGAGTGGAAGGCGTGGGCGTACGGACCGGTGTGAACCTCGCATACCGCAGCGCCGATCCGGTGCGCCGCCTCGACCTGATCCGGATCGGCGTCGATGAAGACGCTCACCACGATCCCCGCATCCGCCAGGCGTCCCACGACTTCCCGGAGACGCGCCTCCCGACCCACGATGTCGAGCCCGCCCTCGGTGGTGACCTCCTGGCGCCCCTCAGGCACGAGCATCGCCATCTCGGGTCGGATTCGCCGGGCGACCGCGACCATCTCGTCGGTCGCCGCCATCTCGAGGTTGAGCTTGATGTGCGTCAGCTCGCGCAGGCGCCGCACGTCCTCGTCCTGGATGTGCCGCCGGTCCTCGCGCAGGTGGACGGTGATCCCGTCGGCGCCCCCGAGATGGGCCTCGACCGCTGCCCAGACCGGGTCGGGCTCGTAGGTGCGGCGCGCCTGCCGGACCGTGGCTACGTGGTCGATGTTGACGCCGAGTTCGATCATTCTGAAGCGTAGCTCACAACGTTCCCCTCCCCTTCGCAGGGGGAGGGGCTAGGGATGGGGTTCAGGGCAACCCACGCGCACGCCCATCATAAGCTCGCGAGGTCCTTGAAGATCGTCCGGCTGTGCAGGGGCTGGCGATCGAGACGATAGTTGATTGCGAGCCGCATCAACTGCTTCGCCGCCTGCGCCGTGGACGGGCCCGCGTAGTCGTCGCGGGCGATGTCGAGCAACGCCCGCCCGGGAATGACGAGGCCCTCGCCCGCGTCGGCGCCGGGCGCGACCGCGGTCGCGCCCCGCTCCAGGTCGTACCGGTACAACCCGTCGGGGTCGAGCGGCGCCCCGGTCCCGGCCTCGCGCTCCAGCGCCAGGGCATACCCCAGTTCCTGGAGCAGCCGACGCTCGAACCCGCGCAGGATGGGCGCCTGTTCGCGCTCGGTCGCGAGCCGAGCCAGCGCCGTCGCGTAGTGATCGAACAGCACCTCGTGGGGGTCCTCCCGCGGCAACAGACGCAGCAGCAGCTCGTTCAGATAGAAGCCGCACAGCAGTGCCTCCCCTCTCAGGAGCGGCTGACCCCCCTGCCATTCGCTGCGCACGAGCGTCCGCACCTCGCCGCGCCCCGACCAGCTGGCGGTGAGCGGCTGGAACGCGACCAGGACGGAGCGCAAGCTCGATCCCGGTCGGCGCGCCCCCTTCGCAAGCAGCGGCAGCCTGCCGTACGGTCGCGTGAACACCTCCACCAGCAGGCTCGTCTCGCTGTAGGGATACGCATGCAGCACGAACGCCGCGGCACGATCGACGCGATGCCGCTCAGACATCCTCGTACCCCAGGCGCCGCAGCGCCACGGCGTCCTCCGTCCAGCCGCGCCGCACCTTCACCCAGACCTCGAGGAAGACCTTGGCGCCGAAGAGCTGCTCCATGTCGCGGCGCGCGGCGGTCGCAATCGCCTTCAGCTTCTCGCCCCCCTTGCCGATGACGATGGGCTTGTGGTTTTCCTTGTCGACGACGATCGCGGCGTGAACGCGCCGCAGCCGCCCGTCCTCCTCGAACCGCTCGATCGTCACGGCGCAACCGTACGGCAGCTCCTCCCCGAGGA
Organism: Burkholderiales bacterium; assembly: GCA_035286595.1. GTDB lineage: Bacteria > Pseudomonadota > Gammaproteobacteria > Burkholderiales > SG8-39 > DATEDA01. Next base: position 7,601 of record DATEDA010000157.1, on the reverse strand, counting down.
GGCGGAAGAGCTTCTCGCGGACCAGCTCGGCGGCGAGGAACCGCTCGTTCCGATCGGTGAGCGCATCCTCGTCGAACATCGCCGGCTGCTCGGGGAGGTAGCGCGCGAGCGTCCTCAGGAGCTCCGCCAGGTTCCTCGCCTTCGTCGCACTGACCGGAATCACCTCGGCGAAGGCGAACTCCCGCGCGGCACGTTCGAGAAACGGCAGCATCTGCTCTCGCCGCGGCTGCCGATCGCTCTTGTTTGCCACCAGGAACACTGGCGTCTTCGCCGGCAGGAGCGTGACCACCGCCCGGTCCTCATCGTCGAACCGGCCGGCCTCGACCACGAGGAGCACCACGTCCACTTCCGCGAGCGCCTGCCGTACGGCGCGGTTCAGGAGGCGGTTGAGCGGACCGCGGTGGCGCGTCTGGAACCCGGGCGTGTCGACGAACACGTACTGGACGCCCGGTCGCGTGAGGATGCCGCTGACCCGGTGGCGGGTTGTCTGCGGCTTGCTCGACGTGATGCTGACTTTCTGGCCGACGAGCGCATTAAGCAGGGTAGATTTCCCGACATTGGGCCGTCCGACGATGGCGACCGTGCCGGAGCGAAAGCCGGTCGCAGGTTCGCTCGTCATTCGCGCAGGCGCTCGAAGGCCGCGCGTGCCGCTTCCTGCTCGGCCAGGCGCCGGCTCGCGCCGGTGCCGACCGTGCGGACGGCGAGTTCGCGCACCAGACACTCGACCTCGAACCGCTGGTCGTGAGCCGCGCCGTGGGTGGCGACCACGTTGTACTGGGGCAGTGGATACTTGCGGCTCTGGAGCCATTCCTGGAGCTGCGTCTTGGGATCCTTGTCCGCCCCCTTTGGATTGAGGGTCTGGAGAAGGGGCTGGTAGAGACGCGCCACCACTTCGCGCGCCGCATCGAACCCGCCGTCCAGGAACACGGCACCGATCAGCGCCTCGAGCGCGTCGGCCAGGATCGAAGGTCGGCGAAAACCCCCGCTCTTCAGCTCACCCTCGCCGAGGCGGAGCTCGTCGCCCAGCGCGAGCCCGGTCGCGAGCTCGTGGAGCCGCTGCTCACGGACGAGGCTCGCGCGCAGGCGTGACAGCTCGCCCTCTTTTAGCCCCGCGAACCGGTTGTAGAGCTCCGCGGCGATGATGCAGTTGAGGACGCCGTCCCCCAGGAACTCGAGCCGCTCGTTGTGCGGCGTGCCGTGGCTGCGATGGGTCAGGGCCTGCTGCAGCAGCCGGGGGTCCTGGAACCGGTAACCCAGACCGTCCTGCAGGGCGGCGTGCTTCACATCAGTCGGCGCTCTTCGTGCTCGTGGGCTTGCTCGACCCGGCGAAGTCGATCACCACGCTGATGTTGTAGAAGAGCGGGATCTTCTTCTCGTACGCGAAGGCGACCACGATCTCGTTGCCGTCCTTCGTGATCTCCAGGTCGCCAGGCCGGACCGCGGTGATGTCGTCGATGTTTGCGCGGCTGTCGAACGCCTTCCGCACGTCCGCGACCGTCGCGTTGCGCAGCTGGCCGCTCTGCGTGATCGCGGTGACCGCGTTCTTGATCGTGAAGTACTCGATGTACGCCGGGACCATCTTCATGCCGATGATCGCGACGAACACGATGCCGATCAGGAGCAGCAGCACTCCCGCGAAACCCATTCCCCGTTGTCGTCGTCTCATGGTGGTTGCCACCCCTTACTGGAACGAGCCGAATCGGCTCGGCTCGCTGAAGTTGAACCAGATGAAGAACGCCTTGCCGACGATGTTTTCGTCCGGCACGAACCCCCACACCCGGCTGTCGGCCGAGTTGTCGCGGTTGTCCCCCATCATGAAGTAGTGCCCGGGCGGGACGGTGCAGGTAAACCCCTGGTTATTGTAAGTGCATTTTTCACGAAACGGGAACTGCTTCGCGAACGAGACCGTGGCCGGCGCGTCGTCTTCGACCAGGATCCGGTGCTGGTGGCCGTTGACCGTCTCGACGTACTGCTTGGCGTAGGTGGCCCGCTTGTGGAGGTACTCGCCGTCGGGCTTGAGCTCGAGCTCCCGGCCGTTGATCGCGAGCCGCTTGTTGACGTACGCGACCGAGTCGCCTGGCAGCCCGATGACCCGTTTGATGTAGTCGACCGAGGGGTCCTCCGGATAGCGGAACACCATCACGTCCCCGCGCCGCGGGTCGTTCATCGCGACGATCTTCCGGTTCACGATCGGCAGCCGGATGCCGTAGGTGAACTTGTTCACGAGGATGAAATCGCCGACGAGCAGCGTCGGAATCATCGATCCGGACGGGATGCGGAACGGCTCGACCACGAACGAGCGCAGCAGGAACACGATCAAAATCACCGGGAGGAAGCTCTTTGGATACTCGATCCACCACGGCTCCTTCTCCCCCGCGCCGCGCCGCTTGGCGAAGTAGAGGTAGTCGGCGGTCGCGATCACCGCGGTGACTACCAGCAGAACGAACAGGATCAGCGCGAAGTTCATGCCGCCACCGGTCCGCTAGTTGCCTCCCGATCAGCAATCAATCCCCGCTGCCGCCGCAGCCCCCAGAGGGGGATATACAAGGGGGTTTGCCCCCTTGTTACACCATGGGGGATATACAAGGGGGTCTCCCCTTGTTCGTGCGACGGCCGTTTTTTGCTGAGTTTCGTTGCCAATCAGGATTTCCCTTCGACCTGGAGGATCGCAAGGAACGCCTCCTGCGGGATCTCGACCGTGCCGACCTGCTTCATCCGCCGCTTGCCCGCCTTCTGCTTCTCGAGCAGCTTGCGCTTGCGCGTGATGTCGCCGCCGTAGCACTTTGCCAGCACGTTCTTGCGCAGCGCCTTCACCGTCTCCCGCGCGATGATCTGCGATCCGAGCGCCGCCTGGATCGCGACATCGAACATCTGCCGCGGGATGAGGCTGCGCATCCGCGACACGAGGTCGCGGCCGCGGTACTGGGCGTTCTGCCGATGGACCATCACCGACAGCGCATCCACCCGCTCGCCGTTCACCAGGATGTCGAGCTTGACCATGTCCGCAGGCCGGAACTCCCGGAACTCGTAGTCGAGCGACGCGTAACCCCGGGAGACGGACTTCAGCTTGTCGAAGAAGTCCATGACGATCTCGTTGAGGGGCATCTCGTAGGCGAGCATCACCTGGCGCCCGTGGTACTGCATGTTCTTCTGGGCGCCGCGCTTCTCGTTGCAGAGCGTCATGACCGGTCCGACGAAATCCTGGGGCACGAAAATCGTGGTCGCGATGATCGGTTCCCTGATCTCCGCGATTCGGCCGGGATCGGGCATCTTCGCGGGATTTTCCACGCGCATGACCGTGCCGTCGCGAAGCTCGACCTCGTACACCACCGTGGGTGCGGTCGTGATCAGCGCCATGTCGTACTCGCGCTCGAGCCGCTCCTGGACGATGTCCATGTGGAGCAGGCCGAGGAACCCGCAGCGAAACCCGAACCCGAGCGCCTGCGAGACTTCCGGCTCGTACCGCAGCGATGAATCGTTGAGCTTGAGCTTCTGCAGCGCCTCCCGCAGCGCCTCGTACTCGTTGCTCTCGACCGGATAGAGGCCGGCGAACACCTGCGGCTTGATCTCTTTGAACCCCGGCAAGGCCTGCGCCGCGGGCCGATCGGCGTGGGTCACGGTGTCGCCGACCCGGGCCGCCTGGAGCTCCTTCATCCCCGACGCGACGAATCCCACTTCCCCCGCCGACAGCTCGCCGCGGGGCTGGGCCTTCGGGGTGAACACGCCCACCTGCTCGCAGGAATAGCTCGCGCGCGTCGACATCAGCAGGATGCGGTCCTTCGGCCTGAGCACGCCGTCGACGACGCGCACCAGCATGATCACGCCGATGTAGTTGTCGAACCACGAATCGATGACGAGCGCCTTCAGGGGCGCGCCCGGATCGCCTCGCGGCGGCGGTATCCGCCGGATGATTCCCTCGAGAACGTCGTCGACGCCCTCGCCGGTCTTGGCGCTCACCCGGATCGCATCGGTCGCCGGAATGCCGATGACGTCCTCGATTTCCTGCGCGACCTCGCCCGGGCTCGCGGACGGCAGATCGATCTTGTTCAGCACCGGGACCACCTCGACGCCCTGCTCGGTCGCGGTGTAGCAGTTGGCCACCGTCTGCGCCTCGACCCCCTGGGAGGCGTCGACGACCAGCAGCGCGCCCTCGCAGGCGGCGAGCGAGCGCGAGACCTCGTACGAGAAGTCGACATGGCCCGGCGTGTCGATCAGGTTCAGGCGGTAGATCACGCCGTCCCGCGCGGTATAGCGGAGCGCGGCGGTCTGGGCCTTGATCGTGATCCCGCGCTCCCGCTCGAGGTCCATCGAGTCGAGCACCTGCTCGCCCATCTCGCGCTCCGACAGCCCGCCGCAGCGCTCGATGAACCGGTCGGCAAGCGTGGACTTGCCGTGGTCGATGTGGGCGATGATGGAGAAATTGCGGATGTGCTGCATCGGGACGCTCGCTCGCGGCGCGGCTGGCTCTCGGGGGATGGGATCATTGCCACCCTGGGCACAAAAAAGGGTGCTGGTCCAGCACCCTTCTCCTGCCGTTCGAGGCGGCGCGAATTCTAGCGGATTCCAGCGCCGCGGGCACGCCTTTCGGACGACGGGCGCAGCCGCCGTCGTCCCGGCGCGGCCCGCTCAACCGCCGGCGATCTCGCCCTTGATCGTCGCGAAGATATTGGCTTCGCCACGCCGAATTTGCAGCGTCAGCGTCGTGCCCTTGTCGAGGCCCGCGACGAGATCGTTGAACTGCTTGGCTGACTTGAGCTCCGTCGTGGCGCCTTTCGCCGTGAGCGCCACGATCACGTCGCCGGCGCGGATGTCGGCCCGCGGCTGCTCACGGACTTCGTCGACCAGGACGCCGCCCTGCACTCTCAGCTCGCGGCGCTTCTCCTCCGCCAGATCGCTGACCACCAGGCCGAGACGGTTCGCCGCGACCGACGATTTCCGTTCCCCGGGGCGCGCGCCGCGACCCGAGGCGACCCGGTCATCGGGGATCTCGCCCACCGTCACCGCGACCTCCCTGGTCTGTCCTTTGCGCCACACCTGCACCGGAACCCGCGCGCCGGGCTTCGTCGATCCGACGATCCGCGGCAAGTCGGATGAGCCGTTGACCGCCCGGCCGTCGAACTTGAGGATGATGTCGCCGGTCTCCACGCCCGCCTTCTCCGCCGGCCCGCCTTTCTCCACGGCGTTCACGAGCGCCCCCATGGGCTTGGCGAGCCCGAAGGAATCGGCAAGCTCCCGGGACACTTCCTGAATGACCACGCCGATGCGCCCGCGGCTCACGCGCCCGGCGGTGCGAAGCTGGCTCGAGATATCCAGGGCGACGTCGATGGGGATCGCGAAGGAAAGCCCCATGAAGCCGCCGGTGCGGCTGTAGATCTGGGAGTTGATGCCCACCACCTCGCCGGTCAGGTTGAAGAGCGGGCCGCCGGAATTGCCGGGGTTGATGGCGACGTCGGTCTGGATGAAGGGTACGAAGTTCTCCTGCGGGAGCGACCGACCTTTCGCGCTCACGATTCCCGCCGTGACCGTATTCTCGAAGCCGAACGGCGAGCCGATCGCGACCACCCATTCGCCGACCCTGAGCTTGGTCGGATCGCCGAACCTCACGGGCTGCAGCCCCGCGGCCTCGATCTTGATCAGCCCGACGTCGGTCCGCCGGTCGACCCCGATCACCTTGGCCTTGTACTCGCGCTTGTCGTTGAACTTGACCGTGATCTCGTCGGCGGCCTCGACGACGTGGGCATTGGTGAGGATGTAGCCGTCGGCGCTGATGACGAACCCGGAACCGAGCGAGCTCGACTCGAACTCGCGCGGCCCCTGCGGACCTTGGGGGCCCTGCGGGCCTTGGGGCCCCTGCGGCCCCTGGGGGCCCTGCGGCCCCCGCGGCACGAACCGCCGGAAGAACTCGTAGAACGGATCGTCCTCGTCGAGTTGCGGGCCCTGCGACCGGGCCTGGCGCTGCCGGAGCTGCGTGGTGCTGATGTTCACCACGGCGGTGCCCTGGTTCTCCACGATCTGGGTGAAGTCGGGGAGCCCCCGGGTCTGGGCGAACGACGGGCCGGCAAGGGCGAGCGCCCCTGCGACCGAGACGGCGGAAAGAATCGTTTTCATGGGGTGTTCCATCCCTGCGTGCGGAACCCTACTGCCGGATACTAACGATAAATCGGGGTGGGTGAGGTTTCAAGCGCGCCGACCGCGGCGGCGGGGGATTTGACCCCCAACGCTACTGCGGACGGCGGTACTCGAGGCTGTTCGCGATCAGCTTGACGCTCTCCGCAGGGACCTCGCCGACGACCGTGACCAGGTAGCCGTCGAGCTTGCGGGTGTAAACGTTGACTGCGCCCTGCCGGGACGGGCCCAGGGGTCCGAGGGATGGCTTCGCCGCGAGCGGCTCGATGAAGACCGACATGGCGGCCAGGCCGTCCGAGAGCACGATGTGCCCGACGTCGACGCTCGCCCCGAGATTGCGTTTCATTTCGGTGATCTTGCGGTAGCCCGCGGGCAGCGATCTCAGCAGCCAGCCGTGGCGCGCGAGGTCGGCGGGAACCGTCGCCGCGCTCTCGACCCGCCAGTCTCGCCCCTTGCCGGCGAATCGGGACTTCACCTGGTCCCGCTCGATCCGGCCGCCGATCTGGAGCTGGGTAAAGGTGAACTGCTCGACGACCTCGTGTTTTTCGTTGAAAGTCTTGGCTTTCACGAGCATGCCGGTGGCGAGATCGGCCCAGAGCTTGTGCCCGTAGCGCAGCTTGTCCTTCGGCTCGAGAATGATCGACTGACAGTCATACCCGGCGATTCGCTCGGTCTCCCCCTTGCGGATGTCGTAGTACGGCACGAGCTCGCGCGCATCCGCCCGCATCGCCGGAAACGGCGTGGTGTCGGCCTGGCGTTCGACCTTCACCGTCATCGTCTGCGGGAGGTAGCACTTCACCTCCTCGTTGACGCGCACGATCTCGCGCGGCGTGCCGTCGAGCGCCTCGAGCCGCTCGTGCACGCCGGAGGCGTCGACGATCCGGGTGATCCGGGAGCTCTCGACCTGCTCGCCTTGCTGGTACACGAACGTGCCCGTGTAGCTGAGGCGCTCGGTGGAGCGGTAGATCCGCTGCAGCCAGGAAATCGCGTCGGCGTTCTCCTGGGCGGCCGCGCCGTCGGGGCATGCTGCCGAGCCCGCGGCGAGCGCCGCGGCCAACACGAGCGCCCGCATCGTCAGCGCGCCCCGTTCTCTTCGGTCACGCTGCGGATGTAGGGCGCGATCCCGCCGATGGCGAGCGAGGGCGAGAACCGCTGGTGCGCGAGGAGGTAGTCGCCCACCCCTTGCGCGACGGGAACGGCGACGAGCGGTGGTTCGGGGAGCTTGGCGATGGCTGGGGGCGGCGATTCGCGCGGGTCGTCGATGAGCGGTAGCGCCATCCAGCCGACGAGCGCGACCGCCGCGACGCTTGCGGCCATAGACAGCGCATACCGCGTCGCGCGCCGTCTTGGCGGTTCGATCGCATGCGGGGCGAAGACCGTCGGCTCGGCGGCAAGCCGCTGCTGGACGCGCTCCGCGACGTCGGGAGCGGTGTGGCCTCGCAGGGCGTCGCCGATCAGGTGGTAGACCCCCCCGG
>DATEDA010000156.1:0-40452 GCA_035286595.1 Burkholderiales bacterium | reverse complement strand
TCGGCTCGACGCTGCTCTTCATCAAGCTGATGGAGGGCAAGCCCGCCAGGGTGAAGGTGGGGCAGGTCGCCGCGTTCGCCGTCACTCGCGCGGGGTTCATCGGGCTGATGGGCGCGGCCGCCGCCGTCATCGGCGCCGCATTCCTCGCATTCCAGAAAGCGGGCTGGCTCGTGCTCGGGCTCGTCTATCTCGCGATCGGCGTCCTCTACCTCGCCGGACGCATCGGCCCGCTGATGCGCACCATCGGCCCGCGGCTCGCCCGGGTCGGCGATCTCCGGGTCTCGGCGGCGCTCGGGCTCCTCTTCGGCTTGAACATCCCGGCGTGCGCAGCGCCGCTGCTGCTCGCGCTCCTTGCGGCAGCAGCGGCGGGGGCGACGGCGGGCGGCGCTGCGGGCGGCTTCGTTTCGCTCGCGCTGTTCGGGCTCGCGCTGTCGCTGCCGCTCGTCGTCGCGGTGCTCTTCAAGCGCGCGCAGGGTGCGCTCGACCGGCTCGCGAGCCTCACGGGGCGCATGCCACGCTGGACCGGCGTGCTGATGGTCGCGCTCGGCCTCTGGTCGGTCTGGTTCGGGCTGTTCGTCGAGCTGCGCTAGCCCTTGACTCGGTATCGTGGTACGGCTGCTAGGGTGAGCCCATGACCCGCCATCCGGGGTGACCCATGAGCAACACCGCCGAAGCCGCACTTCCCCTCTGGACCCACGAGCCGGCGAGCCGTCCCGACCGCGCGCGCATCCGGGCGCGCATCGCCGGCATGCACTGCTCGCTCTGCACCGGCACGATCGAGAAGGCGCTCGGACGGCATCCGGGCGTGGACAAGGTCGCGGTGAGCCTCACGCACGAGCAGGCGCTCGTCGAGTACGACCCGGCGCGCGTGTCGCCGAGCGAGCTGCTCGCGACGCTGCGGGACATGGGGTATGTCATCTCCGACCCGCGGAAGCTCGAGCCCTTCGAGGAGCAGGAGCGGCTGCTCGCGCACGAAGGCCGGCGCTTCCTCCTCGCGACGGTCTTCAGTCTCGGCTCCCTGACGCTCATCTCTCGCCCCGGCGATGTCTGGTACGCCGTGCTCGAAGCCTTCGTGGCGCTGTGCTTGCTCGGCTTCGTGTTCCTCGTGCTGCGCTCCTCGGGGCTCGGCAGGGCGGTCACAGGGACGGCGGGCGCTTTCGCGCTGGTCCTGGCCTTGTTCTGGCTCAAGGCTACGGGTCGGCTCGCGGGCCTGGACGCGTGGCTCGCCGCAGCTCTGGCCGTCGCGGTGGTGTTCGTCCTCGCCCACCACATCCTCGCGATGGCGTGGCAGTCGGTGCGGCGCGGCATCGTCAACCAGCACGTGCTGCTCGAAGCGGCAGCCTTCGCCGGGCTCGCGGGCGGCGGGTACGGGCTTGTCGCGGGCGGGCCGGATTTTCCGACGGCGCCGTTCTTCTGCGTCGCCGTCATGGTGTGCAACTACCACATCTTCTCCGAGTGGCTGTCGCTGATCGTCAAGACGCGGAGCTCGCAGGCCGTGCGGCGCCTGCTCGCGCTGCAGCCCGAGACCGCGCGGGTGCTGCGCGACGGGCGGGAGACCGAGGTCGGCATCGAGGCGGTGATCATCGGCGACCTAGTGCGCGTGCGCCCCGGCGAGTGCATCCCGGTGGACGGGGCAGTCTTTGAAGGACGCTCCGCGGTCGATCAGTCGCTTGTCACCGGCGAGCCGCTGCCGGTCGAGCGCGCCGCCGGCGACGCGGTGATCGGCGGCTCGCTGAACGGCCTCGGCACGCTGCTCGTGCGGGTCTCGGCGGTCGGCGAAGCGAGCTTTCTGCGGCGCGTCGCCCGCGAGGTCGAGGACGCGCGCGCGCTGAAGCCGGGGATGCTCCATCTCGTCGACCGCGTGCTGAAGGTCTATGCGCCGGCGGTGCTCTCGCTCGCCGCTGCCGCCGTCCTGGGCTGGCTGATTCTCCCCATGCTCGCCGGCGGAGCGCCCGACATCGATCGTGCGGTGTTCGCGGGACTCACGGTGCTGGTGATGGGCTACCCGTGCGCGCTCGGCATCTCGGCGCCGCTCTCCATCGTGCGCGGCGCGGGCGAGGCGGCGGAGCGCGGCATTCTCATGCGCACGGGCGAGGCGTTCCAGGGCTTTCGCCTCGCCACCCACGTGGTCTTCGACAAGACCGGCACGCTGACGGAGGGCAAGCCCGCCTTGCGCGAGCTCGAGGCGGTCGGCACCTCAAGAGCCGAGCTCCTCGGCGTCGCCGCGGCGGCCGAGGCCGCGTCCGAGCACCCGCTCGCCAAGGCGGTGATGGCGGCCGTGCTCGAGCGCGGCATCGCGCCGCCCGAGCTCCAGGCCTTCGAGGCGGTGCCGGGGCGCGGCGTTCGCGCGCAGCGCGCAGGCGAAGAGATTCTCGTCGGGAACCCGCGCTTCCTCGAGGAGAACGGAGTGCCGCTCGACGCGCTGCGCGAGCGCCTGCGCATGCTCGAGAAGGCAGGTCGTACCGTGGTCGCGGTCGCGCGCGCGCGGCGTCTGCTAGGTCTCCTCGCGTTCGGCGACGCGCTGCGTCCGGGCGCGGCCGTCACGGTGTCGGCGCTGCGGCGCGCAGGCGTGCGCACGCTGCTCGTGAGCGGCGACAACGAGGCCGCGGCCAGGCGCGTCGCCGTCGACGCGGGAATCGACGAGGTACACGCGGGCTTGCTGCCGCACCAGAAGGCGGAACTGGTGCGAGAGCTGCAGCAGGCCGGCAGGGTCGCGATGGTCGGCGACGGCATCAACGACGCGCCGGCCCTGATGCAGGCGAACGTCGGCATCGCCATGGGCAGCGGCACCGACATCGCCATCGACTCGGCCGACATCATCATCCTGAACAACCGGCTGGAGGCGGTGCTCGACGCGCGCGAGGTCAGCCGCTGGAGCTACCGCAAGATGGTGCAGAACGTGTGCCTCGCGGTCGCGTTCAACGGCCTCGGCGTGCCGCTCGCCGCGACCGGGCTCGTCCATCCGATCTGGGCGATGGCGGCGATGGCGGTCAGCGTGACGTTGATCTTCTTCAACTCGCTGCGCGGCCGACCGCGGATCTTCTTCGACGCGATCCTGAGCGTCGGGCGCAACGTGCCGGCCCCGGCGGCCGCCTGAGCACGCCGCTCGAACGGCGGGGGGAAGTTGCGATGAAACGAGCCGCTCGCAGCGCGTCGCTGGCGGGGCTCCTCGCGATCGCCGGCTGCACGGCGCCCGGGCCCGCCGACGAAGCCGCGCGGCGCGCCGAGGCACTGCAGGCCGCTGTTCCCGCTGCGATCGACTGCGGTCAATTCGCCGCGAAGCCGGTCCACGTCGAAGCGCGCGCCTTGGGCAGCCTCGATGGCACGCCGGCCGCCGTCGGTCCCGTGCTCAACGTCCGGCTGCACGGTTTGCGCGCTGTGTCACCGCTCGTCAAGCCGGGACGGCAGGAGAAATCCGGAGCGAGATTCGCCGGTCTCGTGCCCTTTCGGGTCGAGGGGAACGGGACCTACGCGGTTCTCGTCGCCTCGACCGCGTGGGCGGATCTCGCCGAGGCGAAACCTCCACGGCTCGTTGCGCCGCAGAGCTTCAAATGGCTGACTGTTTGCGGAACACAGTTCAAGAGCGGGTTGTATGCGCTCGAGCCCGGCCGGGATTACTTCGTGCAGCTGTGGGACAGCCCGGACCGCGAGCTCACCGTGATGATCCGCCGGCTGCTTTAAGCAGCGCGCATCGAAATGCCTGCGCGCTTCAAGCGACGCTCGCTTGACACCGGTGAGCCAGCGTCAACGCAGGTTCCCCGTGTGGCCGAGCAAGTAGCGACCAGGCTGCGCATGAAGAGCGGCAGTTGCGCAAGCTCCCAGAGCAGGTTCGCGATCCCGATGCCCGGGAGGTGGAATGCCTGCCAGAAAGCCCAGTCCCGATACCAGAGCACGCCCGCGCCCCCGACGGCGCCACCGTTCAGTGCGGGGCTAGGCATTCGCGCCGAGCGCACCGCCGCGCGCGAGCCGCGCCCACCCGGCCGCGGCGACCGCGAGGCTGATCGCCGCGAGCGCGACGAGCTGGGGCCACAGCACCGTCCAGCCCACGCCCTTGAGCAGGGTCCCGAGCGCGATCTCCATGTAATAGCGCGTCGGGCTGGCGAGCGACAGGATCTGCATCGCCCGCGGCATGCTCTCGACCGGTACGGTGGTGCCCGACAGGAACATGAGCGGGAAGATCACGAAGAACCCGATGAGCAGCGCCTGCTGCAGGCTCGCCGCGAAGCCGGCGATGAACACGCCGATCCCCATCGACGCGACGAGGGACAGCACCGAGGCAGCCAGGAACAGGCCGAGCGCGCCCTGCGCCGGCACGCCGAAGCCCATCGCGATGAGCACGCTCGGGACGAGGGAAGCCATGGAGATCACGAACGGCGGGACGGCCTTCGCGAGGATGATCTCCTCCACACGCAGCGGCGTCACGATGAGCTGCTCGATCGTCCCGGTCTCGCGCTCCCGCACGAGGCTCGCGGCGGTCGTGATCAAGCCCACCATCAGCGACGCGACCACGATCATCGACACCGCCATGAAGTGCTTGAACTCGAGCTGCGGGTTGTACCAGATGCGCACTTCCGGCACCACGCTCGGCAGCTCGGTCGTGATGCCGCGCGCCGCCGCGGCCTGCGCGAGCAGATCGTGGCCGAAGCGCTCCATGATCACGTTGACGTAGCCCCGCGCCGCGTTGGCCGTGTTCGAGTTGACCCCCGAGAGCAGCACCTGCACCTCCGCGGGTGCGCCGGCAGTGGCTCGACCGGCGAAGTCCGGAGGGATCACCAGCGCGAGGTCGGCTTCCCCCTTGTCGAGCAGGCGGTCGATCTCGCCGAACCGCTCGACCGTCACCAGCCGGCCGAAGTAGTCCGTGGCGGTAAACCGCTCGACGAGCCGTGCGGAGAGCGGCGTGCGATCCTGGTCGAACACCGCCAGCGTCAGGTTCTTGACGTCGAACGTCAGCGCGAGCGTGCAGATGACGAGATCCGCCGTATAGATGAACACCACGAGAGCGACGAGCATCCGGTCGCGCCAAAACTGCAGGAACTCCTTGCGGACCGCTGCGGCGAGTCGGCGCATCACGCGACTTTCTTGCGGAACCGCAGGCTCGCCGCAGCGAAGAGCACGGCGGCGTACAAGGCGAGCAGCACGAGGTTCCCCCAGATGTATTCCAGCCCCACGCCCTTGAGGAACAGGTCGCGGCTGACGTCGGTGAAGTAGCGCGCCGGGAAGGCGTAGGTGTAGAGCTGCATCACGTACGGCATGGTGGCGATCGGGAACAGGAACCCCGAGAACAGCACCGAGGGCATGAGCGTCGCGACGAGCGAGAGGAACACCGCCGCCACCTGGGTGTGCGTCGAGGTCGACACGAACACGCCGATGCCGACCGTCACGAACACGTAGACCAGCGACGCGGCGAGGAGCAGCGCGAGGCTCCCGCGGAGGGGGATCTCGAACCATAGCGTCCCGACGGCGAGGACGAGCAGCATCTCGCCGAAGGCGATCGCCGCGTACGGCAGGATCTTGCCGAGGATGTAGACCGCCGGCCGGATCGGCGACACGTACACCTGCTCGATCGTGCCGCGCTCCTTCTCGCGCACGATCGAGAGCGCGGTCAGCATCGGCGGAAAGGCGAGCAGCAGCACCGCGAACAACCCCGGCACGATGTAGTTCACCGTCTTCATCGGCGCGTTGTACCAGACCCGCGTCGCGACCCTGACTTCGGGCGGCGCCGCCACGCCGCGCACGGCGAGCGCGCGCCGCGCGAGGCCCATCGAGTGCTCGCTCACGATCGTGTTGACGTAGTTGGACACGATGAGCCCGATGACCGAGAACGAACCGTCGACGAGCACCTGCACCGACGCCGGACGCCCGCGCGCGAGATCGCGCGAATACTCCGGCGGCACCACGAGCACGACCGTCGCGCGCCCCCGGTCGAGGGCGTCGGCCGCCTCGCCGGGCGACCTCGGGTCGGCGACGCGGCGGAAATAGGTGCTGGAAGTGAAGCGCTCGACGAGCTCCGCGGACGCCTGCGAGCGGTCGTGGTCGAGCACGGCGAGGCGGACGTCCTCGACATCGAGCGAGATGCCGTAGCCGAACAGGAACAGCAGCACGAGCGGCATGACGACGGCGAGCGCGAGCGTCACCGGGTCGCGCCGGATCTCCACGAACTCCTTGCGGATGAGCGCGGCCAGGATCATGCGGGCGCGCCCATCGCGTTGAGGAATGCCTCCTCGAGGGTCGCGGCGCCGTAGCGCGCACGCAAGCTCGCCGGCGGGTCGATCGCCAGGATCCGCCCGGCATCGATGAAGGCGACGCGGTCGCAGGCCTCCGCCTCGCGCAGATAGTGCGTCGTCACGAGCACGGCGGTGCCCGTGTCCGCGATCGCGGCGATCAGACGCCAGAACGCCGCGCGCGACGCCGGGTCCACGCCCGAGGTCGGCTCGTCGAGAAAGAGCACGTCAGGATGGTGAAGCACCGCGCAACCGAGGGCGAGGCGCTGCCGCAGCGCGCCGGAGAGCGTCTTTACGAGCGTGCGGCCACGCCCGTCGAGCCCCGCCATCGCGACGATCCAGTCACGCGCAGTCTGCAGCGCTTCGGGTTCGAGCCCGTAGACCGCGCCGAAGAACGCGATGTTCTCGTCGACCGTGAGGTCGAGATAGAGCGAGAAGCGCTGCGACATATAGCCGATCCGCGCGCGCGCCGACTCGGCCGCCGCCGTCACGTCGACGCCGGCGACGCGTGCGACGCCGGCGGAGGCCGGAAGGATCCCGCAGAGCATCCTGATCAGCGTGCTCTTGCCCGAACCGTTGGGCCCGAGCAGGCCGAAGATCTCGCCGGCGGCGACGCCGAACGTCGCGCTGTCCACCGCGACGAAATCGCCGAACCGCCGCGTGAGCCCGTCGACCCGGATCGCGTCGCCCGAGCCGGGCCGGCGCGGAAAGGGGATCGGTGCGGTTGCGCGCGGCGGCCCCTGCATCGCTTCGAACGCGGCTTCGAGGTCAGTACCGAACGTCGCCGGCGCGTCGCACGCGACGACGCGGCCGCCAGCGAGAAAGAGCACCCGGTCGCAGCGGGCGGCCTCGTCCATGTAAGAGGTCGCGACGATGACCGTCTTCCCCGCCGCCCGGAACTCGTCGAGCATGCGCCACAGCTCGCGCCGCGAGAGCGGATCGACGCCGAGCGTCGGCTCGTCGAGGATCACGAGCTCGGGCTCGTGGACGATGCTGCAAGAGAGCGCGAGCTTCTTCTGCATGCCGCCGGAGAGGTGCTTCGCCCGCCGGTCGAGGAAGCCCCCGAGCCCGGAGAACCGCAGCAGCCGCTCCCGGCGCCGTGCGATCTCCGCCGGCGGCACCTGCCGCACCTCGGCGAAGAACTGCAGGTTCTCCGCGACCGTGAGATCGCCATAGAGCGAGTACGCCTGCGACACGTAGCCGATCGTGGCAGTGATGCGCGCCGCGTCGGCGACGCTGTCGAGCCCACCGACGGCGACGCGGCCCGCCGTCGGGTCGAGGATCGCGCACAGCGACTGGATGAGCGTGGTCTTCCCCGCGCCGTCCGGGCCCACGACGCCGAGGAGCTCGCCGCGGCCGACCTCGAACGACACGTCGCGCAGCGCCCAGACCTCGCCGTAGCGCCGCGACAAGCCATCGACGCGAACGACCGGTTCCCGATCCGCCGGCGCCCGCCGTCCGGGCGAATCCGGTGTGCCGCGTGCGCGCTCCCGCGCGAGCGGGATCACCACGCCGCTTCGTCCTGCCACTTGATCTTCACGTCGACCGGCATGCCGGGCTTGAGATGGCCCTGCGGGTTCTCGATCGCGACCTTCACGCCGAACACGAGCTTCTCGCGCTCGTCCTTCATGTGCGCTTCCTTCGGCGTGAACTCGGCGCGCTGCGCGACCTCGGTCACGCGGCCGGAGAAGAAGTCCTGCGGGAACGCGTCAGCGTAGATCCGCGCCGGATTGCCGAGCCGGACCTTCGCGATCTCGCGCTCCGGGATGAACACGCGCACGTAGAGCGCGGAGAGGTCGATCAGCGTGGCGATCGGCCGTCCTGCGGCGACGAGCTCGCCCGGTTCGGCGAGCCGGTTGATCACCGTCCCGTCGGCCGGCGCGACGATGCGCATGTCGGCAAGTGTCGCTTCGATCTCGGTCACGCGCGCCGCCGCTGCCTCCGTTTGCCTCTCGAGCGTGCCGCGCGAAGCGACGAGCCGATCGCGTTCGGCCCTGAGCCGCTGGACATCCTTGCGCTTTACATCGACCGCGAGCGAGCCGGCCTGCGCGCGCTGGCTCGCCGCCACCGCCTCCTCCCGGGCCTTGCGCGCCGCCTGCAGTCGCGACTCGGAGGCGCGGTGCCGGGTGCGGATGTCGTCGTAGTAGGACTGGCTCACGTAGCCCTGCGCGGCGAGCCCCGCGTACCGCTCCTGGAGGCGCTGGTCCTGCTCCCACTGGGCCTCGGCGACCTTCAGCTCGGCGTCGGCGCGCCCCACGGCCTCGGTCGCGCCGTGGATCTCGTGCTCGGTCGTGCCGCGCGCGAGGTCCGCGCCCAGCCCGGATTGCTCGATCGCCGTGTCGACGGCGGCGATCTGCGCGGCGAGCTCCGGCAGCCGGGCCTTGGCCGCCTCGCGCTCGGCCGTCGCCTGGGCGAGCCGCGCCTCGATGTCGCGCGCGCCGATCTGGGCAAGGAGCTCGCCCCGCTTTACGAGTTGACCTTCCTTGACGGCGATGACCTCGGCGATGCCGGGCACCTTGGCGCTCAACGTGACTTCGGTGCCGCGCACCTGGCCGTTCGCGTCGAGGATGCCTTCGGGCACATCGGGACGGAAGGCGAAGTAAGCCGCGGCGACCGCGACGATCGCGGCCAACGCAGTGGCGGCGAGGATCAGATGCTTTCGATGGCTCATTTCGCTCCCTTGTCGACGGCACGTGTCCCCGATCGCAAGTCACCCCTTGACCCGCTTGAGAACCCTCGTCGCGCAATGGCGCCGGCATCGATGAGGCCTCACGAGCGGGTGTCCGTCGTCTGCCTCGTCGACACCACGTTCGCCTTGAGAGTCCGGTTATAGATCAGGTGGTACACGGCCGCGACCATCAGGATCCCTCCGGCTATGTTGCCGAGCGTCACGGGAACCAGATTGCCAAGGAATCCCGGCCAGTTCAGCGAGGCGATATCGGCAAGCCCCGCGGATGACGTGTCGTCGCGCAAGAAGATGCCGAGGGGGATGCTGTACATGTTGGCAACGCTATGTTCGCAACCGCTGCAACGAATGCGGAGATCGGAAGCACGATGGCGAGGATCTTGTTGCTCACCGTCCGCCCCGCGAGCGCGAGCCAAATGGCGAGGCACACGAGCAGGTTACCCAGGACGCCCTTGAAGAAAGCCTCTGCGAATGGCAGCGCCGTCTTTGCGGCTGCGATCTTCACGGAGGCCGCCGCCACGGCGCCGCCGTTGAGGCTGCCGTGCTGCGACAGGAAGACAATCCCGGCGAGGCCGATCGCGCCGAGCGCGTTGGCGATGTATACGACGCTCCAGTTGCGAAGCAACTCACTCGTCGTGATCTTGCGATCGGCCCACGCCATCACGAGCAGGTTGTTCCCGGTGAACAGCTCCGCCCCCGCAATCACGACCAGGATCAGACCCAGCGAAAAGGCGAGACCGCCGAGGACGTGAACCGCGACGAAGGACAGTTGCGTGTCGCTCGCGACGAGCGTGTGGTAGAGCGCGCCCAGCCCGATAAACCCGCCCGCCACGATGCCGAGCATCGTCATCGCGAGCAGCGGCAGCCGTGCCTTGGCGACCCCGACCGTCTCGACCTTTTCGGCTATCTCCGGCGGCGAGTACGCGTCGAATCCGAACATCTTCATACCGCCTCTCCTGCTCTCGAAACGCTCGTAGCCGTTCCGATCCCGGCGATGAACCCTCGACGGTCACCGAGGTCATCGGGTTGCGCTCTCTGAGCCGTCATGACTACCGGTACACCATCACGGGCAGCTTGGAGTGCGCCAGCACCTTCTGCGTCACGCTGCCCAGGACGAGCGAGGCGAGCTCGCCGCGGCCGTGCGAGGCCATGAAGATCACGTCGCATTTCTTCTTTTTCGCCGCTTGAACGATGCCCTGGTAGGGCGTGGCAGGCTTCGTGATGTAGGCCTCGCACACGATGCCGGCGGCCTCAGCAGCCTCCCCCACTTCCGCCAGGTGCTCTTCCCCCCGCTCCCGAGCGCGCTGCTCGAACGCCTTCAGGGAAGCTATGTCGACCGCCCCGTCGGCGACGATGTAGGGCTGGACCATCTCGAGCGCGTAGTACGCCGTGACCTTCGCGCCAATCGTCTTGGCGAAAGAGATGCCCGCCTTGACTGCCTTGCGCGACAGCGTCGAGCCGTCGGTCGGGATCAGCAGATGCTTGAACATGATTGCTCCTCCTTTGCAGTCCGTAGATGCTCGAGCAGCAGACGTCCTGTTCTTCGCACGGCACAGGGCAGCGTAACGCCGCGGAGGGCGGCGGACTTGATGAGGATCAAACCGCATCAGGCCGATGCGCGGCGCGCTGGCCGCCCCCAGCTCAGCTCGTGGGTCCGGCACACCTCACGCACACGGTGGAACGGGAGTTCATGGGCCGAGCCATCCGCTCGGATCGCAGTGCGCCAGCAACCGTTGACGGTCGGCATCGGGAATCTCCGTTCCATCGAAGTCGGTGCACTACCGCAAACGAAGCCCGTGGCGGCCAATCTGAACTCAGCAACCCGCTCGCCCGGGCCGCGCACGTTCTGCGCCCGCCGAGCTTGGGCCTTCGAGCGACTCTCACGTCAACCCCTGCGCCGCCTCAAAACGGCCACGTCCAGTCCCTGATCTCGGGCATGTCCTCCCCGTGCTCGACGATGTACTCCCTGTGCTCGATCCGCTTGTCGCGGACCTTCTGCTTTGCGTACGCCGCGATGGATCCGAGCTTCGGCACACGATCGATCACATCGGCGACGAGATGAAAGCGGTCGATGTCGTTCAGCACCGCCATGTCGAACGGCGTCGTCGTCGTGCCCTCTTCCTTGTAGCCGCGGACGTGGAGGTTGTCGTGGTTCGTGCGGCGATAGGTGAGCCGGTGGATCAGCCACGGGTAGCCGTGGTAGGCGAAGATGATCGGCTTGTCGGCGGTGAAGAGCGCATCGAAATCCCGGTCCGAGAGGCCATGCGGATGCTCCTCGCGCGGCTGCAGCGTCATCAGGTCCACGACGTTCACCACGCGCACCTTGAGCGCGGGCAGGTATTCGCGCAGCAGCGCCGTCGCGGCGAGCGTCTCGATCGTCGGCACATCGCCGGCGCAGGCGAGCACCACGTCGGGCTCGCCACCCGCGTCGTTCGACGCCCACTCCCACATGCCGATGCCTGCGCTGCAGTGCTTGATTGCGGCGTCCATGTCCAGCCACTGCGGCGACGGCTGCTTGCCGGCGACGATCACATTGACGAAGTTGCGGCTGCGCAGGCATCGGTCGGCGACGTACAGGAGCGTGTTCGCGTCCGGCGGCAGGTACACGCGGATGATGTCGGCCTTCTTGTTGACGACATGGTCGATGAAGCCGGGATCCTGATGGCTGAAGCCGTTGTGATCCTGCCGCCAGACGTGCGAAGTGAGCAGATAGTTGAGCGAGGCGATCGGCCGTCGCCACGGAATCTCCTTCGTCACTTTGAGCCACTTGGCATGCTGGTTGAACATCGAGTCGACGATGTGAATGAACGCCTCGTAGCACGAGAAGAGCGCATGCCGGCCCGTGAGGAGATAACCCTCGAGCCACCCCTGGCAGGTGTGCTCGGACAGGATCTCCATCACCCGCCCGTCCGCGGATAGGTGATCGTCGAACGGCATCTTCTCGGCGAGCCAGGCGCGGTCCGTCACCTCGAACACCGCGCCGAGGCGATTCGATGCCGTCTCGTCCGGCCCGAACACGCGGAAGTTGCGCTTATCCATGTTGAGCTTCATGACGTCGCGCACGAAGTTGCCCATCACGCGCGTGGCTTCTGCGATGGCGTGCCCGGGGCGCGGGACGGCCACAGCGTAGTCGCGAAAGTCGGGCATCCTGAGGTCCTTGAGGAGCATCCCGCCGTTCGCGACCGGGTTTGCACCCATCCGCCGGCTACCCGCCGGCGCCAGCTCGCGCAGCTCGGGGACGAGCCGTCCGTTTGCGTCGAACAGCTCCTCGGGCCGGTAGCTCTTCATCCACTGCTCGAGCAGCGTGACGTGCGCGGGGTTCGTCGCCATCTCGGAAAAGGGCACCTGGTGGCTGCGCCAGGAGCCTTCGGCCTTCTTCCCATCGACTTCCTTGGGACCGGTCCACCCTTTCGGCGTGACGAGCACGATCATCGGCCAGCGCGGACGCGATGCGGCCCTGCCGGCCGTCCGCGCCTCGCGCTGGATCGCCGCGATCTCGTCGAACGCCGCATCGAGCGTTGCCGCCATCTGCTGATGCATGACCGCGGGATCCGCGCCCTCGACGAAATGCGGCTGATAGCCGAAGCCCACGAGCAGCGACTCGAGCTCCTGGCGCGGGATGCGCGCGAGAACGGCTGGGCTCGCGATCTTGTAGCCGTTGAGATGCAGGATCGGGAGCACTGCGCCATCGGTGGCGGGATTGAGGAACTTGTTCGAATGCCACGCCGCCGCGAGCGGACCGGTTTCCGCCTCGCCGTCGCCCACAACGCAAGCGACGATGAGGCTCGGATTGTCGAATGCCGCACCGAAGGCATGCGACAGCGCGTAGCCGAGCTCCCCACCCTCGTGGATCGAGCCCGGCGTCTCGGGGGCCACGTGGCTCGGAATCCCGCCGGGGAACGAGAACTGCTTAAAGAGTTTCTTCATCCCTTCGGCGTCTTCGGAGACGCTCGGATAGATCTCGCTGTATGTACCTTCGAGGTAGACATTCGCCACGAGCGCCGGCCCGCCGTGCCCCGGCCCGGCGACATAGATCATCTCGAGCTCGCGCGCTTTGATGACCCGGTTCAAGTGGACGTAGATGAAGTTGAGACCCGGCGTCGTGCCCCAGTGACCGAGCAGGCGCGGCTTGATGTGTTCGAGCTTGAGCGGCGCGCGCAGCAGCGGGTTGTCGTAGAGATAGATCTGTCCCACGGACAGGTAGTTCGCGGCGCGCCAGTACGCGTCGATCTTCCGCAGTTCCTCCGGCGAAAGAACGCCGCGCTGACTTTGTAGAGATCGAGTTGCTTCCCGCATGGCACTTTCCTTATCGCAACGTCTGGCGCACCGTGCTCAGTGCAAATACGCTTCAACCGCGTAGCGGCGCATCATCCGGTGGCTGCTGAAGAAATACGCGTTGCGGCTGATCGCGCCCTTCATGATCGCGATCCAACGCGCTCCATCGCCGTAGTACGGCAGCACTCCCACGCATACGGATGATCGATGACCTTCGCCAGCTCTATCGCGTCAGCAGACAGGCGCACGACGGCTATCCCGCGCGGCCTGACCGGATAGACGCCGATTGAATTTGACCCATCCCAACCGAGTTTCAGCCGCCATCGGCGGGAGTCCTTGCCGGGTTTTAACGATTTCCCCAGTTAGGCTGACCAGCGAGACAAACCCGCCATCACCGGATGAACCCGCCACCACATACGAGCCGAGTTGCGGCGCGAATTCGACGTGGTAGGCGTAGCACGGCTGTTGTTCTGGCCGTACATGCGGTTTCATGCGGGACGCACCTACGACAGCGCGAACTATCCATGGGTCTCACCGAGGCCTTCATAGCCAACCTCCCGTGAAACCCGCTCGCCGCAAGCCTTTGGCGATGTATGGGCAGTTTCGCATCAGTCGCCACAATGACCCCGTACGATAATTTTCGATCATCAAAATGATCGGCCCTTGATTAAGCCCGAAATGCCACGGTGAGACCCACCAACCATAAGGATTGCCGGGGTTTCCCGGGTGGGAGGGATTGAAAGATGCTTTGAAGCCGTAGGAGTTGAACTCGGTCAACTTGGCCTGATGAATGCAATGGTGGAGCGCGGGCAGCACGATTTCGGGTGCGAACGGCAGCGACGCCACTAACGCCCACGGTGCAAGGGTGCCGTCGTCGGGTCCGTACGGCACGCCACGCCCCACGTAATCGAAGAATTGGCGTTCGATACCGTTTATTTTGATGGTATCGGGGCCGGGGCCCTCGCTTGCGGTAATTCCCCAGCAATGGGGGCCATAGTCCTTGAACCTGAGTGGGTTGTCGATCGCGTACTGTTGTTGCACATAAGTTGCGCGGCGGCTGTTCTCGAAATAGTCAATGCCTTTATCACGCATGAATGCGTCCTGAATACCGCGAAAGTCGATCCAGACATGCGAGAGCTGATGGATAAATAGCGGCCCGGCGTACAGATATTCCTGTCCGTAACAGTGTTCCCACCGGTAAGTGGAGGCCCACGCTGCGTAGCTCTGCTCGGGCAACGGATGAGTCGGCGAGCCCAGCCCCAGCATATACAGCAGCAGCGCCTCGTCGTAGCCTTCCCACCGGTAGTTGAGGAAGCCGCTTTCCGGCTTCCAGCCGTGCGTCACCGTTGCACCTTGGTTTTGCGCCCATTTCCAATTGGCGCGGCGATAGAGCGCGTCGCCAAGGGTGCGGATTTCATTCTCGTCTACTGTACTGGCGTCGAAATAGATGCCCGCCGTCAACGCGCCGGCCAGCAAGAATGCGCTATCCACTGTCGACAGTTCGCATTGCCAGGCGCGACGGCCGGTCTGCATGTCGAGAAAATGATAATAAAGTCCCTGGAAGCCGGTGGCGTCGGGTTCGGGACCTTGCGGGCTCTTCCAGAAAAAGCGCAGCGTCGCAAGCGTTCGTTCCACCGCCGCGGCCCGCGACATGAATCCGCGTTCGACACTTACCGGGTAGCAGGCTAATGCAAGGCCGGTAGCGGCAATGCTCGCAGGCCAAACCGCCGCGGTCTTGTCGATCACGAGGCCGTTGGCGGGATTTGTTTCATGCAAAAAGTATCCGAATGTTTCGCGCTGCAGTTTCTCGAGTTCGGCGTCGACGATTAGCTTCTTGCTGCTCATGTTTCGGTCCGGCTTGCCGGACCACGGCGCTCTGCGACCGCGATCACCGCGGCGAGCGCGAGGAACACCAGCGACCCGAGTCCCCACACCACGGCGTAGCCCGGCATCGCGAGCGCCGGCACGGTCGCGTAGACGACCGCGAGCAGCGCCCAGACCGCGAACACCGCGAACAGCAGCAGGCTGTCTTCCTTCATCGCAGTCTCCTCAATGCGCCGCGGCGCCCGACGCGCCGAGCGGTAGCGCCTGGATCAGCTCGAACGCGAGCACGGTGAAGGCACCGATCAGGGCGACGAGGAGCACGACGGCGAGCGGCCCGCTCCACGCGCGCACGCCCGCCACGGCGCCGCCGCTCCAGCGCACTTCGGGCCAACCCGGCGCGCGGAGGGGCGCGCTCGCGCGCCCCGGCAGCAGGTTCGCGAACAGCACGACGAGGTAGACGGCGAGCGCCGCCGCCATCAGGAGCGCACCGGCCCCCACGCCCGAAAGCAGCGTGCTCCACGCCGCCGGTGCGGCGCCGTCGTACGCCACATCGAGCACGCGCCGCGGCGCCCCGAGATAGCCGGCCGCCACGCCCGATACGCCGAAGAGCAGCAACCCTGCGGTGGCGAGATACGGCATGGCGCGCAACAGCCCCGCGCCGCCGAGCACCCGGCCGGTGAGCGCCGGGAGCGCGTAGGCAAACGCCGCAAGGAACGTGAGCGTCACGGTGCCGACGGTCAGGAAATGGAAGTAGCCCGGCACGAAGAACGTGTCGGAGAGGAGCGGTGCGAGCTTCTCCTGGATGAGCACGAACGACAGCGCGCCGCCGAGCGCGAGGTTCACGACCGCCATGCCGATTGCGCTCATTGCCGGGTTCCTCCACGGCAGCCACCCGATCCAGCCGAAGAGGCCGCGCGCGCCTTGCGCGCGCGCGTGCACCTCGAGGGAGGCGACGATCACCAGGAACACCATCACCGTGGGCACGCTGATGAACAGCGACAGCAGCGAGCCCGCCACTCGCACCGGCTCGGTGAGGTTCGGCTCGAGGAACATGTGGTACAGCGAGGTCGGCGGGACGAACACGAGGTAGAGCGCGAACACGATTTTCGAGAACCGCGCGCCGAAGATCGACTTCACGCCGGTCATCGCTTCGACGAGCACGTACCACACGAGGACCGTCGCCATGAGCGGCAAGTAATGCAGGTTATGGAACAGGACGTGCCATCCGGTGGAATGCTCGCGTGGCATGGGCGCGACGCCCCACGCCCACAGCGCGGCGGGCAGGAACGCATTGGCGGCGGCGAGCGCGCTCACGATCAGCAGCCCCGCCCATGCCGCGGCGGCGAAGCTCGCCACCGGCCACTCGTCGATCCTTCCCGCGAAGCGCGGCGCGAGCGCGGTGGCAAGGCCGGCGAGCGCGACGCAGGTGAGCCCGGCAGCGAGCGCAAGGTACCCCGAGTAGAAGGCCGCGACCGGTGCCGACGGCTCGCGCGCGAGCTCGGGCGGCGCGTCGTAGAGCAGCGGCAACCCGTTTGCCGCGCCGTAGCCGCTCGCGGCGAAGCCGGCGAGCATCAGCGCGACCCCCGTCCAGGCGACCCCGCGCCAGGCGATCCGGCCCTGCGGCTCGGTGTACACCGCGGCGAGCACGAGGAGCAGCCCCGCCTGCGCGAAATACAGCCAGTAGAAGAAGATGTTCACGGCGTGCAGCGTGAGCCCGCGATAGCCCGCGAGCGGGCTCAGCGCGACGAATCCGGCGCGTGCGAAAGCGGTCGCGGCGCCGTATGCGACGCCGACCGCAAGTGCGACGAGCGCGGCGGCAAAGCACGCCTTGAGCAGCCGCTTGTCGGCGGCGGGCAATGCCCGCAGACCGGCGACCAACGGGTTGTCGTTCATTGGTTCGCCTCCGTGACGACGATCTTCCCCTGCATGCGGTCGTGCGGCAGGCCGCAGTACACCGTGCAGTACAGCAGGACTTCGCCCGGCTGCGCGAAGGTCAGCGTCTGTTCGACGAGCGCGCCCGGGCGCAGCCGGATGATGCGGCTGCCGCTGCCGAGCGCGAGCGACGCGCCGTGTGCGGTGTCGAGCGCCATCATGCGCAGCCGGTAGGGAACGCCGGCCTCGAGCCTGAGCACCGCCGGCGCGTAGCCCCACTGATACGCCATCAGATAGACGTCGACCGGCGCCTCCTCCCCAACGGGAGCGCCGGAGTCCGCGCCGTGCATCGCGTGCCCTTCCCTCGCCTGCGCGGGCGTGTCCTCCGCTTGCGTGCCGTGCGCGATCGCCGCGCGCCGTGGCCGCACGCTCCCGTCGGGCAGCTTGTTCGCTTCGATGAACGCCTCGACCTGGCGCTTGAATTCCTGCGGATCCATCCCGCCCGCTGCGCCGTGCTCGCCACCGTGCTCGGCGGGTTCGGAGTCCGCGGGCGTCGGCGCCCCGTCCAGTCCGAGCGGCGCAGCACCGTAGCCCGCCCACAAGGCATAGAGGCTCACCACGCCGAATCCCGCCGCGGCGATGAAGCCGCGCCGGGTGGTGAGGTGCAAGCCTGCTCGTCGATCTGCGTCTGACATCGGGTGACTCCTATTGCTCGATCACACCCGCGATCGCACCGAGCCGCTCGGCGAGGCGCTCCGCGAAGGCAAGCTCACCGAACGCCGGAAAAACGATGGTGGTCATCGCACGCTCACGATCTCGGCCTGGCGGCCGGCATAGTCGAGCGCGTACGCGAGCTCGCCGCGTGCCTCCGCATGGACCGTGTACAGCGGCTCGTCCTTGGCGACGCGATCCCCCAGCCGCCGATGGAGCCGCAGCCCGGCACCGCGGGCGAGCGGTGCACCGGCGAGCTTGGCGACGCGCGCGAGCCGGCGGTTGTCGATCGCGGCGATCTCCCCTGCTCGCGGGGCCACCACCTCCTGCGTGAGGGGCGCCGCCCGCGGCTCGCGCAGCCCGCCCTGCGCGTCGCAGATCGCGGCGAACTTGCGCCACGCGGCCCCGGTCGCGAGCGTGCGTGCGGCGAGCGCGAATCCGTCCCCGGGCGCCGCGCGACCCGCGATCTCGAGCAGGCGGCCCGCGAGCGCCGTCGCGCGGCTGCGGAGATCGGTCGGTGCATCTGGCGCGTTCCGCAGCACGGCCAGCACGTCGAGCGCCTCGAGCGCCGGCCCGATGCCGCGCCCGACGGGCTGCGTGCCGTCGGTGACCAGGCACTCGACGCGCAGCCCGACGGCCGCCCCCACGTGCGTGAGCCGCGAGACGAGCGACGCCGCCGCTTCATCCGAGCGCACCTTGGCGGTCGGGCCGACCGGCATGTCGATCAACACGTGCGTCGATCCCGCGGCCGCCTTCTTCGACAGCACCGAGGCGACGAGCTGTCCTTCGCTGTCGAGATCGAGCGGGCGCTCCACGCCGATCAGGATGTCGTCGGCGGGGCTCAACCGCACCGCGCCGCCCCACACCACGCAACCGCCTTCGCGCTCGACCACGCGGCGCATCGCGTCGAGGTCGAGGTCGACGGGGGCGAGCGTCTCCATCGCATCGGCGGTCCCCGCCGGAGAGGTGATCGCGCGCGACGAGGTCTTGGGGATCGTCAGCCCGCTCGCGGCGGCGATCGCGACCACGATCGGCGTCGTGCGGTTGCCGGGCAGCCCGCCAACACAGTGCTTGTCGCAGACGGGCCGGCGCGGCCAGCTGAGCCGCTGCCCGACGTCAACCATCGCGCGGGTCAGGGCGACGGTCTCGTCCACGTCGAGGCGGTCGCCGGCGCCGGCCGCGACGAACGCCGCCAGCTCGATGTCGGCGTAGCGGCGGGCGACGACGTCATCGATGATCGCGCGCATCGCCGCGCCGTCGAGCCGGTGCCCGAACAGCTTCGCGCGCACGTGCGCGAGCGACTCGACCGGCGCCGGGTGCAGCGCACGGACCGCGTCGCCTTCGCGCGCGTCGAGCAGTGCCCACGCCGCCTCGGACACCCCGGCCTCGCCCGGCGCGAGCAGGTCTGAGGTCACGACGCTGAGCGTCGCGATCACGGTCCGCGTGCCCGCATGCACCTCCACGCGCTCGCGCGCGGTGAAGCCTTCGGCCCGACACACGTGGCAGTCCGCCCGCATATAGACCACCGGCTCGCTGTGCGTGTCGATGCCGAGCCGGCGGAGCCGCAGCGACGGATGCCCGTCGTCATCGCGCGCCGTCCTCGACGCTGCGTCGTGTGGCGCGCTCATCGTTCCTCCGCGAGATCGTGCGAGTCGCGATAGTCGGGGACTTCGGAGCGCCAGCCGAAGCGCTCCGCGACGAGCCGCCGCAGCGTGTCGGCCGCGCCGGGCTCGCCGTGGGTGACGAACACCCGCTTGGGCGGCGCCCCGAGCGCGGCGAGCCAGTCGAGCAGGCCGCGCTGATCGGCGTGCGCCGAGAGGTTGTCGAGCTGCGCCACCTCCGCGCGGATCGGCACGTACTCGCCGTGGATCTTGACCTCGGGCGCGCCGCCGGCGATCGCCGCGCCGCGCGTGCCCCCGGCCTGAAAACCGGCCAGCAGGATCGTGTTCTTCGGGTCCGGCGCGAACGCCTTGAGGTGGTGCAGCACGCGGCCGCCGGTCGCCATGCCGCTCGCGGAGATGATCACCATCGGCCCGGGCCGCAGGTTCAGCGCCTTCGATTCGGCCGGAGAGCGCACGATGTGCGCGGCCTTGCACATGCCTGCGCACTCTTCCGGCGAGAGTCGATGCTGGGCGCGGTAGCGGTGGTAGAGCTCGGTCGCGTCGACCGCCATCGGGCTGTTCAGGAACACCGGCAACTCGGGAATCGCGTTGGCACGGCGCAGGCGATAGACGGCATACAGGAGCGTCTGCGCGCGCCCCACAGCGAAGGCCGGGATCACCACGACCCCGCCGCGCGCGTGCGTGCGGCGAATCACGTCGCCCAGACGCTCAACCGGGTCGGCCGGATCATGGAGCCGGTCGCCGTAGGTGGACTCGACCAAGACGTGGTCCGCGGCGAGCCCGGGCGCGGGGGGCCGCATCACCAGATCGTCGGCGCGGCCGAGGTCTCCGGAGAACAGCACCGAGCGGCCGTCGTGGTCGATCACGATGCTCGCCGCGCCGAGGATGTGCCCGGCTGGCGCGAAGCGCGCCGTCACGCCGCCGCCCAGAGGCACGGTCTCGCCGAACTCGACGCCGCGGATCTGTTCCAGCGACTTGCGCGCATCGTCCTCGGTGTAGAGCGGCAGCGCGGGCTTGTGCTTCGATTTCCCGTGCCGGTTGAGGTATGCCGCCTCTTCCTCCTGCAGGTGGCCCGCGTCGGGGAGGAGGATCGCCGCCAGGTCGCGCGTGGCCTCGGTGCACCAGAGCCTGCCGCTGAATCCGCTCCTCGCGAACCGCGGGAAGTAGCCGCTGTGGTCGATGTGCGCGTGCGTGAGAAGCACCGCGTCGACTTGGCGCGGCTCGACCGGGGGCGGCGCCCAGTTGCGCAGCCGCAGCTGCTTGTAGCCCTGGAACAGCCCGCAGTCGACGAGCAGGCGCTTGCCGCCGGCCTCGACGAGGTACTTCGAGCCGGTCACCGTGCCGGTCGCGCCGAGAAACGTGATCCGCATCGCTCTCTCCACTGCGATCGCAGGGTCAGGCCCGCGAGCGACCCGCAAAATAGTTGTAGAGCGGCGCCCAGACGAGCGCGAAGTACCACCCGAAGGCGTAGCTCTCCGCGAGCCCGAGGAAGTAGCTCTTCCAGCTGATCCACTCGAAGCCCGGCAGAAGGTTCTGCCAGGCCTCGAACATCGCCAGCTCCGGGAACACGAGATCGAACGCCACGCAGAGCGTGAACGTGGCCGCGAGGAACAGGCTCGCCGTGTTCCCCAGCGCAACGAGATCGACACGGCTTCTCATGTTGGCTTCTCCTCCTCGCGTGCGACACCCGCGTACTTCGCCGGCTCGGCCTCGAACTTCTCGAGGCAGGCCTTCGAGCAGAACCAGTAGCGGGTTCTCGCGTGCATCTTCGTGTAACCGGTGTCCGCGGCGACCTGCATGCCGCATACCGGGTCCTTGCCGCCCTCGCCGCCAGCGCCGTGCTCGTGGCCGGTTCCGCCGCCGTGCCGTCCGTGCACCATGTGGGCGCCGCAGCCGAAGCGCATCATCACGTAGAAGAGTCCTGCGAAAACTAGCAGCCAGATCAGTCCTTCCATCGTCGTCCTCCTCCTATCTCTTGCGAATGCCGAATCGGCGGGCTGGAGCCCGCATCACACGGCAGCGAGCACCCGTTCGAGGCGCTTGCGCACCTCGGCGGCGATCTCCGCGATCTCGACCCGATCGACGAGCTGCATCACCGCCTGCGGATCCATGATCTCGACGATGGTCTTGCCGGAGGGGTCCTCGCGCACCACCACGTTGCACGGCAGCAGCGCGCCGATCTGCGGCTCGGCCTCGAGTGCGCGATGCGCGAGCTGCGGGTTGCAGGCACCGAGAATCTTGTAGGGCCGCATGTCTTTGCCGAGCTTCTTCTTGAGCGTCGCGGCGACGTCGATCTCGGTGAGCACGCCGAAGCCTTCCTTCGCAAGCTCCGCGGTCACTCGCTCGAGCGCCTGGTCGAAGCGCATCGCAACGGGCTTGCCGAAGGCGTACTTGCTGATCATGGAGCATCTCCTTGCACACGTGAAAACTCGGAGCGGCGGCGCCGCGGCCGCGATCGCGAGGTGAGCCGGAGGGCTGGCCTTTGCGACAGCGCATCAGGCCGGTGCGATCCCGGCGCGGCGCGAGCACCCGCTACTTGCGTTGCATCATGTCCTCGTGCTGCATCATCTGCTCCATCATCATCTGCATCATGTCCATGCGGCCCTCCATCATGCGCATGCGCTCATCCGGGCTGCCGGGGGGTTTGGCGGACGGCGCCTTGCCGGCCGGGCCGCCGCCCATCATGCCGCCGCCCATCATCCCCATCGTCGGCCCGCCCATGCCGCGCATGTCCTTCATCGCCTCCTGCATGGAGGTCATGTGCTCCTGCATGAGCTTCTGCCGCTCCGCCGGATCGGTCGTCGCGCGCAGCTTGTCCATCTGCGCCTGCATCTTCTTCATCAGCTCCTGCATCTTCTGCATGTCCACGCCCATCATGCCCGGGCCGCCCGGCCTCGACGGGGCGGGCTTGGCCCCTTTGTCGGCAGGCGTGGGGGCTTGCGCGTGCGCGGCGGCGAGCGCGCCGGCGAGAAGGAGTGAAGCGAGAAGCGGTTTTGCGAATCTCATGACTGCCTCCATTTCGTTGGGTTGGAACTACACTTGCTCAATTGACCGTCGTCTTCCGACGGTCAGTGAATCGGTGGACCCGTAGCGCGGCTCACTAGCCAAGCTCGCGCTTCATCTGCTCGAATTGCTGTCGGGATGTAGATCGTCCCTGCGGCAACCGCGGGCGCCGGGTTCCGCATGGTGCGCATTTCGATCTCCTTCGTGTCGTTGCCTATCGGTAGTTCGGGAGTGATCACTCGGTAGACCCCGCTCAACTCGCTCCGCCGCACCGACACCACACGCACGCACAGTCCGCGTGGTTGCAGCTCTCGTCCTGACGCTGAGCGTGGAAGCGGCGCCGCGCCCAAGGGAGAAGCAGCCGTCTCGCGTGCGCCGGCCGATAAAGCCACCGCAGGAGGCGACGCGCGTCTGCGGACCAGGCCTGGCTGCGCAGGAGCCAACGGTAGCCGCGGTTCCCGATCAGGCTATAGATCGCGCGGTTGACGACCGAGGTCTCCATCGTCGGCAGAAGCTGCCGTCTCCATGCGGCGTCGTAATCCGCGCCCGCGAGAAGGGCCCGCGCCGCCATGACGCCCGAGAGGATCGCGTAGCGGATCCCGAATCCGGCGAGCGCATCCTGGAATCCGGCCTGCTCACCGACGACGAGATGCCCTCCAGAGCGCGCCGAGGCCGGGACGCGGAAATTGGCTACCCCGCCATGAAAGCGCGCGTTCCGCATCTCGAGGCCGACCAGCCGCCGGAAACGCTCGACCGTCCGGTCCACGTACAGTCTTTCCTGCTTGAAACCCGAGAACATGCAGCTCTTGACGGTGCCGCGGCCACGCATCACGAGCAGGTAGGCGTAGCCGGCTGGGGCGAGACGGTCATCGAGGGCCAACCAGAACCCGTCGTCCATCGGGGTCTCGAAGTGATACCCAACGGCGATCGCGTCAGCGGCTCTAGGGCCCGTCGCCAAGATGCCCGGACCCTCGAGACGTTCGACCCGCCCCTCGAACCGGACTTCGACCCCCGACGCGAGCGCTTGCTCGAGCAGGGCCGTGTCGAGGCTGGCTGCGCCGGGACCTCGCTCGATCGTGTAGTACAGCGGGGCCGCGCTCTCGATCGCATGACCCTCGTCCCACGCGTCGAACGCAGTCCCGCCCTTGCACGGGACCGCCGCGAAGCTCGTGGTGATTCCGAGCTCTCGCAGCAGGTCGAGGACATCGCCTGCAGTCGACCAATTCTCCAGGCCCTGGAGATCGCCCTGGAAGCGGTGTCCCACTCCGGGCCGCGCCTCGTGCACCCGCACCCGGCGCCCGGCCCGGGCGAGCGTGATCGCCGCGGCGAGCCCGGCCGGCCCGGCGCCGACCACTTGCACGACGTCGTGACTGAAGTCCATCGGAGGATCTCGACCCGTCAAACGCTCATCGATCGAATCGAACGCTCGCGCCATCCGCTGTCGTGCCGCGACTCATCCGCGGTCTGTGAGCGGGCCGGAGAGGCGCGCCCGCTGCGCAACGGCCACGGCGGCCCCGGTCGCCATGAGGCCCGCTTGAATCCAGAACGAAGCGCCGGCGAGCTGACCGAACAGCGCGCCCCCCGCCGCGGATCCGAGCGCCTGGCCGAGGCTGGCGGCGGCCGTCTGCATCCCGAGAACGATGCCCAAGCCCGCAGTCGCCCCGACCGTCACGAGATGACTGAGCACAGGGAGCAGAACTCCCGACCCGGCGCCCACCAGCGCCACCGCGACGAACAAGATCCACGGAGCGGACGCATAGGGCAGCAGCGCGAACCCGATCGTCATCGCGGCGAAACCGCAAATCACGACTGCGCTCCTGGGCAATCGCCAGAACCAAGGCGTGAATACGATCAGTCCCTGCACCGCGAGCATCGCCACGCTGCACTCGGCGAACATCCAGGCGAGCGCAACCGGCCCGAGCGCGAGCGCCTGTTCGGCAAAGATCGTGATCCCGACCTCGAATGCGCCGAGCCCCGACATGACCAGCAAGCTGAGGGCTGCGATGAGCAGCGTTCGGGCAGTGTCGCCGGCACGGGCGGCGGAGGATGCCGAAGCGGAACGGACGCTCGGCAGAACGGCGCGGCTGCCGAGCGCGACGGCAACGGCGAGCACTGCGCCCGCGTAGAGCGGCCACGCAACCATGGCGTCCGCCGCGGCGGCGGCCGGATCGCTGCCCGACATCCGCCACGCCCACCCGTAGATCCAGCCGCTGATCGCCGGCCCCACGGCATAGCCCATGAGGCTCGCGGCGGCCAACCACGTCACCCGCCGCGCCCGCCGGGACGCGTCAGCAGTCTCGGCTGCGATCGCCGTCGCCACCGGAATTACCGCGCCGGCGAAGGCACCCGCGGCGAATCGGAGGAGATAGGCAAGCATCATCGACTGGGCGAACGCCAGCAGTGCGAGCGCCGCGGCGTAGCCCGCGAGTCCGACCGCCAGGACCGGGCGCCTGCGATCCCGATCGGAGATGCGCCCCCAGAGCGGCGCCGCAGCCGCGAGAGCGAGCATGTAAATCCCCGTAAGCGCGCCGGTGTGCCACGCAGCGAGCGCCGCGTCAGGCTCACCCATCCAGCGCCGGAGCAGAACGGGAAGCAGCGGCAACACCACCCCGTACCCGGTGGCGATGACGAACACCGCGCCGGCGAGCACCGGAAAGGCGGTCCGGTGCGCCTCCGTCCCAAGCACGATGCCGTGGTGGCCGACTTCCGGCACGTCGGGTGACATCGCGGCTCCTCGCACTCTCTGTCAATCACGCGCGCCGAAGGCGCACGAACCCGGTCTTGGCCACCACTCGCCGGGGAAGATCGATGATGTCCATGGTTCCTCTTATCAATGACGATGCGTTTGCGGGATCTACTCGCCGCCCAGGGCCCCCACCAGGCGCGGAGGCATGACGAAAAGATTGTTCTCGACGCGCACGACGCCGGGCGTGCGCGCTGCCGCAAGCGCGATTGCCTCGACCTCGGCTGCGGATTCGACGCCGCCCCAGAGTTGCGCAGCGCCGTCCGCGATCACCACGTTCACGTACGGGGTGTTGAGACCTGCCGCCCGGAGCTCGGCGATCACCGCCTCCCGGATCGCGGCGGGATCGGACGCCGGAGGCTTCGACGATTGGCTGGAGCGGGCGACCAGCCCGTGCAGAAGGTTCGCGCGGCTGACGATCCCGACGATTTTCCCGTCGCGAAGCACCGGCACTCGCTTGATGTGCTTGCGTTCGAGCAGCGTCGCGATCTCCTTTAGCGACGCCTCTTCGGTGACGCTCACCACGTCGCGTGTCATCACGTTCTGCGCCCGGAGGCCGTGGGACTTGAGATAGCGGGTCGCGCGCTCCTCCGCAAGCAGCGCCAGCCACCAGGAGGCGAACCCCTCGGTCTCGGACTCGGGCCGACGCACGAGATCGCCCTCGCTCACGATGCCAATCACTCGGCCCGCGTCGACGACCGGCACCGCGCTGATGCGGCGCTTGAGGAGCAGCCGGGCGATCTCGCGGATGCTCGCGTCGGGGCCGACGGACACGACTGCGGTGGTCATCACGTCTTTCGCTTTCATCGGAGGGCTCCTTTAGCGGAGCGCCGGCGGAGCGGCGCGGCCGGCAGTTCAGCGAAGCGCATGCGCAGCCTCCGGCACGGGGACCCGCGGTGCGGACGGTTCGCGGATCCCGGCGAGCTTCGCGCGCTTGAGGAGCAGCGCGTTGATCGCCACCAGCAGCGAGCTGCCCGACATCGCGAGCGCCGCGATCTCCGGGCTGATGGTGAGCGGATAGAACACGCCGGCGGCGACCGGAAATGCGACGACGTTGTAGCCCACCGCCCACCACAGGTTCTGGTGCATCTTGGCGAGCGTTGCCCGCGACAGCTCGACCGCGCCCACCACGTCGTAGGGGTCGCTCTTCATCAGCACGACGTCGGCGCTCTCCATCGCGACGTCGGTGCCGGCCCCGATCGCGAAGCCGACGTCGGCCTGGGTGAGCGCGGGCGCGTCGTTGATGCCGTCGCCCACCATTCCGACTTTGCTGCCTTGGCGCTGCAGCTTCTTCACCTCATCGACCTTCTGCCCCGGAAGGACCTCGGCGAGCACGATGTCGATCCCGAGCGCCTTCGCCACCCGCTCGGCCGTCGCCTGATTGTCGCCGGTGAGCATCGCGACTTTCACGCCGCGCTCGCGCAGGTCGCGCACCGTCGCCGTCGCGGTCGGCCGGGGCGCGTCGGCGATGGCGATCAAGCCCCAAAGGCGCCCGGCGCGAGCGACATGCACGACGGTCCGGCCGGCGCCCTGCATCTCGGCCGCCTTCTGCTCCATCCCCGCCATGTCGACCCGTTCGGCATCCATCAGCCGCCGGTTTCCGACCAGCACCGGGGCGCCGTCGAGCATCGCCTTCGCGCCCATGCCGTCGACGTTCGCGAAGCGCTCCGCCGTCTGCGCCGCCCTGTCCCCCGCGCGCTCGAGGATCGCATGCGCGAGCGGGTGCTCGGAGTGCTTCTCCATCGCGGCGGCAACGACGAGGACCTCTTCGGACGTGCGGCCCTGAGCCGCCGCGATGTCGACCACCTCGGGCTTGCCCTGGGTGAGCGTGCCGGTCTTGTCGAAGATGATGACGTTCAGCTTGGTGGCGTCCTCGAGCGCGGAAGCGTTCTTGATCAGGATGCCGTTGCGCGCGCCGCGGCCGGTGCCGATCATCACCGCCATCGGCGTCGCGAGGCCCAGCGCGTCCGGGCAGGCGATGACGAAGACGGTGATCGTGAGCGTGAGCGCGAAGAGCAGTGTCTGACCGATCCCCCAGTACCAGACCACGAACGTGGCCACCCCGATCACCATCGCGATCAACACCAGCCACTGCGACGCCTTGTCGGCGAGGAGCTGCGCCGGCGCCCTGGAGTTCTGCGCCTCCTGAACGAGCTTCACGATCTGAGCGAGGGCGGTCTCGGCCCCGACTTTGGTCGCCCGGTAGCGGAAGCTCCCGCTCTTGTTGATCGTCGCCCCGGCCACCTGGCTGCCGACGCTCTTCTTCACCGGCATCGACTCGCCGGTGAGCATCGACTCGTCGACCTGGGACTCGCCCTCGATCACCTCGCCGTCGACCGGGATCTTGTCGCCGGGGCGCACGACGACGACGTCGCCCTTGAGGACTTCGGCAGTCGGGATCTGGAGTTCTTTCCCGTCGCGGATCACGTTCGCCATCGGCGGCGCGAGGTCCATCAGCGCGCGGATCGCGTCGTTCGCCCCGGCTCGCGCCCGCATCTCGAGCCAGTGCCCGAGCAAAATGAACACGAGCAGCACCGAGACCGCCTCGTAGAACTGCACGCCACCGAAGAAGAAAGTCGAGCCGACGCTGAAGACGTAGCCGGTGCCGACGCTCAGCACGACGAGCGTGGCCATGTTGAGCACGCCGTTCTTGAGCGCGCGCCAGGCGGCGACGAAGAACGGCCAGCTCGGCCACAGCACCGCGCCGCTCGCGAGGATGAAGAGCCACTGGTTCATGCCGAGGCCGAGCGGCGGCACGAGCGGTTTCATGTCGAAGCCCATCGGCGAGTACGGCAGGAGCGCGAACGAGAAAGCGAGTGCCACCCAGAAGCGGTTGCGCATGTCGCGCGCCATCGCCGCCATGTCCATGCCCGCGCCGTGGCCCATCTCGTGGGCCATGGCGTCCATCGGGCGGCCTGCGTGCTCGGCCGCGGGCTTGGGCGGCGCGGCCGGTGCGTGCGCCGCCGGGTGTGCATGCGCACGCGCTGCGTGCGCGGCCGGCACCGACACCGCTGCGACGGCCGCATCGCCCGGCGGATCCTCGGGCTTGCAGACGTGGCTGGGCGTCAGCTCGCCGGCGCAGGCGTAGCCGCAGCTGCGCACCTCGGCCTTGATCGTCGGGAGGCCCGTCTTCGTCTCGTCGTAGACGAGGGTCGCGCTGCCCGAGGCATAGCTCACTTCCGCACGCTCGACGCCCGGCAGCGCGCGCAGCCGTTTCTCGACCCCGAGCGCGCACAGCGCCGAGAACAATCCGCCTACTTCGACGACGCTGGTTTTCAAGTGCTTGCCCTTTCTCAGCCCGACAATCGCGATCCGCGGCCTCTACACTCCGCCCCGACTCCAGTATCTCCAGGCTGCCCCGTAGATCGCGCCGAGCACATAGCCGGCAAGCGTGAACAGGATGAGGCCCGTTGCGTAACCTGCCGGGCTGCCGGCAAGCGGCCAGGGGCTCGCCGGGGCCAGCAGCGCGACCAGCCCGTACGGCGGGAACAGCGCATCAAAGATGGCGCACAGCACGTAGGTCACCGCTGCGGTCGTCGCCAGGGATAAGGCGTAAACGTTCCAGTTCTTCATGGCTCACCTCTTTCTGTGGGCGGTCGGATTCGACCCGGTTACGACGAAGGCTGGCGCGATCAGCGATTCGAGAAGCGTGTGTCGCATGGTCTGCTCCCTGTCGATGGCCCTGTAGCAGGTCAATGCGCTCAATAGACTGCCGTCTTGCCGGCGATCAGCTGCTCCGTGAGGTCATCGACGGCGTCCAGTCGTCTCGCGACCACCGCCTCCACGCGCGCTCGAATGGATGTCGTCAGCCGATTGAGCGGCGCGACATCGACGACGGCCGCCCATGGGCGAGCGAGAGGTTGACCGATTCGGGAGACCAGTTGAACGCTCGCCTCGGCGACCTCGGCAACCTCGGCGCACACCTCGCGTGCGATCGCGTTCGCGAGAACGTTGTAGATCTTGCCGACGTGGGAGACGGGGTTCTTGCCCGCCGCGGCCTCCAGGGACATCGGTCGCCCGGGAGTGATCAGTCCATTGACGCGGTTCCCGCGTCCGACCTGACCATCGTCGCCCATCTCCGCGCTCAGCCCGCTGACGGTCAGATAGATCCCCCGCTCGGAGTCCGCCTGCTCGTCGTCGAGCGCATTGACCGAGAGGTCGGTGACGCGGGCCGAGCGCTCCATCAGGCAGGAATGGATCGCTCGTTTGATCTGCAGGTAGTTGCGCGCCCCCAGGACGTGGCGATCGATCATTGCGAGCGCAACGGTGACGGAGTGCTCGAGCCCGAATCGCACGCCCATGATCTTGAAGTCGTCGCCGGCGGCCGGGAACGCGCCCCGGAACTCCGCGGAGCGCAGGGTCGCCGCGACACCCAGCACCGCACGCTCGAGCTCGGATAGCGGCGCATAGCCAACGCCGAAGGAAGTGTCGTTTGCGCGGCGCACGAGGTCGGGCCTCAGATAAAGCTGCTTCAGACTCTCGCTGCCCTCCCTGATCTCACACACGACGCGGAAATGCTCGCTCGCGCTCCGGACGCTGCGGTCCAGGTGCTCTCGAACCGCGGTCGTGACGATCGCGTCGATGTCGAGCCTGCCACCCGGGTTGCTGGCGCGCCCGCAAACGATGAGCTTGATCGGCTCGACGATGCGGCCGCCGCCAAAGCGGGGTTCGCTCTGGCCGGCGATCAGGAGACCCTTGTCGACGTTGAAGTGGAGCACCTGCCCGAAGGCGGAAAGGTAGACCTGTGCGAGCGCAACAGCGGCCGCCTCGCATGCGCCGTCGGTGAGGGTGTCCGGGTGTCCCACGCCCTTGTGCTCGCACATTTCCACCGGCCTCCGGGACAGCGGAGGGTGCGGCGCGAGTTGCACCACGATCGACGGCTGGTCAGCCATCGTTCGACTCCCGTCGCCGCAGCGACTGGTCGGCGCCTCGATGCGCTCCGGCCGGCCGAGCTCTCATGCGCCGCGCCCTCATACCCCGAATCGACTCCGCAGCCCGTTGTAAATGGGCACGTAGACGAGGCCCACGATGACCCCGTCGAGAAAGCTCTTCGCCAGGCCGATCGCGAACCCCTTCCACGTCAGCCACTCGAACCCCGGCAGGGCGACCTCGAGGAACTCGCGCATGTGCCCGGTGGCCGGGTTGGTGAGGCCATACGCGATGCACAGGAGATAGAGAAAGGCCGCGCTCAACCCCAGCGCCCAGCACACCAGCTTCATGCTCATCATGGCTGCTCCCCCTCAATGGGCGTGACCCGAGCCGGCCCTCGGGCGCTCCCCGCGCCCGCGATCGCCGTCCCCTCCCGGCTCCCTTCCCGGTGGGCCGTGTCCGCGATGCCCGCCGTGGCCGCCATGGCCAAACCAGTGGATCGCGATGAACAGCACTCCGGCGACGATCCAGACCCAGTTCTGCGACAGCCACTCCATGGCTCATCCTTTCTCGTGACTGACCCTACGTCTCATCGACGCACCCTCGCTCGATGGCGTCGCGGCGATTTGCGACTCAGCACCCGTGACGATGGCGGCGCCGAACCGACGGCACCGGCGACGCGTCCTTCGCCGTTGCACTTGCGGCGTACTTGTCGGGTTCAGCCTCGAAGCGCTGCCGCGTCTCCGCGGACTCGAAGTGGAAGATGTGCCCTCCGTGCACCGAAGTGAGCGCGCCGTCTGTGCGCACCGCATTGCCGCTCACCGGATCGATCGCCGGGCGCGGCGTGCCGTCGTCTCCGCCTCGCCCGCCGCCGTGCGAGTGGCCCCCTTCCGCGCCGCCTCCGTGGCCACCATGTCCGCTGCCGACCCCGCCGTGACCGTGATGCCCGAGGCCGCGGCGAGACATGAACGCGAAGAGCACGATCGCCGCCGCGATCCAGATCCAGTTCTGTCCGAGCCATTCCATGTTCATCTCCTTGGTTGCAGTTCCGACGCCTTCCGGGGCGCCGGATGAAACACCGTAGCTGCGAGTCCTTCAGCCGACGCGAATGCCCGCCTCATCGTCGAGCCTTCGTGGAGCGATCTTCGAGCGGCGGCCGGGAGTCCTGCCCGCCGCCGCGAAGCGCAGCGAGTGCTGCAGTGATGACGTGGTCGCCGTGAAGCCGGTCGACGAACCAGCCCGGAAAGCGCGACGCTCCCCACGCGTAGAGGCCGTATTTCGCGAGCTTCCCGAGAAGCAACGCCGCGAAGACGCCAAACGGCGAAAGGCTCGCCAGCGCCGCGAATGCGACGGCGGGCGTTTGGGGAAGCGGCAGTGCCGCAATCGCGAACAGAGAGTAAAGGCCCCATTCCGACAACCACGCGGAGGCCTGCAGCCACGCCCGGCTCGCGGCGATCTCGGGATAGCGCTCGGCAAACTGCAGCCAGCCGAGATGATGAAAGACGAGATACAGGACGAGCCCGCCGAGCGCGGTGCCGACGCTCGACCAGATGGCGACGGCACGCCAGCGCTT
Source organism: Burkholderiales bacterium (assembly GCA_035286595.1). Classification (GTDB taxonomy): domain Bacteria; phylum Pseudomonadota; class Gammaproteobacteria; order Burkholderiales; family SG8-39; genus DATEDA01. The sequence continues at coordinate 9,053 of DATEDA010000156.1, read as the reverse complement.
GGGCGCAGCGAGCACCGAGGCGACCAGCACCGTGGCGAACGGGAGCATCATGGACAAGGTCGCACCGAACGCTGCCACGCAAACGACGGCCGGATAGGCCGGGTGGCTGGCGAATCGCAGCACCGTCCGGAGCAGCGTGTCTTCGGCGAGTCGGTGCAGCACGGCGCGGATCGCTCAAGTCGATGGTGGAGACCGGCGGGCGGCTCATGCGCCCTTCCTGTCAGTGCCCGTGAGGATCCGCGTCTCGGAGAGATAGGCATGGCGCGGAATCTCGAGGTTCGTGGGCGCCGGCACGTTCTTGTAGACCCGCCCTGCAACGTCGAACTTCGATCCGTGGCACGGGCAGTAGAACCCCGCGTGCACGAGCTGCGCTGCGGCGTCGCCCGCGGGTCGATAGCTCGGGATGCAGCCGAGATGGGTGCAGAGCGCGACGGTCACGAAGACATCGGGCTTGATCGAGCGCCGCGGGTTGCGGCGGTACTCTGGCTGCAGCGAGCGGTGCGACTCCGGATCGGACAGGACTTCATGGTGCTGCCCGAGCCTTTCGATCATCTCGTCGGTACGTCGGAGCACCCATACCGGCTTGCCTTGCCATTCCACGGTCATCAGCTCGCCAGGATTCAGGTTGGAGATGTCGGCCTCTACCGGCGCGCCGAGCGCGCGTGCGCGCTCGCTCGGCTCCAGGCTGGCGAGGAACGGCCAGGCGACTGCAGCCGTCGCCGCCCCGCCGGCCGCGCTCGCCGCGAGGGTCAGCGTGCAGCGCCGCTTCAAGTCGACATCCTGATCGCTCATGCTTGCTCCCGGGCCGCTCAGTCGGGTACCCCGCCTCAGCGCGCACCGGTGGCGTCCGTGGATCGGTCCGCGCCACCGAGCCGCGGCACGAAGCGCGGGGTGTGCGCCATGTACCGGCGGTACTCCTCGCCGAACGCCGCGATCGCCTCGCGCTCCTCGCGCAGCGCGAGGCGGACGTACATGAACACGAGCACCGGGAACATGGCGAGCGTCACGAGCGTCGGCCACTGGAGCAGGAAGCCGAACATGATCAGGACGAACCCCACGTACTGCGGATGCCGGATCCGTGCATAGGGGCCGGTCGTCGCGAGGCGCCGATGGAGCTGCGCCTGATAGAGGACCGGCCACGCTTTGGCGAGCAGAATGAACCCGCCGCCGATGAACACCGCGCTCGCGAGATGGAACGGTCCGATGTGCGGGCTTGACCGCCAGCCGAACATCACTTCGAGCAGATGGCCGGCGTCGTGGCTGAGGAAGTCGATGCCCGGGTAGCGCGAGCCGAGCCAGCCCGAGAGGAGATAGATCGTCAGCGGAAAGCCGTACATCTCGGTGAACAGCGCCACCAGGAACGCGGCGAACGCGCCGAAGCTCCGCCAGTCACGAGCCGTCTGCGGCCGGTAGAAGCTGAACGCGAACATCGCGAACACCAGCGTGTTGATGACCACGAGCGACCAGAGGCCGTAGGCGGAGGGTTCGGTCATGGCTGCTCCTTCCCGCCGCGCTCCCGCTCTCCCCCGCCGCGGTCCTGCCCGCCGCCGTGTCCGCCATGGTTATGGAACAGGTGCAGCAGCGGGCACGCGAGCAGCAGCAGGAACGGCAGCGCCTGCAGGGCGTGCGCCCGATGCTCGGTGAAGAAGAAGTAGCCGCCGATCAGGAGGAACCCGAGCAGCACCCATCCCGTGGGAATGCGGAACCGGCGGTCCCGCACCGGGTCGTGGTCGTGTCCGTGGTCGTTCATGTGACACCCCGGTTTGAGAAGTCGAATTGGTTCATGTGAGGGTTCCGAGACGGTGCGCATCACGGCGAATCGCGCCTTTCATCGCGTTAGCCCCCGAGGTCGCGCTTCTTCTGCTCGAACTCTTCGCGCCCGATCTCGCCTTTCGAATAGCGCTTCTCGAGCACCTCGAGCGCCGTTTCCCGCACCGGCCCGGAGCGGTCCGAGCCGCCCCCGATCCATTTCGCGACGAGCACCACACCGGCGATCACGAGAACCCAGAACCCGACCATCCACAGCATCCCGAATCCCCAACCCCATCCTTCGCCCCACATCATGTTTGGGTCCTCCGTGCCGTTTCGCCGCTCTGTTTCGCGTCCGTCGGCGCCTTTCGCGTGCCCAACAAGGCCTCCACCTCCCGCTGCTTGCGCATGGCCCAGATCACTACGGCAGGACATGCAAGAGCGAGCAACGCGAGCGCCACGAGGAGCGGACCGCTGCCGTACGCCCAGTAAGTCACCGCGAGGGCCGCGACGATGAACGCGATGCAAATCCACAAAGTCTTGTGAGACATGGTTGCCTCCTCAAATCCGCTCGAGCTTCATCGCCTTCAGGAGCGCCGAGTTCACGATCACGGAGAGCGACGAGAGGGCCATCGCGGCCGCGGCGATGATCGGGTTGAGGAACCCGAGCGCCGCGACCGGGATGCCGACCGTGTTGTAGACGAATGCCCAGAAGAGGTTCTGCTTGATCTTGCGCATCGTGGCGCGCGAGAGGCGGATCGCCTTGACGACGTCGGTCACGTCGTCGCGCACGAGGATGATTCCGCCCGTCTCCTTGGCGACGTCGGAGCCCGAGCCGATGGCGATGCCGATGTCGGCGGTGGCGAGCGCCGGCGCGTCGTTCACGCCGTCGCCCACCATCGCGACCGCCTTCCCCTCCCGCTGGAGGTCGGCGACGACTTTCGCCTTGTCCGAGGGCAGCACCTCAGCGATCACGCGGTCGATGCCGAGCTGCTTGGCGATGGCGTCGGCCGTGCGGCGGTTGTCGCCAGTGAGCATGATCACCTCGACGCCCTCGCTGCGGAGCGCTGCGACCGCGTCGGCCGCTTCCGGCTTGAGCGTGTCCGCGACGGCGACGACCCCAACGAGCGCGCCGTCCTTCGCGACGAGCATCGCGGTCTTCCCCTCCCCCTCGAGCTTCGCCATGACTGCTTCCGCGGGCGACGGATCGACGCCCTCGCAATGGAGATGCCGCCGATTGCCGAGCACCACCCGCGCTCCGGCGACCGTCCCGCGGATGCCGTGTCCCGGCACCGCTTCGAAGCCCGTGACCGGCGCAGGCTCGAGCCCGCGGTGCCTGGCCGCGCGCACGATCGCCTCGCCGAGGGGATGCTCGGAGCCCGCCTCGACCGAAGCCGCGAGCCGGAGCAGTTCGTCCTCGGTCGCCGGGCCGAGCGGCACGAGGTCGGTCACGCTCGGCTCGCCCCTGGTGAGCGTGCCGGTCTTGTCGAACACGACCGTGGTCATCCGCTGCGCGCGTTCCAGCACCTCGGCGCCGCGGATGAGGATGCCGCCCTCCGCCCCCTTGCCGACGCCGACCATCAGCGCCGCGGGCGTCGCCACGCCGAGCGCGCACGGGCAGGAGATGATCAGCACGGCGATGAATGCGAGCAGGCCTTGCGGGAAGTCGCCGGCGAGCCACCAGCCGAAGAATGCAGCGAACGCCACCGCCACCACCGCCGGCACGAAGTACGCGGTGACCTGGTCGGCGATGCGCTGGATCTGCGCCGTGCTCGACTGGGCCTCCTCGACGAGCTTGATGATCTGGGCGAGCGCGGTGTCGGCCCCGACGCGCGTCGCACGGCAGCGGAGCATGCCGGCGCGGTTGACGGTGCCGCCGATCACCGCCGCGCCCGGCGACTTCTCGACCGGCATCGACTCGCCGGTGAGCATCGACTCGTCCACCGACGAGCCGCCCTCGGCGACGACCCCATCGGTCGGGATCTTCTGCCCCGGCCGCACGACGAACACCTCGTCGACCTGGACGCTCTCCGCCGGCACCTCCATCTCCTGGCCCGCGCGGATCACGCACGCGGTGGCGGGCCTGAGGTCGAGGAGCTTCCGCACCGCCGCCGAGGAGCGCTTCTTGATGATCTCCTCCATGTACTTGCCAAGGAGGACGAAGGCGATGATCACCGCCGACACCTCGAAGTACACGTCGCGCTCCTCGACCTTGATCGGCAGCGCCTCGGGGAAGAACAGCACCGCGACGCTGTAGAAGTAGGCGACGCTCGTGCCGAGCGCGATCAGGAAGTCCATGTTGATCGAGCGCGTGCGGATCGCGTTCCACGCGCCGACGTAGAAGCTCCAGCCGCCGATGAACTGCACCGGCGTCACAAGAAGGAAGAGCCACATCCCCCAGGTGAACCACGGGAGCTGCGGGATCGGCGCCCAGGTCACGATGGTTGCCCCGGTCGCGAGCGCAAGGAACGCCCCGGCGCGCAGGATCGCGAGTGCCAGCACGCCGGTGAGCGCGATCGCGACGCGCGTGCGCATCGACTTGAGCTCGGCCTCGGGGCTCTCGAACGTGCGCTGGCAGCCGACGCTGCAGAAGTAGTAAGTGCGCCCGCCGCGCTCGCTCTTCAGCGCGGCGCTCTTCTCGACCATCATTCCGCAGATCGGGTCCTTGGCGAGTTCCCTGCGCGCCTTCTGCAGCGGGACCCCGAGATCCAGCGCAGCGGCGTGGCCCGGTACGACCCGGGCGTGGCCTGCGCCGCCCGGCTCCGCGCCGCCGGCGTACCTCGCCGGATCGGCCTGGAACGCGCGCAGGCAACGGGCCGAGCAGAACCAGTACGTGCGGCCCGCCAAGTCCGCGCTGGCGGCCGCAGTCTTCGGATCGACGGTCATTCCGCAGACGGGGTCGGTCGCCATGACTGCTCCTCGTGCCCGATCCGGCAGAACCCCTGCGCGGGGACGCCGAGCGCGGCGTTGAACTTGCTCGACATGTTCTGGTAGGCGACGAGCGCGGCGAGCTCGACGATCGCGTCGTCGTCGAAATGCGCCCTGAGCCGGTCGATGAGCCCTGCGTCCGGACGCCGGTCCGACCGGGTGACCGCCTCGGCGAAGGCGAGCGCCGCCTTCTCGCGCGCGCTGAGGAGGGGCGAGGTCTCGGGCTGCGCGAGTGCTGCGAGCCGCTCCTCGGTCACGCCGCGCTTCATGCCGATCGCCGAGTTGAGATCGACGCAGAACGGGCACCAGTTGATCTGCGACACGCGCACCTGCACCAGCGAGCGCAGGGCGGGCTCGATCGGCGAGCGCTTCCGGTCGAGCGCGCCGTACATGAGCGCCATCGCGAGAAAGGCGCGCGGCGTGCGCGCCCAGAGCCTGGTGGGCTCGAGCTCCCGGCCGTAGTGGCGGCGCTGCAGCGCAAGGATCATGCGCACATACCAGGGGTAGCGCCGGTTCGCGGGGGTCTCGATGAAGCTCATTTCGCCCCCTCCTTCAGCGACCAGCGGAAGCTGCGCTGCGGGACGCCGCCGACGTCTCTGATCTGTAGCGTGACCGAGTCGGCCTCGGAGCCGAGCGGCTTGAAGCTCAGCACGCCTTCGCGGTGATGGCCGCCGGGCGGATCGCCCGTCCAGGCGGTCGGTGGGTGCTCGCGCCCTCGCCCGTCGATCAGCACCGAGACCCTCGCGAGGTCCTGGCCGAGGTCGGCGCTGTGCGTATCGAGCACGACCTCGAAGTCCCAGGTCGCCGAACCCGCCGACAGGTTTCGGGGCGTCACCTTGACGGTCACCCCGCCTATGGCATCGCTCCGGGGCGCAAGCGCCGTCGTCGGCGCCTGGGCGATCGGGCCGACCGGACGAGCGACATCCGCGGCGCGGGCCTCCGTGGGGCCGAGCGTGACCAGCGCAGCCCAGACGATGACCGCGGCCGCGGCCCGAATCGGATGATGGGAGTGCATGTGAGTTCTCCTCGAATCCCGACGCTAGACTTTCCGAGATCGGACCGCGGCCACCGCCCAGCCGAGCCCGAGGACCGCGGCGAGCGCGAAGCCGGCGAGCCCGAGCAGCGGCAGGTCCTCGATGTGCGGCCCGGCGTGCACCGTGAGCACGATCGACGCGCCGATCACGACCGCGCTCACGATCATTCCGAACGCGATCCGGTTCGCCGCGCGCGCGATCTCGCGGTCGAGCCCGCCGAGCCTCTCGTGGCGAACGCGGACCGCGGGTCCCTCCCCGCCGAGCTGCTCGAGGATCTGCTTCGCCGCAACCGGCAGGTCGGCGAGCGACTCGCGCGCCGCGCTGAGCGAGCGATACATGCGCGCGAGCGCGGCGGGCCCGGCGTCGGGGCGCAGGAGCGTCGTGACGAGACGGCCGGAGTAGGCGCGGAACGCCTCGATCGCGTCGAACGACGGGTCGAGCTCGTGGGCGAGCGATTCGACGGTCATGAACGCCTTCGCGACCAGCGCACCTTCGCGAACGAGCCGGATGCGGTGCTGGCGGCCCAGACGCACGAACTCGGCGAGGATCGCGCTGAACGACTGGCCGCGGCCGCCGACGGCGTAGTAGGTCTCGAGCGCCTTGCCAAGGTCGCGCACGAACGCGGCGTGGTCGACCGCGCCCTCCACGCCGCCCATCGCGAGATAGATGTCCGCGAGCCATGCGGGATCCCGGGCGATGACCGCCAGGAAGAGCTGCCGCAGGTTCTCCTTGTCGCGCGGGTTCAGAGTCCCGAGCGCGCCGAAGTCGTGGAAGCACAGCCGCCCGTCGTCCAGCACGAACACGTTGCCGGCGTGCGGGTCGGCGTGGAACACGCCGTGCTCGAACACCTGCGTGAGGAAAAGGCGCATCAGCTCCGCCGCGAGCCGGTGGCGCGTCGCGGGGTCGGCGGGACGTTGCGCGTCGATCGTGCGGCCGGTCGAGTGCTCCATGGTGAGCACCCGGCGCGACGACAGGGGCCAGAAGACAGGCGGCACCCAGACCGCGGGCTCGTCCGCGTTTGCCTCCGCGAAGCGCTCGGCGTTCGCCGCCTCGCGCGTGAAGTCGAGCTCCTGCGTGATCATGTCGGCGAACTCTTCGACGAGCGCCGGCAGGCTGTACTGGCGAAGCTGCGCGGCGTGACGGTCGAGGAGCCGCGCCGCGTAACGCAACAACGCGAGGTCGGAGGCGACCGTCTCCTCGATGCCGGGCCGCTGGACCTTCAGGATCACGGAGCGTCCGTCGAGGAGCGTCGCGCGATGGACCTGCGCGACCGACGCCGCGGCGAACGGCGTTTCCTCGAATGTGGCGAACAGCTCGCCGACCGGTGCGCCGAGCTCGCGCTCGACGATCGCGCGCGCGATCTCGCCCGGGAACGGCGCGACGCGGCTCCGCAGCTGGGCGAGCTCGCTCACGAACGCCTCGGAAAAGAGGTCGCTGCGGGTGGCGAGCATCTGGCCGAACTTGACGAACGTCGGCCCGAGCTCCTGCAGCGCTTCGCGCAGCCGCTGCGCCTCGCTCGCCGGCGCCGTCATCTCCGCCGGCCCGCCGCCCGCGAGCCGACCGAGGCCGAGCCGCTCGACGTAGCGCTGCCAGCCCTTCGCCGCGGCGATCCGCACGATCGCGCCGAGCCGCGGCAGCTCGCGAAGCGGGAGGCCGCTCGGGCGCGGTAGATCCGTCGTTCTGGCATCCATCGGCGTCACGTCCTCCGGGTCCGGCGGCGCGGGCCCGCCGTGCGAGATGCTCGGCCTTCGAGCCGCTCGAAGGTCAACCTGGCCCTTGCTCCCGGTCCCGCTCCGGGTGGCTCCGGCGAGGGCGGCGCCGTGCCGCTCGAGCGCGGCCGGCGGGCCGGCGCGCCCACCGACTCGATCAGGCGGCAGATCTCGTCGCCCTTGGGGACGCTATCGGGCATTCGCCGCCAGATCCGGAGCGCGCCGCGCATGCGGCGACAAGTCTCGTCAAGCTCCGCGAGCTGCACCCCGAACTCCCCGACACGCCGCCGCACGATGTCGCGCACCACCGGGCACGGCGACTCGTGGCGCCGGCTCATGGCGACGACGGTCTCGATCTCGCGCAGCGAGAACCCGAGCGCCTGGGCGCGGCGAACGAAGGCGAGCGTCCGCGCGTCGCCGTCGGTGAAGCGGTGGTAGCCGCTGCGCGGGTCCTTCCTGGCACGGAGGAGGCCCCGCGCGACGTAGTAGCGCACGGTGTGCGGCGAGACGCCGGCTGCGCGCGCGACTTCGGCGACGCCGAGGCTCATCGGACGTTCCTTTCTTGTAACGGTGTCGTCATGTGCCACTCTCGACTTCGATTGCATCGCGTGGGCTGGTGACTCCGTGGCCCGTCGGGCGATGCACGCGCCGAGCCGACTGGAGGGGGCTTGTCCACTGCCGAGGCGCTCCCGGCGGCGCTGCCGTGCCTGAGACGTCAGGCGACGGTATTGCCGGCGCGCTGGCGAGCGGACTCGCCCCGCGCGGGCAGGATCAGATGAGAAGGCGCTTCAGACGCCGGAACAGCGGTTGCGTCGCCGGCGCGATATCGGATCGAATCTTCGTCCGCGCGACCGCGCGATCCGACCGATGGAGAAGGGAGGCGGCCCATGCGGGCGAATGGTCGGGGGTTCGCGCCGATCCTGGCGCCAGAGCGTCGGCGCCATCATCGGACGCGGCGAGCGCGGACGGCGAGTTGTCGCAACACTGGCCCGGACGGTGCTCGCCAGAGGAAGCACCCGCGGGCGCGTCGATGGAGATGCTCGCGCCCGAGGCATCCGCGGCGGGCAGGTTGATCGCGCAGAGCGCTTCTGCCACCGGAACGAGCGTGACCAACGCGGCGACGGCCAGCGCGGCCAGCCTCTGCCCCGCGGCCCGCCGCGAGTATCGGAGCCCGAGTGCTAGCTGTCCGTTGGCTGACATGAAGACATTCTCCGGGAGGGGGATGTCCGCGATTTGATCGCCGTCAAGGTCGGTGCGGATCGATGGCCCCGCGCCCTCACTTCGCCGTCGGACGCAGGATGAGGAAATACTGGTGCGGCAGGAACGCGTGCTCCTGCGCGAGCTCGAATCCGGCGCGCGCCAGCTCCTGCTTCACCCGCTCGCGGCTGACGCGATCCGGCACGTCGATCGGCGCGTCGGGGTCAAAGTCGATGATGGCGAGTCGTCCGCCAGGCTTCAGTGCGTCGCGCACTTTGCGAAAGTACTGCTCGCGCGGGCCGATGTGATGATAGGTGTTCACCATGATCACGAAATCCACGGGTGCAGGCAGCCGCGGATCGTCCGCGCCGCCGACTTGCGCGGTGAGATTGGCAAGGCCCTCGCGCTTCGCGCGCTCGTTCAGGTAGCGCACCAG
>DATEDA010000155.1:0-24198 GCA_035286595.1 Burkholderiales bacterium | reverse complement strand
TAGCCGGCGGCCGCCTGCCGATACGCGTCGCTCGCCGCGGCGAAGGCATCGACCGCCTTCGCTTTGCGATCGAACGCCTCCTTCAGGCCCACGAGCGTCGCGGGCGGCACGGGGTTGTCGAGCGAGAACACCTGGATCGCGAGCAGCGCGTGGATCCGCCCGAGCTTCGTCGGCTCGACCGACGAGCGCGGCACGGCGGCGCCGGCGATGCGCGTGTCGAGCCGCGTTCCGATCAGCCAGTCATTCCAGCGGCCGTCGACTTCCTTCAGCTCGCGCAGCCCCGCCATGACTTCGTTCGCCGCGGTGAGGTCGACAGCGCGCGCTTTCACGTAGAGGACCGTCCAGCCGCCCACGAGCAGCGCCGCGACGGTGATCACCGCCGCGTAGCGGAAGGGCTTCGCCGCCGACCTCCAGGTGCCGACCGCGACGCTCATCCGCGCCGCCTCGCAGGCGCGAAGCGGCGCCCGTCGCAACTCCGGGGGAAGGCGCTAAACCGCAGATTCGACAAAGGAAACAAGGGCCACCAAGCCGTGTCGACGCGCGCCGAAGTATATGCCACCGGGGTACCCTCCGCGCGGTACAACTTGGCTCGGCGCAGGGCGGGGGTCGCGCCTGTCACCCGGCAGCGGGAAGCTCCAGCACCACGCGTGCGACGCGGTCCAGCGCTTCGTCGACCGTCGTGACCCGCTCCACCCCGGGGAGCGGCTCGGCATCGAAGAAGCCGAGCACCGGCTTGCCGAACTGCAGGCCGAAGGCGATCTCGGAGAGCGTGCCGTAGCCGCCGCCCACGGCGACGAGGGCGAGCGCCGCGCGCGCGATGACCGCGTTCCGCGCGACGCCGATGCCGGTCGCGATCGGAATCGTCACCCACGGGTTCGCGGTGCGCCAGTCGCCGTTCGGCAGCACGCCGACGACGGTGCCGCCGGCCTCCGCGGCGCCCCTGGATACCGCGGTCATCACGCCGACCAGGCCGCCGCACAGCACGACGACCCCCAGCCCGGCGAGCCCACGCCCGAGCGCGGCCGCGAAGACGAGCTGCGGCTCGGTCGCCTCCCGCGCCCCGATCACGCCGACCGGCGCACGGCACGGGCGGCCGCTCTCGCGCTGCAGCCAGCGCACCGCGTCGTGCAGGCCGACGGGCACACCCTGCGGCGCCGCGGGGCGCCAGACGCGCGCGTCGGGATCGAAGCGCCCAAACGCGTCGTGGCAGAGGACGCCGGCGTCGCGGTCGAGAGCGAGGCCGCTCATCGCGGCGTGGGATCGGCAGGGGAACTCATGGCGCGCCGGGCGACTCTACCCTAAACGCGCCGCCGCGCGCCGGCAGGTCATGCTGCTGTCATCGCGCGCGGCTAGGCTTCGCCTTCTCCAGCGGAGAACCCGAGTATGTCGCTCCTGCACGACACGTTGCGCGCGACCGCAAGCGCGCTGCTCACGCGTCACAACGATGAAACGCTCGCGCTCGACTCGCAGGTCGCCGTCGGTGTCGGCTACGCCGCACTGACCTGCGACGGCGCGCCGGTGTACGAAGCGGACTGCTTCGCGATCGAGGAGGCGTGGTCCGTCCGCGACGCCGAGCGGCTGGCCGCGGCGGAGCCGGACCGCGATTGGCGCATCCACCTCGTCGCCCTGCGCGACGAGCGGCACTACCGCCGCGGCGGCGACGGCCGCTGGCTGCTCTACAAGCGCGGTTACGGGTTGAGCTGACCGGCGGCCGAGGGGCCGCTAGTCGAAGTCGCGATCGGGGTAGGCTTCGACGAAGCCGATCAGCGTGTCGAGGAAGTACGGCGGCACGTCGGCGGTGTCGTCCCCGAACCAGCGGTGCGCGGCGCTCTTGCCGGCGGTGACGCAGTCCTTGAGGCGGTCGAACGCCTCGAGCCGCTGCTCGTCCGAGAGCAGGCGCCAGCGGTCGGCGATGCCGTAGAGCTCGGCGTCGGCGTCCTTGCCGAAGATGCCCGAGGCGTCGACGACCGCGAGGTAGTAGGTCGCCACTTCGGCGCCCCACTGGTCGCAGAGCTCCTGCTGGCGGCGCGTCAGCCGCGCGGGCGTGGCCCGATAGCCGAGGTGCTTGACGCGGTGCGCCTGCGCGAGCCCGATCGCGAACCCGAGGGCGAAGCCCGCGAACACCGGATGGAAGAGCGCGTGCCGGGTCAGGTCCTCGCGCCGGTCGCCGGCGACCGCCACGGCGTGGCGCATGACGACGTGGAGGTCGCTCACGTGCTTGAGCCCGAAGGGCACCTCGACCACCCCATCGAACCCCTCCTCGTCCTCGAGCAGCGCGTAGAGCGGGCTGCCCTCGCTCGACGAGAGCTCGCCCGTGTTCGACGTCTTGCCCCAGGCGAGGTAGTCGTCGTCGGTCATCACCTCGTCGCGGCCGCCGTCCTGGTCGGCTTTTCCCCGACCGAAGCCGAACGACGAAACGAGCGATGAGCCCGCCATGAGCGTGCGAAGTCCTCAGGTTGATGCGCCGCGACGGTTTCCGCGCGCGGCGCCGATATTGGTGTCGCGCGGGGGGGCGGCCGCGACTCCGGCGATCGCCTTTCGACCGCCTGACGTGCCGCACCGCCCCTGCCGCGGACGTTACTTAGCCAGCAAAAACGATACCCAACAAGTCCTTGGCGTGCGAGGGCATTGCAGCAATTCAAGCCAAACGCGTCGCATTTCCCGCCAACCCATTGATTCAAGCCGGGTTCGAGCCCGCGTCCCGGCCCGCGTCCGCCGCGGAAGGGATGCTGCCGCAACCGGCTTTCCGGACAGAATCGTCGGCGGATCGGCAGTGAAGGGGGCGATTCACGGCGATCGGCGCGGGTTCTGCGTGAGTCCGAGCGCGGGCTGCGGCGCGAGCTTGTCGGCTTCGGTGACCCAGCCGCCGCCGACCGCCTTGTAGACGTTCACGACCTGGGTGTAGCTGTCGGCCTGCGAACGCACCGCGTTGAGCTCCGCGCCGAACAGCTCGTTCTCGGCGTAGAGCACCTCGAGATAGCCCGCGTAGCCGTTGTTGAATCGCAGCCGCGAGAGCCGGGCGTACTCGCGCAGCGCCGCCACGCGCCGCACTTGCGCCGTCGCCTCCTCCCGTTTCTTCACCGTCCCGACCAGCGCGTCGTTCGTCTCGCGGAACGCGTTGAAGATCACCTGCTGGTAGCTGGCGAGCGCCTCGCGCTGGAAAGCCTCGGCCGTCTGCACCTGGCCCTCGATCTGCCCGAACGTGAAGATCGGGCCGGTGAGCCCCGCGGCGAGCGTCCAGGCGCTCGCCGGGCCGGTCAGGAAATCGCCGAACGCGGTGCTCACCGAGCCGAGGAGGCCGGTGAGCGAGAGCGTCGGGAAGTAGAGCGCTTTCGCCGCGCCGATGTTCGCGTTCGCCGCGACCAGGGTCTGCTCCGCCTGCAGGATGTCGGGACGCCGCTCGAGCAGCGCCGACGGCAGATCGCCGGGAATGCCGGGCACGGCGAACTCGCCGACGGGCCTGCCGCGCGGGATCGGCCCCGGGTTCCGGCCGAGCAGGATGGAGATCAGGTTCTCCTGCGCGGCGATCTGCTGCTCGAGCGCCGGGATCGCGGCGAGCGCCTGCTGGTACTGCGACTCGACCTGCGCGAGCTCGACCTCCGACACCACACCGCCCTTGAAGCGGAGCTCGAAGATCTTCTGCGTGCCGGCATAGTTCTCGGCGGTCGCGCGTGAGATCTCGAGCTGCCGGTCGAGCGCGCGCAAGGCGATGTAGCTCGCCGCGACGCTCGTCACGAGCGACAGGATCACGCCGCGGCGGCCCTGCTCGCTCGCGTAGACCTGCGCCTGCGCGGCCTCGCTCTCGCGCCGCACGCGGCCGAAGAGATCGATCTGCCACTGCGCACTGAGCGCACCCTGGTAGAGCGAATAGTACGGGTCGGCGCCGGGCGCGAGTGGCGGCTGGCCCACGCGGCTCGCGCGGTTGCGGCTCGCGTCGAAGCTGTAGCCGATCTGGGGGTAGAACTGCGAGCGCGTCGTGGTGAGCTGCCCGATGAACTGGTCGACGCGCGCGGCGGCGATCAGGAGGTCGCGGTTCTCGCGCAGTGCCGTGTCGATGAGCTGGTCGAGCGCCGGGTCGCCGAACTGCTCCCACCATCTGGTGTTCGCCACGTCGGCCGCCTGCGGGTAGTCGATGCGCCACTTGTCCGGCGCGTCGGTCTTCGGCCGCTCGTAGTCCGGGCCGACCGCGCAGCCGGAGAAGAACGCGACGAGCGTGACGGCGAGCACGAGCTTGCGCATCTCAGTTGCCCTCGCGCTTCGCGTGCGCGGCGGCCGCGGGCGCCGGTCCGCCGTGCGCCCCGGCGGCCGCGGCCTTCTCGCCGGCAACCCGCTGGCTCATGCTCTCGAGCATCCAGAAGAACAGCGGCGCGAAGAGGACCGCCACTACGGTCGAGGCGAGAATCCCGCCGATCACGCCGGTGCCGATGGCGCGCAGGCTGTTCGCCCCGGGCCCGGTCGCGATGGCGAGCGGTACGCAGCCGAGGCCGAACGCGAGCGAGGTCATCACGATCGCGCGGAACCGGAGCCCCGCCGCCTCGATCGCCGCCTCGCGGGCCGCCATGCCGCGGTGGACCCGCTCGATCGCGAACTCGCAGATGAGGATCGCGTTCTTCGCCGACAGGCCGACGAGCGTGACCAGCCCGACCTGGAAGTAGACGTCGTTCTCGAGGCCGACCACCCAAGTGAGCGCGAGCGCGCCCAGGATGGCGATCGGGACCGTCAGCACCACTGCGACGGGGATGGTCCATTTCTCGAACTGTGCCGCGAGCAGGAGGAACACGACGATCAGCCCCGCGACGAAGGCGATTGCCGAGGTGCCGCCCGCCTGCTTCTCCTGCAGCGCCTGACCCGCCCAGGCGTACGAGAAGTCGCCGGGCAGCGTCTCCCGCGCGACCGCTTCCATCGCCGCGAGGGCCTGCCCCGAGCTGTAGCCGGGGGCGGGGTTGCCCGTGATCTTCACCGCCGGAAAGCCGTTGAAGCGCTCCAGCAGCTTCGGCGCGGCGACGTAGCGCACGGTGATCAGCGCCGAGAGCGGCACCATCTTCCCTTCGCGCGAACGGACGTAGACCTTGTTGAAGTCGTCGGGGTTGACGCGATACTCCGCATCCGCCTGCAGCACCACCCACCACACGCGGCTGAACTGGCTGAACTGCCCCGCGATCGACGAGCCGAAGAAGCTCTGCATCGTCTGGAACGCGTCCTGCACCGGTACGCCGAGCACCTCGGCCTTGCTGCGGTCGAGGTCGACGAAGAGCTGCTGGGTCGCGCCGCGAAACGTGGTGTTGACGCCGGCGAGTTCGGGGCGGCTCCGCGCCGCCGCGAGGTAGGCCTGCACCGCCTGGCTGGTGGCGCGAGTGTCGCCCGCGCCGCGGTTCTGGATGTAGAACTCGAAGCCGCCGGTCGTGCCGAGCCCGGGGATCGAGGGCGGGTTGATCGCTAGGACGAACCCCTCCTTGAGCTGCGCGAACTGCCGGTTCAGCCGGGGCAGCACGCTGAAGGTGAGCTGCGACGGGTCGGTGCGCTCCTCGAACGGCTTCATCGACGGAAAGAAGATCGCGGCATTGTTCCGGAACGTGCCGTCGACCAGGCTGTAGCCGTTCACGACCGCCACGTCCTGCACCGCCGGCTCGGCGGCGAGGATCTTCTCCACCTTCTCGGTCAGCGCGCCGACATAGCCCTGGCTCGCGGTGTCCGGCGCCTCGACGACGATGAAGAAGTAGCCCTGGTCTTCGTCGGGCACGAAGCTCCCCGGCAGGACCCGGAACAGCACCAGGATCAACGCGATCAGCCCGCCGTAGACGGCGAGCGCGACCGGCCAGGCCTGGATCGCGCGCGCGACGGTGCCGACGTAGCCGCTGGTGAGGCGCGTGAACGCGTTCTCGAACCAGCGGAAGAACCCTTTCTTCTCGCCGTGATGGGCCTTGATGATGATCGCGGCGAGCGCCGGCGAGAGCGTGAGCGCCATGATCCCCGAGATGACCACCGATATGGCGATCGTGATCGCGAACTGCTGGTAGAGCGTCCCGGTCACGCCACCGAGGAATGCGACCGGCAGGAACACCGCGACCAGCACCAGCACGATCGAGATCAGCGCGGCTGCGATCTCGGTCATCGCCTGCTTCGCGGCCGCGAGCGCGCTCAAGGCGTGCTTGGTCATGTTCACCTCGACCGTCTCGACCACGACGATCGCGTCGTCGACCACCAGGCCGATCGCGAGGATCATGCCGAACATCGTCAGCATGTTGATCGAGAAGCCGAGGAGGTACATGCCGATGAACGTGCCGATGATCGACACCGGCACCGCCAGGATCGGGATGATGGTGGCGCGCAAGGACTGCAGGAACAGGAACACCACGGCCACGACCAGCACGACCGCCTCGAAGAAGGTGTGCACGACCTTGTCGATCGAGTTCAGCGTGAAGAGGCTCGTGTCGAGGGTGATCTTGTAGTCGAGGCCGGTGGGAAACTGCTTCTTCAGCTCCTCGAGCCGGGCGCGCACCGCGCCCGCGGTCTGCACCGCGTTGGCGCCCGGCTGCTGGAAGATGCCGATGGTGGTCGCGGTCCTGCCGTTCATGCGGCTCGCGATCGAGTAGTCCCGCTTGGCGAGCTCTACCCGGCCGATGTCCCGCACGCGCACGATCGCGGTCCCTTGCTTGGCCGTCCGGACGATGATGTCCTCGAATTCCTGCGGCTTGGTCAGCAGGCCCTGCGCCGTGACGACGAAGGTCTGCTGCACCCCGGCCGGCGTCGGCTGCGCACCGATCTGGCCGATGCCGAAGGTCTGGTTCTGGCTCTGGATCGCGTTCGTAACCTCCTGCACCGAGATCCCGAGCTGCGCCATGCGGTCGGGCCGCAGCCACACCCGCATCGCGATGTCGGGCAGCCCGAACACCTGCGCGCGATTGGCGCCGGGGACGCGCTTCAGCTCCTCCAGCACGTAGAGGTTGGAGTAGTTGTCGATGTACGTGGAGTCGTACCGGTCGTCGGGCGAATAGATCGAGAGCACCATCATGATGCTCGAGGACTTCTTGTCGACCGTGACGCCCTGCTGCGAGACCACCTGCGGGAGGAGCGGCAGCGCCTGGCTCACCCGGTTCTGCACGTTCACCTGGTTGATGTCCGGATCGCTGCCCGGCTTGAACACCACGCTGATCGAGACGTTGCCGCTCGACGAGCTGACCGAGCTGAAGTAGAGCAGGTTGTCGATGCCGTTGATCTGGGTCTCGATCGGCGCCGCGACGGTGTTCGCGATCACCTCTGCGGTTGCACCCGGATAGCGCGCTTCCACGGTCACCTGCGGCGGCGCGAGCTCGGGATACTGCGAGATCGGCGACACCACCATCGCCACCGCGCCGCCGAGCAGGATCAGGATCGAGATGACCGCCGAGAGGATCGGCCGGTCGATGAAGAAGTGGGTGAACATCCGTGGTCGGCCGGCCTACTTCTTCGCCGCGTCGGCTTTGGCGGCCGCCTTGCCGGCGGCTGCGCCCGCCTCGACGATCTTCACCGGCTGCCCGGGGATGACCCGCAGCACGCCTTCGACGACGACCCGATCGCCGGCATGCAGGCCGCTGGCGACCACGATCTCCTTCTCGCCGTAGTAGTCGCCGACGACCACCGGCCGCACCTCCGCCGTCCCGTCCTGCTTGATGACGTACACGAGGTGACCGTTCGAGCCCTGCTGGACCGCGAGCTGCGGCACGACGATGGCGTTCGGGCGAATAGCGCCCCGCGCGTACGCGGTCACGAACATCCCGGGCTGCAGCTCCCGCTTGGGATTCGGCAGCGCGGCGCGCACCATGAACGACCCGGTGTCCTGGCTGAACGACGGGTCGGCGAAGTTGATCTTGCCCCGGTTCGGATAGCGCGTGCCGTCGGGGAGCACGACCTCGATTTCGTAGTCGCGGTTCTTCGGCTGCACGATCCGGCCCGAGGTCGTCTCCTCGCGCCACTTCGCGGTCAGGTTCTGCGAGACGCTGAACGTCACCCAGATCGGGTCGACCGCCGCGACATACGTGAGGTTCGCGCTCTCGGACATCGCGTTGACGAACGCGCCCTGGCGCTGGAGCGCCCGGCTCGCGAGGCCGGTCACGGGCGACCGGATGGTCGCGTAGCCGAGGTTCAGCTCGGCCTCGGTCACCTTGGCCTGCGCCGAGAACACGGCCGCCTTCGACGCGTCGAACTCGCCCTGCGCCTTGTCGAGGTCCGCCTGCGAGAGCGCGTTCTGCTGTGCGAGCGGCTTCACCCGTCCGAGGTTCGCCTGCGCGGTCGTGAACCGCGCCTGCTGCGACTGCAGCTCGCCGCGCGCGGCCTCGAGCTGCGCCTGAAATGGCTTCGGGTCGAGCTGGAAGAGGAGTTGCCCCTCCTTCACCAGCTCCCCTTCCTGGTAGGCGATCCGGTCGAGGAAGCCCGAAACGCGCGCCACGATGTTGACCTGCCGCGAGCTCTCGGTCTGCGCAACGAAGTTCGGCGTATAGGGGATGTCCTGCGGCTTGATCGCGACGACCGTCACCTCGGGGACCGGCCGCTGCGGTGGCGGGGCCTCCTTGGAACAGCCGGCGGCCGCGAGCGCGGCAAGGCCGGCGCCGAGGCAGGCGAAAGCGCGGAGTGGTGCGAAAGTCATGGCTGGACCTTGGTTGCTCGACGCCGGGCGGAGTGCGGGTCGGACGCTGGCCGGATCTGGGCAGCAGGGATGCGAGTTTGCCCCAAAACCGCGATCCCGCGCCAGGCGAGTTGCGGAAGATCAAGCCCACGGCGGCCCGAGGCGGCCAGAATTCAGACGGTCTAGACTCGCGCGCCTGAGGGAAACCGAAGCGATGAAGCCCACCCGCCCTGCTCGCCCCGTTCGTCGCCGCTGGCCCGCTCTTCTGGTCGCCGCTTTTACCGGCGCAGCAGCCGGCCGCGCCGGCGGCGAGCTGAAGCCGGCATGAGCACGAAGCGGCACGAGAAGTACCAGCGGCTGATCGAGGCCGCGAAGGCGCTCGAGCCCGTGACCACGGCGGTCGCCCACCCGTGCGACGAGAGCTCGCTTTCCGGCGCGGTCGACGCCGCGAAGCTCGGGTTGATCAAGCCGATCCTCGTCGGCCCGAAGGCGAAGATCGAGGCCGTCGCGAAACAGTTCAATCTCGACATCTCGCGCTACGAGCTCGTCGACGCGCCGCACAGCCACGCGGCGGCGGCCAAGGCGGTCGAGCTGGTGAACGCAGGCAAGGCGGAAGCGCTGATGAAAGGGAGCCTCCACACCGACGAGCTGATGGCCGAGGTGGTGAAGAAGGGCACGGGCTTGCGCACCGCGCGCCGCATCAGCCACTGCTTCGTGATGGACGTGCCGACCCACCCGGATGCGCTGATCATCTCGGACGCGGCGGTCAACATCGCACCGACGCTCGAGGACAAGGTCGACATCGTGCAGAACGCCATCGACCTCGCGCGGGCGCTGCGCTTCAAGGAAGTGCGCGTGGCGATCCTCTCGGCGATGGAGACGGTCAACCCGAGGGTGCCCTCGACGATCGAGGCGGCGGCGCTCTGCAAGATGGCCGACCGCGGCCAGATCACCGGCGCCATCCTCGACGGCCCGCTCGCGCTCGACAACGCGATCAGCCCCGAGGCGGCCGAGATCAAGAAGATCGCTTCGCCGGTCGCCGGGCGCGCTAACGTGCTGATCGTCCCCGATCTCGAGGCGGGCAACATGCTCGCCAAGAGCCTGTCGTTCCTGGCGGGCGCCGACTCGGCGGGAATCGTCCTCGGCGCGAAGGTGCCGATCATCCTGACCAGCCGCGCCGATTCGGTGGAGGCGCGGCTCGCCTCCTGCGCCGTGGCGGCGCTCGTCGCCCAGGCGCGGCGGGAACGGGCGTCGAAGGCGATCGCGTGAGCGCGCCGGGCCGCCCCAAGCGCGAACCCCGAGCGCGGTGAGCGCGAGGGTAGTCCGATGACCGACGCGATTCTGGTTATCAACGCCGGTTCATCGAGCATCAAGTTCTCGCTGTTCGCCGAGCGCAGCACGGAGCTCGCCCTCGTCGCGCGCGGACAAGTCGAAGGGATCTACACCGCTGCGCACTTCGTCGCGCAGGATGCTGTCGGGAAGCCGGCGGGCGGGAAACGCTGGGAGCCCGGCGCGAAACTCGGGCACGAGGGCGCGCTCGCCCACATCATCGACTGGTTGAAAGCGACGCACGGCGGCGATCACCGGCTCGCGGCCGTGGGGCATCGGGTCGTGCACGGCGGCACCGACTACGCCGCGCCGGTGCGTCTCGACGCGGCGGTCGTGGCGAAGCTCGAGAAGCTCGTGCCGCTCGCACCGCTGCACCAGCCGCACAACCTGGCGCCGATCCGCGCTCTGCTCCAGCGCGCGCCGGAGCTTCCCCAGGTCGCGTGCTTCGACACCGCGGTCCACCGCGCGAACCCGCCGCTCGCGCAGATGTTCGCGCTGCCGAAGGAGCTGACGGACGCCGGCGTGCGGCGCTACGGCTTCCACGGCCTCTCCTACGAGTACATCGCCTCCGCGCTGCCGCGGTTCGACGGGCGCGCGGCGCGCGGCAGGACCGTGGTGCTCCACCTCGGCAACGGCGCCAGCATGTGCGCGCTGGAGGGCGGCCGCAGCATCGCGAGCACGATGGGCTTCACCGCGGTCGACGGCCTGCCGATGGGCACGCGCTGCGGCGCGATCGACCCGGGCGTGGTCCTCTACCTCATGGACGAGCTGAAGCTCGACGCGCGCGCGATCGAGAAGCTGCTCTACACCCAGTCGGGCCTGCTCGGCGTGTCGGGGGTTTCGAGCGATATGCGGGCGCTGCTGGAGTCGTCCGATCCCCGAGCGAAGCTCGCGGTCGATCTCTTCGTCTACCGGATCGGTCGGGAGCTCGGCTCGCTCGCCGCCGCGCTCGGCGGCCTAGACGCCATCGTCTTCACCGCCGGGATCGGGGAGCATGCGGCGCCGATCCGCGAGCGAGTGTGCCGGCAGGCGGCCTGGCTCGGCGTCGAGCTCGATCCGCAGGCGAACGCAAGACACGGCCCGCGCATCAGCACGGCGACGAGTCGGACCGCCGCGTGGGTGGTTCCCACAAACGAAGAGCTGATGATCGCCCGGCATACGCGCGATCTCCTGGCAAAGAGCTGACCACACCACGGGCTGAGGCTCGGCTAGCCGAGCTTGCAGAGGCGCCGGGCGTTGCCTTCGTAGATCGCGTGCCGCTGCTCGGGGGTCAGATCGAGCCGGTCGATGATCTCGATCGTCCAGCGGATGTAGGCCGACCCCTTCTCCGGATCGAACGGCGAGTCTGAGGCGAACAGCACCCGGTCGGCGCCGAAGAACTTGAGCCCGCAGACGGTCGCCTCATAAGCGCCGAAGAGCGCCGTGTCGGCGTAGAACATCCGGAAGTAGTCGAGCGGCCGCTTCTTCAGCTTCTTCAGCAGCAGCTTGTAGTCCTCGTCGGAGGTGCGGCTGCCGAGCTGGTCCCACCCCGGGCCGACGCCGCCCTCGAAGTACGGGATCATCCCGCCCATGTGATGGGTGATGATCTTGAGCTGCTGGTGCTTGTCGAACAGCCCGGCGAACACGATGTGCGCCATCGCGACGCTCGTCTCGTACGGCCAGCCGAACGTCCACCAGATCTCGTAGTGGCTCTTGCGCTCCCCCACGTAGTCGGGAAAGCCCGCGCCGCGCGCCGGATGCAGCCAGATCGGCAGATCGAGCTCGGCCATCAGGTCGAAGAGCGGCAGCGTCGCGGGATCGGTGAGCGGCCGGCCGAGCACGTTGCTGTACACCTGGACGCCGACGGCGCCGAGCTCGCGAATCGCGCGCCGGGTCTCCTTCAGCAGACCCTCCGGGTCGTTCATCGGCAGCGCCGCAATGAACCCGGCGAAGCGGTCGCGATGCTTGCGCACGAGCTCCGCCATGCCGTCGTTCGCGAGCCGCGCGAGCTCCGTGGAGAGCGGCGGCTTCCCGAGCTCCTCGAGCGGCGGGTGGGGGAGACAGATCACCTGCTGGTAATCGCCGAACCGGTCCATGATGCGGAACCGCTCGTCCAGGTCGACGATGCTCGGGATGGCCCGGACGCGCTTGTGCATGTCGGTCGCCGCCGGGTCGACCTCGAGCATCCGCTCGTAGAACTTCTTCGGGAAGATGTGATTGAAGATGTCGAGCTTCATGGCGCTCCCTCGCTCCCTTCGATGCCCCACCGCGGGCGCGCTCGGGCCGCGACCGGGCTGCGGCGCATGATCGCTGATTGGCGCGCAGTTGCGGCGCGCGCCCGGTTGGGCGCCGGCAGCCGCCGGCGTCGCTCAGAGGGCCTTGAGGTTGACCGCCGCCACCCGGCCGTCGCGGCCGCGCTCGGTCTCGAACGACACCTTCTGATTCTCGTTGAGGCCGGGGAGGCCGGAGCGCTCGACGGCGGAGATGTGCACGAACACGTCCTTCGAGCCGTCGTCGGGGTGGATGAAACCGAACCCCTTGGCGGCGTTGAAGAACTTGACGGTGCCGGTAGGCATATGGTCCCTCCAGATCGGGCGCACCCGCGCCGCGCTGCGGGCAATTCTACGGCAGGCCGGGGTCAACCGAGCATCCCTTGAGTCGGCACGACAGTTTGTCGATACTCGGCCCGCGCTTGCGGAAGAGCCGCCATGGATGATCACGCCGCCCTCGTCGACGGCCTGCCGAAGGCCGAGCTGCATCTGCACATCGAAGGGTCGCTCGAACCCGAGCTCATGTTCGCGCTGGCGAAGCGGAACCGCGTCGCGCTGCCCTACCCCACCGTGGCGAGCCTCAAAGCGGCCTACGACTTCTCGGATCTCCAGTCGTTCCTGAACATCTACTACGCCGGCGCGAGCGTCCTCGCGACCGAGCGGGACTTCTTCGACATGACCTGGGCGTATCTCGAGCGCGCGCAGACCGACAACGTCCGGCACGTCGAGATCTTCTTCGATCCGCAAACCCACACTTCACGCGGCGTGCCGTTCCGGATCGCCATCGAGGGCATCCACGCCGCCTTGTCGGAGGGCGCGCGGAAGCTCGGCATCAGCGCGTTCCTCATCATGTGCTTCCTCCGACACCTCAGCGAGGAAGACGCGTTCGCGACCGTGGAGGAGGCGCTTCCGTATCGCGACCGGATCGTGGGCGTGGGTCTCGATTCGTCCGAACGGGGCCACCCGCCGAGCAAGTTCGCGCGGGTCTTCGCACGGTGCCGGGAACTCGGCTGGCGAGCCGTCGCACACGCGGGCGAGGAAGGCCCGCCCGCGTACATCACGGAAGCGCTGGACCTCCTGAAGGCGGAGCGGATCGACCACGGCGTCCGCTGCCTGGAGGATCCGGCCGTGGTTGCGCGCCTCGCGGCCGAGCAGATCCCGCTCACCGTGTGTCCGCTCTCGAACGTGAAGCTGCGCCTGTTTCCGTCCCTCGAGCAGCACAATCTCAGGCAGCTGATGGCCGCCGGCTTGCGCGTCACGGTGAACTCGGACGACCCGGCGTACTTCGGCGGGTATGTCAACGAGAACTACCGCGCCGTTCAGCGGGCGCTCGGCCTGTCGCGCGAGGACCTGCGCCGCCTCGCCAAGGCGAGCTTTCTCGCGTCCTTCCTGCCGGAGGCGGAGAAGCAACGGCACTGCCGGTCGGTGGACGAGTACCTGGGATGACGCGCGTCGCCCGGAAGCTCCTGCCGACCCGGGAGCCGCTGAAGCGGCTCGAAGCCGGCCTGCCGGCGCTCTGGTTCCACGACTCCGCGCATTACCAGCGGGAGCTCGAGGTCTTCTGGTACGACCGGTGGATCGCCGTCGCGCGCGAGGAGGAGATCCCCGCGCCCGGCGATTACCGTGTCGTCGAGGTCGGCACCCAGTCGATCTTCGTCGTCCGCCGGGAGGACGGCGAACTGGGCGCTTTTCACAACACCTGCCGGCATCGCGGCTCGATCCTTTGCACCGCCGAGCAAGGGTCGTTCGCCCGGAGCCGCATCGTCTGCCCGTATCACGCCTGGACGTACGATCTCGGGGGCCGGCTGATCGCCACGCCGCGCCGCATGGCGACCCCGGATTTCGATCCGACGAAGTTTCCGCTCTTCGGAGTCGCCGTCGCCGCCTGGAGCGGCTTCGTCTTCATCCACCTTGCCGGTCGCAAGGCCCCGCCGCTCGTCGAGTCGCTCGGCGAGCTGCCCGCGCGGTTCGAGCGCTACGGCTTCGGGGGCTTGCGCATCGGCAAGCGCATCGTGGCGGACGTGCACGCCAACTGGAAGTTCATCGCCGAGAACTTCTCCGAGTGCTTCCACTGCCCGCCCGTGCACCCGCAGCTCTGTCGCATCGTCACCGCCTACCGCGACGCGGGCGCGTGGGGTCTGCACCGCGACGACCGCGGGCGCGCCGCGCCGGAGACGACCCCCGAGTACAAGGCGGGCGCGCAGACCCTCACGCTCGACGGCACGGCGAAGATCGCGCCGTTCCGAGGCCTGAACGAGGCGGAGCGCAAGACCCTCTATGTCCCCGCGATGCTCCCGCCGAACTTCTTCCTGAACGTGCACCCCGACTACGTCAACGCGCACATGATGTTTCCCACGGGACCGGAGAGCGCGCGGGTCGTCTACGACTGGCTGTTCGAGCCGGAAGCCATGGCGAGCGCTAGCTTCGACCTCGATCACTACGTCGCGCTGTGGGATATCACCAACAAGCAGGATGCGCGCAACTGCGAGTGGCAGCAGCGCGGCACCCGCTCACGCGAGTTCCGCCACGGCCACTTCGTGCCGCAGGAGTTCGACTGCCACCGCTTCGCGCAATGGGTGCGAAGCGCGCTCCGCACGAAGCCCTCGCGGCCGGCAAAGCGACGCGCGGCCGCGCGTACGCC
Source organism: Burkholderiales bacterium (assembly GCA_035286595.1). GTDB lineage: Bacteria > Pseudomonadota > Gammaproteobacteria > Burkholderiales > SG8-39 > DATEDA01. The sequence goes on along the minus strand of DATEDA010000155.1, from coordinate 9,377 downwards.
CAGGGCCGGGCGGGCCTGAGGCCGGTCCGCCCGGCGAACCGCCGTTCTACTTCTTCGCGGCCGGGGTCTTCGGCGCAGGCTTGGGTGCCGGCTCGACCGACAGCGCCAGCGCCTCGGTGTAGACCACCTCGACCTGGTCGCCCTTCTTCACCACCTTGAAGTGGTCCTGATTGTGGACGTCGAGCGTCACGACGTTGCCTTTCGGGCCCTTGAGCGTGATGGTCTTGTTCTTCGGATTGACGTCGATCACGTCCGCGAGCGCCGTAACCTGCCGGCCGACCACGCCCGCGGGACGCTCGCCCGGCTGGGCGCGCGCCGCCATTTCGCGCTCGGTGGTCTCGCGGACCCCGGCTTTCGTCTTCCGGAGCTCGAGCGTGAGCGCCTGCATGTAGCGCGCGACGACGAAGTCGCCGAGCTTGATCTGATCGAAGTTCTTGACCTCGTCGCCGGCGACGATGTCGACGATGTTGCCCTTGGGGCCCTTGAGCGTCACCGTGCGCGTCGCCTTGTCGAGGCCGACGACCTGCGCGGAGAGCTTCGCCTCGCGGGCGATGACGGCCCGGCCGGGCTCGCTCGCCACGATGGTGCCGCCGGTCGCGCCGGGCTGCTGGGCGAGCGCGGGAAAGCCGAGCGTCGCGAATGCGACGGCGGATGCAAGAAGTAGGGAATTGCGCATGGTGTCTCCGGGGAGTGGAAGGGGGACTGCTGAGGGCCCCGGCGCATCGCCAGGGATGTTCATTATAGTGCCTCTGCCGATAGTTCTTCAGGGCGCGCACTCCTTCCCGCTCGCGAGCGCAGCACCGAGCTCGCCGTCCGACCTCACCTTCGATCCGTCGATCCGGGCGTAGACGCGCTGCCGGTGGACGTCCAACGGTTCGTCGCCGCGCGGATCGCGATAGAGCGCGATCGTCGCCGGATACGGCACGCAGCGAAGGTGCTCGAGCTCCGGAGTCTCGAACGTGACGTGCGCACCGGGGTGGATGCGGAGGAGCCCCTGCTCGGGGATCAGCAGCAGCTGCAGCGGCGGCGCGGGATTGGCGATCATCGCGGAGTCGCGCGTGCGCAGCATCGGGACCATGAACTCGGCCCTGAGCCACGCTTCTCCCTCGAGCGCGGGACTGCCCACGACCGTCAGCCCGAGCCGTCCGGAAAGGATGTCGCCATGCATCGCATAGGTGGTCCACGTCCGCACGGTGGTCAGGTACTTGCCGGCGAGCAACGGCGCGTTCCGCGCGGCGGGATCGCCTTGCGCGCTCGGGGCCGGCTTCGCCTGCCCGGCTTCGGCGCGGCGCTTCTGAAATCCCTCCTCCTTCTCCCGCCAGCCAGGGGCTGCGGGTGCGTCGGGCGCTGGCGCCGGCGGACTCTCGATCCGCTTGGCCGCGCCGTCCGCAGGCGGGTGTTCCGAATAGTGAGTGACGCCCCTTTCGTCAACCCACTTGTAGACTTCCGCGGTCGCGATTGCGGCGATGGCCAGGCCGACCGATGCTGCGAGGGCGATCCTGTTCACGGCGGACTCGACTGGCTAGGGCAGAACGACCACCGGGCAGCTGACCAGCTCGATCAGCGCCGCGAGTGCCGGCAGCGCGTCGCTGTCCGGAGGGCTTGGCCAGACGAGCGCCCCCGCACCCTGCGCACGGATGGCGGCGGCAAGCGCGGGGATGTCCCCGGAGGGAACGCCCTGATGGCGCGCAGCGACGCGGCGCTCCGCCAGCCATCGCCCCGCCCGCGCGCGGCGCGCTTCGAATGTCGCGCTCCCGGACGCGGGAAACAGGATCATCAGGTCGGTTGCAGTGACGCGCGCGATCGCGCATCCCGCCTCGAGCCCGCGCAGCGCCGCCTCCGACTCGTCGAAGAGGACGATGACCGGCCGCGCGGCGAGCGCCCTGAAGGGTCCCGGCCGGCCCGGCGCTCCGCCGAGCTCGAGGCGGCCCGGCCGCCCCCTGCCGACCACGAGCAGATCCCTCGGCGTCAGCCGCGCGAGCGACGCCGAAAGGATCTCCCCGCGCGTAACTTCGATCGTCCAGGCGAGCGCGAGCCGCTCTGCCGTCTCCCCCACGAGCCGTCGCAGGTGCTCGGCCTGGATGCGAAACGCCCGCTCCATCTCCTCGAGACCGATCCGCTGCAGCTGTGCGGACGGGAAGCCGATCTGGTGCGCGAACGGCAGCGCGGCGACGCGCAGCAGCCGCTCGTCCTCGACGAACAGCGCCGAGAGCCCGCTGCCCAGGCCGAGCGCGAGCGCCGCGGCCGCCTCGAGCGTGGGCGCGGTGAGCGAACCGGTATCGATCGCCAGCACCACGCGGCCGCCGCCGTGCTCACTTGCGACCATTCCACCCCCGCTTCCTGGGGCGCTGCCCCGCCGCGCCGGGCGCGCTCAGCTCACGGCGCAGCGCGGCGAACTCCTTCAGACGCGCTGCCACACGCCCGTTCACGGTGTGCTGCGGCCCGGCGGTCGTGAGCTCCGGGTCGCCCGCGGGCGTCCCGGTCAACAGCTCGATCGCCTCGTCGACATGGCGGACTGCATGGACGTTGAACTTGCCGCCGGCGGCCGCGGCGACGACGTCGTCCCGCAGCATCAGGTGCGCGACGTTGGCGGCGGGGATGATCACGCCCTCCGCGCCGGTGAGGCCGCGGGCGGTGCAGATGTCGAAGAAGCCCTCGATCTTCTCGTTCACCGCGCCGATCGCCTGGACCTCGCCGAGCTGGTTCACCGAGCCCGTGACCGCGAGCGATTGCCGGATCGGCAGCCCGGCGAGCGACGAGAGCAGCGCGCAGAGCTCGGCGAGGGATGCGCTGTCGCCGTCGACCCGGCTGTAGGTCTGCTCGAACGCGAGGCTCGCGGCCAGCGAATGCAGACGGCTTCCCGAGAACCGCGCGGCGAGGAACTGCGACAGGATCATCACGCCCTTGGAGTGGATCGCGCCCCCGAGCTCGACCTCGCGCTGGATGTCGATCACCCGGCCGTCGCCCACCCGCGTCGTCGCCGTGATCCGCGTCGGCTCGGCGAACGGGAACTCGCCCAGCTCGACGACCGACAGGCCGTTCACCTGCCCGACCTTCGCGCCGGCGGTGTCGATGAGCACCGTCCCCCGCAGGATCGACTCGTGGACCCGCCGCCGCAGCCGGTCGGCGCGAGCGCGCTGAGCCGCGATCGCCGCCTCGAGGTCGGACGCCGCCACGACGGCGCGGTTGCCCTGGCGGGCGATGAAGTCGGCCTCGCTCAGCAACCGCGCGAGCGCGCCGACGTCGGCGGACAGCTTGTGCGCGTCCCCCGCGCGCCGCGCCGCGTAGTCGATCGCGCGCGCGACCGCTCCGCGCTCCAGCGGGAGGAGTCCGACGTGGCGCACCAACCCGGCGACCATCTGCGCGAACGCGCGAGAAGTCTCTGCAGTCCGGTCGAGCGCCTCCTCGAAATCGGCGACCACCTCGAAGAGTCGCCGGAAATCGGGGTCGAGCGCCTGCAGCAGGTAGTAGAGGGATCGCTCCCCGAGCAGCACGACCTTGACCGCGAGCGGGATCGGCTCGGGCTCGAGCGAGACGGTGCTGGGGACTCCCCAGAGCTCGCCGAGCGACTCGATCCGGATCTCGCGCCGGGTGAGCGTCCGCTTGAGCGCTTCCCAGGCGAACGGCTGGGTGAGCACCTTCAGCGCATCGAGCACGAGGTAGCCACCGTTGGCCCGATGCAGCGCACCCGGCTTCACCAACGTGAAATCGGTGACGAGCGTCCCGAGATGCTGCATGTGCTCGACTCGACCCACGAGGTTCGCATAGGTCGGATGGTCGGCAAACACCACCTCCGCACCCGCTGCGCCGCTGCGGTCGACCAGGAGATTGACGGCGTAGCGGCGCAGCTCGCGGTCTGCGGATGGAGCGCCGAGCCCGGGCATCGCCGGGCCTCCCTCCGGCGGCCGGCGGAAATCGTCGGCGTTCTCGAGCACGTCGGCGCGGACCACACCGAGATACTCGACGACCCGCGGAAACGCCCCGTAACGCTGGGTGATCTCCTCCACCAGCTGCCCGACCGAGAGGAGGATCATGTCGCGGTTGAGCTGGCGCACTCGCTCGTTCCGCTCCTTCCGCCACCGCAGCGTCATGCGGACCACCTTCTCGAGCCGTTGCTGCAGCCCCGAGATCGTCTCGCCGATCCGCTGCCGCTCGGCCTCCGGCAGCTGGTTGAAGTCCTCGGCGCTGATCACCTCGCCGTTCTTGAGCGGTGCGAAGGTGAAGCCGGCGGGCGTGCGAAGCAGCGCGATCCCTTCGTGCGACGCGTCCTGCCCGAGCGCCGCGACCTCGCGCTCGTGGCGCTCGGTGAACTCGGTGTCGATCTGCTCGACGCGGTGCGCGTACTCCTCGCTCTCGAAGACCGCCGGGATCACCGCGCGCAGCTCCGCGAGGAGGTGCTCCATGTCCCGCTTGAGCGCCACGCCGCGTCCGGGCGGCAGCTCGATCGCGATCGGCTGGTGGGAGGCGGCGAAATTGTTGACGTACACCCAGTCCGACGGCGTCGTCGCCGCGCGCGCCCGCTCGCCGAGCGCGCTTTGGACGAGCGTGCGCCTGCCGCTTCCCGCGGCGCCCATGACGAACACGTTGTAGCCCTCGTGCGCCACGCCGACCCCGAACGCGAGGGCCTGCGCCGCGCGCTCCTGCCCGACGATGCCGCCCGGCCCGTCGAGCTCGGCGGTCGTCTCGAACGCGAGCGATGCGGGATCGCAGCGGTTCGCGAGCGCCTCGCTCGGGAGCGGAAGGGGGCCGTCGCCGGTCATGTCGCGGCACCGCCCTCGGTCGCGGCGTCAACCTCGGCCGCCAGCGCGCGCAGGCCTGGCGCGATCTCGACCGGATACGGCTCGGCCGCGTCCTCGAGCGCCCTGAGCGAGGGCGGAAGGCGTTCCAGCTGGGCACGCGTGCAGGACCGCGCCTCGTCGAGCGTCGGCAGCGGCCGGAGCCGCTTCCCCCCGACCATCACGTGCTGGACGAGCGGATCGCCGGGCTGCCGGTCAGTCTCCTCGGCGACCACATCGCGCGCGAACCGGCCGTCCGGGCCGTAGCTGCGAAAGACCTGCTTGCGGCCGGGCCAGGTCGCCTTGCCAGTCGAGCGTTTGCGCCGCGGCCGTCCGGCGTACTCCTGGAGCTTGTAGACCGCGTCCAGGGACGGCGCGTCCGCGGACGTGACGAGGCTCGTGCCGATTCCGAAGGCGTCGATCGGCGCACCGCCCGATACGAGCTCGCGGACGCGATGCTCGTCGAGGTTGCCGCTCGCGAAGATCGTCGCGCTTGCGAGGCCGGCCCCGTCGAGCACCTCGCGCACGTCGCGGGCGAGCCGGGCGAGGTCGCCGCTGTCGAGCCGCACCCCGCGGATAGCGATCCCCTCGCGCGCCAGTCCGGGGGCGAGGGCGGCGACCTTGCGCGCGCCAGCGACGGTGTCGTACGTGTCGATGAGGAGCAGCGCGGAGCGCGGGAACGCCCGGGCGAAGTGCTCGAACGCCGCCGACTCGGTCGCGTGCGCCTGCACAAAGGAGTGCGCCATGGTGCCGAAGACCGGGATGCCGAAGCGGGGCGCGGCAAGCGCGGCCGAACTGCCGTCGAACCCCGCCAGATATGCGGCGCGCGCGGCGAGGAGCGCCGCCTCCGCGCCGTGCGCGCGGCGCAGGCCGAAGTCGATCAACCGCTTCCCCGGCGCGGCGAGCACGGACCGCGCCGCCTTCGACGCGACCAGCACCTCGAAGTGGACGAGGTTCACGAGGCGCGATTCGACGAGCTGCGCCTCGGGCAGCGGCGCCGTGACGCGGAGAATCGGCTCGTTCGGGAAGAACACCGTGCCCTCCGGCATCGCGTGCACGTCGCCGGTGAAGCGCAGCCGCGCGAGGCGCTCCGCGAACCCGGGCTTGAAGAGACCGCTCGACCCGATCCACTCGAGCTCCTCCTCGCCGAACCGCAGGCCTTCCAGGAACTCGACCGCCTGCTCGAGGCCCGCCACGACCAGGAAGTTTCTCCCGGGCGGGAGCTTGCGCACGAACAGCTCGAACACCGCCGTCTCCGTCATGCCGGCCTCGAAGTAGGCCTGCAGCATGGTGAGCTGGTACAGGTCCGTGAGGAGCGGGCTCGAGAGCGGATTCATCTCGCGAGGCGCGCCCGCTCGCGCGAGCGAGTCGAGCTCTAGAACTCCGGGCTTTCCGGCCCGCCCGGGCCTTCCTTCGCCGGGAGCCGCGCGACCATGCAGTCGGTGGTGAGAATGAGCCCCGCGATCGATGCCGCGTTCTGCAGCGCGGTCCGCGTGACCTTGCAGGGATCGAGCACGCCCATCTGGACGAGATCGCCGTACTCGCCGGTCGCCGCGTTGTAGCCGAAGTTGCCATCGCCCGCGAGCACGCGGTCGAGCACGACCGAAGGCTCGACCCCGCCGTTCGCGACGATCTGCCGCAGCGGCTCCTCGACCGCTCGCAGCGCGATCTTGATGCCGCAGTCCTGATCCTGGTTCTCGCCGCGCAGCCCCGCGATCGCGGCGCGGGCGCGCAGCAAAGCCACCCCGCCGCCGGGCAGGATCCCCTCCTCGATGGCCGCACGGGTCGCGTGCAGGGCGTCCTCGAAGCGCGCCTTCCGCTCCTTCATCTCGGTCTCGGTGGCCGCGCCCACCTTCACGACCGCGACGCCGCCCGCGAGCTTCGCCACGCGCTCCTGGAGCTTCTCCCGGTCGTAGTCGCTCGTCGCATCCTTCAGCTCGCGCTTGAGCTGCGCGACGCGCGCCTCGATCCGGGCCGTCTGTCCGCCCCCGCCGATGATGGTCGTGTCGTCCTTGTCGACTTCCACCCGCTTCGCCCGGCCGAGCCGGTCGAGCGTCGCGGTTTCGAGCTTCAGGCCGACCTCTTCCGCGACCACGGTGCCGCCGGTCAGGATCGCGATGTCCTCGAGCATCGCCTTCCGGCGGTCGCCGAACCCCGGCGCCTTGACCGCACACGCCTTCAGCACCCCCCGCAGGCTGTTGACGACGAGCGTCGCGAGTGCCTCGCCCTCGACCTCCTCGGCGATGACGAGCAGCGGCTTTCCGGCCTGGACCAGCTTCTCCAGCAGCGGCAGCAGGTCCGCGATCGCGGAGATCTTCTTGTCGTGGATGAGGATCAGCGGATCCTCGAGGACCGCGCGCTGCTTCTCCGGCTGATTCATGAAGTAGGGCGACAGATAGCCGCGGTCGAACCGCATGCCCTCGACGACGTCCAGCTCGCTCGCGAGCCCGGAGCCGTCCTCGACCGTGACCACGCCCTCTCTCCCGACCTTGTCCATGGCGTCGGCCACCAGCTCGCCGATCGTCCGGTCGTTGTTCGCCGAGATGCTCGCGACGTGGGCGATCTCGGTGCGGGTCTCGCACGGCTTCGCGAGCTTCTTGAGGGCCGCCACGAGCGCCGTGACGGCGGTGTCGATTCCGCGCTTGAGGTCCATCGGGTTCATGCCGGCCGCGACGTACTTCATGCCCTCGCGGATGGTCGCGTCGGCGAGCAGCGTGGCGGTCGTCGTGCCGTCTCCGGCGACCTCCGCGGTCTTGGCCGCCACCTCGCGCACCATCTGGGCGCCCAGATTTTCGAACGGGTCGGGCAGCTCGATCTCCCTCGCCACGGCGACGCCGGAGTTGATGACCGCAGGGGGACCATACGAGCGCTCCAGCACGACGGTCCGGGCCTTCGGTCCGAGCGTCCCCCGCACGGCGTCCGCGAGCACCGCTGCGCCTTGCACGATCTTGGCGCGGGCCTCGTCGTGGAACAGGATGCGCTTCGCTGTCATGGCGTGCCCGGCGTCAGACGCAATCGTGCGGGCTACTTCCGGACCCGCGCCTCGCGCGACTGCTCGGCGCCGATCGCGCGCACGAGATCGCTCAGCTGCTCGGCGGCTATTCCGAGCAGGTCGTCGACGGTGACGATGCCGGCGAGCGTTCCCCCCATCGTGACCACCGGCAGCCGGCGGATCCCGCGCCGGCGCATGAGCTGGAGCGCGTCGGACACCGAGTCCTCCTCGCGCACGGTCTGGAGCTCGCCTTGCATGACCTCGCCGACGGTCACCGTCCGGAGATCGACGTCGCCCGCCACGGCCGCGACGACGATGTCGCGGTCGGTCAGCATGCCCACGGGCACGCGCCCCTGGGCAGTCTCGTCGACGACGACGAGGCTGCCGACGTGGTGCTCGCGCATGAGCCGCGCTGCATCCGTGAGCGACGTCCCACGGTACGCAAACATGACGATCCGGTTGCAGATTTCGCCGACGTTCATCGCTCGCCTCGCTCCATGAAAGTCCTGCTGACCCAGCGCGAACCGGGCCGACTGCCGCGCAACGACGCGCTGCGGCGGATTGCGCTTCGACATGGAAATCAACTTACCCGCCGCCGGAGGAGCCGACTTGACGCTCGTCAAATGGCATCAAACGCTCCGGGGGTCCGGCGCTCTTCCGTCTGCCGCCGTCTCCCGGACCGGGCCCGCCCGGCCGCCGGCGCACGGCGAGCGGGAGGAATGGTCGGCCGCGAGGCCGGTTGCCCGTGGCTTGAGGTAAGTCAACAAGGCCTTCTGCAGCTGCGAAACCATGTGGGCATCGCGATCGCCCACGGGGAACAGACCAATGTTCAAGCGCATCCTGATTCCGACCGACGGATCCACGCTTTCGCGCCGCGGGGCAAAGGCGGGGATCCGATTCGCCAAGGCCGTCGGCGCCAAGATCACCGCGTATCACGGGCTGGAGACGAACCTGCCCTACCTCGCCGGCGAGGGCGCGCTGATCGACGCCGCGCTGATCGAGACGCTCGAGAAGGCCGCGCGCCAGCGCGGCGCGAGGTACGTCGCCGAGGTTGCAAAGGCGGCGCGGGCGGCGGGCATCACCTGCCAAACCTATGTCACCAAGCCGGTCACGCCCTATCAGGGCATCATCGACGCGGCGCGGAGGAAGAGGTGCGACGCGATCTTCATGGCGTCCCACGGCCGTGGCGGAGTCGCGTCGCTCATCCTGGGAAGCGTCGCTCAAAGCGTGCTGTCGCACTCCCGGATCCCGGTGGTCGTGTATCGGTGAAGCCGCCCATGGACGCGAAGAGCAAGCGCTTCAAACCCGAAGTCCGCGGGTGGTGGATGATCGCGTCATGATGTTCCAATCGCGCGCCGACGCCGCCCGGCGCCTCGCCGAGGCGCTCGTCGGATACAAGGGCCGCAACCCGCTCGTCCTCGCCATCCCCCGCGGCGCAGTGGAGATGGGGCGGGTGCTCGCGGACGAGCTCGAGGGCGAGCTCGACGTCGTGCTCGTCCGCAAGCTCCGCTCGCCCTACAGCGCCGAGCTCGCGGTCGGCTCGATCGACGAGACCGGCTGGGCCTACGTCGCCGAGCACGCGCGCAGCGCCGGCGCCGACCAGCGCCACC
>DATEDA010000154.1:0-7884 GCA_035286595.1 Burkholderiales bacterium | reverse complement strand
GGACTCCTTCCATGTGGTCTCCACCTCACGGCGGGCCATGTCGCGCTTGGCGACGCCGTAGCCGGCGCTCTTGAGCACGCCTTCCGCTGCGAGGTAGAGCAGCGTCGGCTCGCGGATGTGGTCGTATGTCCGTTGCGGTCGCGGCGGCGGGGTCGACGCGCATGCGGCGAGTAGCGCGATCAGGAGCGAAGCTACGATTGCGCGACACGTCGCGCGGGCTTGGTTGGACTGGATTCGCATGACTCCTCCCGCTCCCGAACGCGCCGCTCAAAAACGGAGCGCGATGCTGAACGATGCCGCGGCGGCAAGCGACGCCGCCGTTCGCACGTGGTTCCAGGCCGTCCAGCCGGCGACGTAGCCGGTCCATCGGCTCGCGGCCCCAGGGTCGGCCCGCCCGATGGCTGCAAGCGCCTGGTTCCTGGGCACGTTGAACACCATCGTCACCAGCAGACTACCCGCCAGATAAAACACGGCGCCCAGGAACAGGTAAACGGCGCCCGGTTCGTGCCATTGCAATAGTGAGCAGATCAACGCAGCGACGCAAGCCGCGGCCGTTCCAAAGAACGCACCCAGGAACCATGGATTCAGGACAACGACGTTGATGGACCAATGCTCAGCTTCTCGGCGAGGTTGACCTGATTCATCCGCGAAGACTCCTATTGCTTGCGGCTCGCTACCCGAAGCTCATGGATCTGGCGAACCGCAGACTGGATCGCGATGTCCAGGCCCTTCTTTCCGTACGCAGCGCTCGCTTTCGTGGGGTCACCCGTGACACCGCTGCCATCGCCGGGGCGTCCGGGCGCCAGCTTGCCCTGCCGCACCCCCTGCGGATAGACGGCAAGCAGCAGCGAAGTGTCGCCCAAACCCGCATGCGTTCCGATGTCCTCGGCCTTCTCTCCTTGCGCCTTCAACCAGGCCACGAAGTCGCCCTCGATCGGCTTTGCGCCCGGACGGGATCCCACCTGCGATTCGTAGTATGCGGACGCATGATGTACCCGCACGGCGGTCGTAGCCCATTCCTTGTTGAGCATGTCCGCCACGGCCTTCAATGGCGCCTGGTTCGGACCACTGTCCCCGATCAGGACAATGTCCCGGATTCCGTGCGCCGCAAGGCTTCGGGCGGCAAACTCGACGACCTTGGCGAAGTACTCGGGCGGCAGGGTGAGCGTGCCGGGAGCCCACATGTGACCGGTCGGCGGAGCGATCTCGCCCTCGGGGACGTAGGCCATCACCGGCGCCACGAGCGCATCCCCGAGCCGGGTGGCGATCTCGCCGGCCGCGAACCGCACGCGAATGCTGTGCTTGCCCAGGATCATGTGGGGGCCGTTCTGCTCGGTGCCCCCGGTCGGAATGATGGCCGTCGTCTTGCCGGCACGAATGCCGTCGCGGACCTCGGTCCATGTCAGTTCCTCGAGGAACACCGATTCCTGGGCGGTCGCCAAAGCGGGGTTCGATGCGGACACCACGCCGACCAACAGGACGACAAGAGCCCGACGCATGCTGTCCTCCTCAGGACGAGTGCCCGTCCGTTTGGCGCAGCGGCCCAAAGAATATGCGTCGCACCTCGCCCTCTCCGATCACGCGCGCGAATTCGCGCATCGTGCAGTACATCAGAATCAATACCAGCAGCAGGATCTGGACCGCCCAGAAATGCGGCCACACGATCTCCGCCAGCAATTTCTGGTTGCCGGCGATCAAACCACCGGCCTCTCGCCAGAAGTCGACGAGCTGCTCCAGATAGTGGACGAGCATGGCGATCAGAAAGTAGATCGTGGTCTTCCAGGCGACGTTGTACACGAGCGGCTTGTCGGGGTAGCGATTGATGAACGGCAGCAAGTCCGCGATCAGCACCGCCTTGCCGATGATCAGCGCTGCGACTGTCACCGATACCGTCGTGCCGGGCGCGATCCCTGTCCCTTTCAGCATCAGGACGCGGAAGAGCGCAACGAGGTGCAGGGCAATGAAGAAGAAAATCGTGGGCGGGAGCAGTGCATAGATCTCCTCCTTGATCTTCGCGGCTAGTTTGCTCATGTGGCTGGCCCCTTCTTCCAGTACTGGCTCATCAACTCGCGCGACCAGGATGGTTGCCGAACTTCCTCCCTGGGAAGGAACTCCGACATGACCGGCTTGATGTCCAGCACGGGAGTTCCGTCGATCGCGTCAAGTTCGGCGACAAACAGTCGACGACCTTCGCGCCGCAGAATGCGACAGATGGTGCTTCCGATCCGGTTTGGCCGGTTCTTGCCGCGCTGGGCGAAGATTCCGATCGCCGGCCACTTCGGGTTGTTTCGCGGATGACGCGCCCCGGTGACGATCTTCGACGGGTCAACCTGGTCGAAGAGGAACAGCACCTCCGCATGAGAGAACGCCTCAATCCCGTCCAGCGCCTCGGGTTCGTACCGGTCGGAGAGGGTGATGCAGGATTCCCCGCCTCCCCAGAAGTCATCCTCCGCGCGCGTGCGAACAGCTTCGACGCGGCCGATTGCTTCCATCTCAACCTTCATAGTCGGACCCCTGCTTCTAACGCCCAATGAGCGCGGCGAGACTCAATCGGCGACGACGACCGCCTTGAACCCCGCCCGGCCGAGCGCGGCGACGATCTCGGCCACGTGCTCCGGCCCGCGCGTCTGCAGCACGAACTCCACCTCCGCCGAGAGCACCGGGAGGTGCGTGAAGGCCCGTTGATGGTGGACCTCCTCGATGTTGGCGTTCGCTTCGGCGAGGCAGGCCGTCACTTTCGCGAGCGCGCCCGGCAGGTCGCGCAGCTCGACCATTAACCGCGCCAGGCGCCCGGACCGCGCCATCCCGCGCTCGATGATGTCGGAGAGGAGGAGCGGATCGATGTTGCCGCCGGAGAGCACGACGCCGACCTTCCGGCCGCGGAAGCGCTCCGGATGCCGCAGCAGCGCGGCGAGCCCGGCGGCGCCGGCGCCCTCGACCACGGTCTTCTCGATTTCGAGCAGCATGACGATCGCCTGCTCGATGTCGCCGTCGTCGACGAGGAGGACCTCGCGCACGAGCGTGCGCACGATCGGCAACGTGAGCGCGCCCGGCGCTTTGACCGCGATGCCCTCGGCGATCGTGCTGGTGGCGAACGCTGCAGGCGCGCCCTGCAGCGCGCAGCGCATCGCCGGGAAGCCGCTCGTCTCCACGCCGTAGAGCTCGATCGCAGGCGCGAGGTCCTTCGCCGCGACCGCCATTCCGGCGATCAGCCCGCCGCCGCCGACGGGTACGACCAGAGCTTCGAGCGCCGGCTGCGCGGCGAGCATCTCGAGCGCCACGGTTCCCTGGCCGCAGATGACCCGCTCGTCGTCGTAGGGATGCACGGCGGTGAGCCCGCGGGCCTTCGCCAGCGCGCGACCGGCGGCCATCGCCTCGTCGAAGGTTTCGCCTTCCAGGATCACCTCGGCGCCGTGATCCCGCGTGCGCTCGATCTTCACGTGCGGCGTGAACCGCGGCATGACGATCACGGCCTTGATGCCGAGCCGGCGGGCGTGGTACGCGACCGCCTGCGCGTGGTTGCCTGCCGAGACCGCGAGCACGCCGGCGGCGCGCTCCGCCCCCGAGAGGGCGGCGAGCTTGTTCAGCGCACCCCGCTCCTTGAACGACGCGGTGAACTGCAGGTTCTCGAACTTGAGCCAGACCTGGGCACCGGTGATCTCCGACAGCGTTCGCGAGACAAGGCACGGCGTCTGGATCACGGCTCCGGCGATCGTCGCGGCCGCCTCGCGGACGCACTGAGCGGTGACGGCCATCAGATCGGCTTCACCACGGCGAGGATGACCGCGGCCAGGAGGAGCACGACGGGCACCTCGTTGAACCAGCGGTACCAGACGTGGCTCCTGGTGTTGCGATCGCGCTTGAAGTCCATGAGGAGCTTCCCGCACCAGGCGTGGTAGCCGATGAGCAGCAGCACCACGGCGAGCTTGGCGTGCAGCCAGCCGGCGCCGGCGCCGATGCCGTAGCCGAGCCACAGCCACAGTCCGAACGCGATCGTGAGCACCGCGCCCGGCATCATGATGCCGAAGAAGAGCTTGCGCTCCATCACCTTGAAGCGCTCGGCTCCCTCGCGGTCGGTCGCCAGCGCGTGATACACGAAGAGCCGCGGGAGGTAGAAGAGCCCGGCGAACCACGTCACCATGAAGACGATGTGCAGGGTCTTGATCCAGAGCATTTGGACGCGCGCCGTCCCTCAATCAGCTTGCCAGCCTCCGCCGGAGGAGCACCGTCGCAGCATAGAAGCCGACCACGGCGTAGGCAAGCAGCACGGTGACATGCAGGAGCACGTTCTCGGGCAGCGCACCGAAGGTGAGCGGCCGGACGAGCTCGACCGCGTGCGCGAGCGGCAGCACCTCGGCCGCGATCCGCAGCGGCACGGGCAGCTGCTCCAGGGGAAAGAAGACGCCGGAGAGCATCGCCATCGGCGTGATGACCAGCGTGAAGTAGTAGCTGAAGAAGTCGTAGGACGGTGACAGCGCCGTGATCGCGAGCCCCAGCGCGCCGAAGCAGAGCCCGATCAGCGGCACGACTGCCAGCGTCGCCAGTGCGAGCGGCGAGGTCACGACCCCGAGCGCGTACACCACGACCAGGATCGCGAGCCCCGAGAGGCAGCTCTTCGTCGCCGCCCACACGAGCTCGGCGAGCACCACGTCGTCCAGCGCGAGCGGCGCGTTGGTGATCGCATCCCAAGTGCGCTGGACGTGCATGCGCGAGAACGCCGAGTAGAGCGCCTCGAACGTCGCGGTGTTCATGGTCGAGAAGCAGATGATGCCGGCGGCGAGGAAGGCGATATAAGACACGCCGCCGACCTCGGGCAGCAGCGCGCCGAGGCCGAAGCCCAGGCCGAGCATGTAGATCGTCGGGTCGGCGAGGTTGAAGAGCACCGAAGGCGCGGCGAGCTTGGTCCAGACCAGGAAATGCCGCCGCCAGACGGGGACGAAGCGGACCGAGAGGCGGGGGAGGGTGTAGCTGTTCATGGCGATCAGTCCCGGAGTTCGCGTCCGGTCAGCTTGAGGAACACGTCCTCGAGGCTGGCCGGACGATGGAGATAGCGCAGCCCGCTCGTGCGCTCTAGGCTCGCGAGGAGCGGCGCGGCATCCGTGGTGTAGCAGAAGGCGGTTTCCCCGCTGCGCTCGAGGCGGGAAGCCAGGCGCGAGCCCTCGGCCGCCGACCAGGCGTCGAGGCCGTCGCCGTGCACCTCGACCACGTGTGGCTCGATGTGCCGCGCGATGAGCTCGCGCGGGGTGCCCTCGGCGATGAACCGGCCGCGGTCCATGATCGCGATCCGGTCGCAGAGCCGCTCGGCCTCCTCCATGAAGTGGGTCGTGAGCAGGATGGTCTTCTCGCGCGCGAGCAGCTGCCGGAGGCGATCCCAGATCACGTGCCGAGCCTGCGGATCGAGGCCGGTCGTCGGCTCGTCCATGAAGACGAGCTCGGGATCGTTCACGAGCGCGCGCGCGAGCATCAGCCGGCGCCGCATGCCGCCGGACAGCGTCTGGATGCGGCTCGCCGCGCGCCCGGCGAGCCCGGCGAACTCGAGCAGCTCGGGAAGCCGGGCGCGGATCGTCGCGTCCGGGAGCCCGAAGTAGCGCCCGTAGACGAGCAGGTTCTCCTCGACGGTGAAGTCGGGATCGAGGTTGTCCATCTGCGGCACGACGCCGACCGCGCGCCGTGCGACGCGCGCCCGCAGCGGCACCGGCTCGCCCATCAGCTCGATCTCGCCGGCGTCGGGTCCGATGAGGCCGAGGCAGAGCCGGAGCGTCGTCGTCTTGCCCGCGCCGTTCGGCCCCAGCAGGCCGAAGCACTCGCCGCGCCGGATCGCGAGCGAGATCCCGGCCACCACCTCGAGCTCGCCGTAGCGCTTGCGGAGGCTCTGCACGCGCAGCACGGCACCCCCACCCTCCACCGCGCTACGGGGGAGGGAAGGGGAGGGAACGGGGGGTTGAGGCGCTTCCTGCTTCACCGCCACTGCCCCTTGATGATGCTCTTGATGAGATGCAGCTTGCGATGGAAGAAGTGGTCCGCGCCGGGCACGACGACGACCGGCAGCTCCTGCGGCCGGGCCCACGCGAGCGTGTTCGCGAGCGGCGCCGTTTCGTCCAACTCGCCGTGGATCACGATCGTATCGGGCGGCACGGGCTCGGACTGGTAGGTGCGGCCGCCGGTCACGAGCCCGTCCGGCACGCCGACGAGCGCCATGCGCTCCGGCGTCACGCGCTTCGCGACGCGCGTCTGCACGTAAGCGCCGAACGAGAATCCCGCGAGTGCGACCGGCAGCGGGCCGAAGCGCCCGTGCGCCCAGTCGACGACGCGCACGAGGTCGTCGGTCTCCCCGAAGCCGTGGTCGTGCTCGCCTGCGCTCCCGCCGACGCCGCGGAAGTTCGGCCGGAGCGCGACGTAGCCGAGCTCGGTGAAGGTCTTCGCCAGCGTCTGCGCGACCTTGTTGTCGAGCGTCCCGCCGAACAGCGGGTGGGGATGGGCGACGAGCGCGATGCCGCGTGCCGCCTCGTCCGCGCCTTCGGTCGGGAACACCGCCGGATGGTCGACGACGACCTCGATGTCGCCGGCGGCGCCCGCGACGAGCGCCCGCTCCGGCTTGCGGATCATAGGCGCAGGCGCTCGACGACGCGGCCGTGGACGAGGTGCTCCTCGATGATCTCGTCGATGTCGGACTTGTCGACGTAGGTGTACCAGACGGCGTCCGGGTACACCACGACGCAGGGGCCCTCCTCGCAGCGGTCGAGGCAGCCGGCCTTGTTCACGCGCACCTTGCCCGGCCCCCCGAGCTTGCGCTCCTTGACGCGGTCCTTGCAGTAGGTGCGCATCGCGTCGGCGTCGTGGTTCTGGCAGCACGCCGCGCCGGCGTCGCGCTGGTTGCAGCAGAAGAAGACGTGCCTGGCGTAGTAGGTCATCGAGGGCGATTATAAGCCGCGTGCTACGCTTCGCGGCGCCATGGACGGCCCCGCGATCCTGCTCGCCTCCGGCGGCGTCGAGAGCACGACCCTCCTCCATCAGCTCGCCCGTGCCGGCGAGCAACTCCAGGCGCTGTTCATCGATTACGGGCAGCGCGCCGCGCCGCTCGAGCGCCGCGCGGCCGAGGGCCATTGCGAGCCGCTCGGCGTCGAGGTCGTCGCGCTCGACCTCGCGCGCGTCGGCGCGACCTTCCGGCGCGGCCAGGACCGCAAGGCCCACGTGCCGTTGCCGCACCGGAACCTCGTCGCGCTGAGCCTGGGACTCTCCTACGCGACGAATCTCGGCGCGGCGACGCTGTACCTCGCGGTGAACCACGGCGACACGCTCGACTATCCGTCGGCGTCGCACGCGTTCCTCGCGCAGTTCCGGCTGACTTGCGGGCTGCTCGGCGGCGTGGAGCTGCGCACGCCGTACGTGAGCCTCGGGAAAAGCGAGATCGTCCGGCGCGGCGTGGAGCTCGGCGTCGACTACGACACGACGTATTCGTGCCTGCTCGGCTATCCGGTGCACTGCGGCCGCTGTCCGCAGTGCCAGAAGCGGCGGATGGCGTTCCGCGAGGCGGGCGTCGGGGAGCGGGTGGACTTCTACCGCGTCTAGCGCCCGGCCGACGCTGGCGCTCAGTTCACGAAGCGCCCGGTCTTGTTGTAGATGACGAGATCGACAAAGGTCGAGCCGACGTGGCTCGACGGCGAATAGCGCACCAGCACGCCGCCGAGATCGATCGTGCCGATCGTCTCGAGCGCCGCCATGAACCCCTCGCGCGCGAGATTCCTGCCGGCGCGGCGCAGGCCTTGGGCCAGCACTTTCGCGCTCGCGTACGCCTCCAGGCTCGCGTACGAGAGCGGCTCGTTCGGAAAGTGCAGCTTCATCGCCCGCTGGTATTCGGCGGCGAGCTCGGTCGTCCGCGAGTAG
>DATEDA010000153.1:0-5926 GCA_035286595.1 Burkholderiales bacterium | reverse complement strand
CTCGAGGCTGCCGGGGAACTGCGGCTGGTCCTCGAGCGCGATGGTGTTCTTGTACGGCGTGTTGAAGACCGGCGGCAGCGGGACCCGCCGCGCGCGCGCGCGATCGAGGAGCTTCTTCAGCAGGAACGTCGCACGCTCCGGCCCCTCGGCCGCGACGAGCGCGTCGAACGCCTCGAGCCACTCCTTCGTCTCGGTGGGGTCGGCGTCGGGCGGCGTCACTCGCCAGAACGCCCAAGGCGCGAGCTCGTAGAGCTGGGTCATGGTGGAAGTCGAGGCCGGGAGATCCTTGATGCTAGCGCCGATCGCCGAGCATGTGTTTCCGAATCTCCTGCCAGAACCCGGATTTCACAGCATAATGTTCTTTGTTTCAGCTATGAAAGAATCATTCATGCTGCAAGAGACGATCGACGCGATCGACTGGCAGATCCTCGATCGCCTGCAGGACGACGCGCGCCTGTCGAACGTCGACCTCGCCCGCGCGGTGAACCTGTCGCCGTCACCGTGCCTCGCGCGCGTGCGGCGACTGGAAGAGCAGGGGCTCGTGCGCCGCTACGTCACGCTCCTCGACCCGGTGAAGCTCGGGCTGACGGTGAGCGTGTTCATCCAGGTGACGCTCGAGAAGCAGATCGAGCCGGCGCTCGAGGCGTTCGAGCGCGCGGTGCGCGCGCGTCCGGAGGTGATGGAGTGCTATCTGATGACCGGCGACGCCGACTACCTGCTGCGGGTCGTCGTTCCCGACGTGCCCGCGTTCCAGCGGTTCATCGTCGATTTCCTCTCGCGCGCCCCCGGCGTGGGCAACATCAAGTCGAGCTTCGCGCTGAAGCAGGTGAAGTACCAGACCGCGCTGCCGCTCCCGCAGCAGGGGCCCCGGCCGAAGCCGACCGGCGAACGGCGGCCGCGCCGCGGCCGCCGAGCAATCAGCCTTTGACGATCCCGGCGATCTCGGCGTCCATCGTGGCGAACGCCTCGTCGTAACCGTTCGACTCGAACCGCGGCCGCAGCTCGCCGAGACAACGCGCCACGTCGGCGAGCGTGCGAACGTCGTCGACGAGCTTGTTCAGCGTGCGCGCCTCGAGCATCCCGGCGGCGACCTTGATGTAGCGGCGCATCGCCGCTTTCGCCGCATACACGCGGTCGGCCTCGTCGGCCGGCGCAGCCGCGGGTGCGGACCGCGGCGCGGGTGCGGCCGCCGGTGCCGGCGCAGCCGCGGGTGCCGGCCGCGGCGCGGGCGCAGCCGCCGGCGGCGGCGCAGGTCGCATCGCCGCGGCGTGCTTGCCGTTGAGGGCCTCCTCGATGAACCCTTCCTTGATGAGCGCCTCGAGGAACCCCGGACCGCCGCCGAAGGCGGCTGCCGCCTGGACGAGCTCCGCCACGGGTTTCGTCCCGTCGACGAGGACGAGCAGCGATCGCAGCCGCGGCTGGAGCCGGTGGGTGCGGTTCCGGATCTCCTCCTGGCCTTTCTCTGTCTTCACGAAGCGTGACTGCGGATTCATGCGCAACTCCCTCCCCTGCGGCGGGCCTCGCGGGACCGCCGCGCATCAGACGGCTTGCGGCTGTGGCGCCGCGCGCCTCGCTCAGGAGCGCGGGCCGTAGAAGTACTTGCCGCTCGGCGCCGCGGGCTTCTTGTCCTGCGGCTTCTCCGCCGGCGCCGGCGCTGCGGCCGCCGGGGCGACCTTCAAGTGCCCCAGCTTGTCCTTGATCGAGAGCGCGACGAACACCAGCGTTTCGTTCTCGGACTCCTCGGCGAGCGCCATGATCTGGCGGCCGTATGCGGCATCGCGGAGCAGCTTCTCCAGGTCGACCTGCACCCCCTTCACCTTCTTGAGAAGGATCTTGAAGTGGGCAAGCGCCTTGAGCAGATCCTGATCCATGGTGAGTCTCCCCTCGCGGCCCGATGGTCCGCGCCTCCCCACGGGAAGCAGCGTCCGTGCCACGGAGGGCGAGTTAGATCCGGAAGCTGATCCTGTGCAACCGGCATTCAGCGTCGCGGAAGCACTTCGCAACACGGCGTTCGCGATCCTCACGGGCGCCCCAAGATTGGGCGCGTGGATGCACATGCGCGGTGCCCGTCGGGAGGAAAGAAGTCACGCGTCGCTCGGGACGCCCGGCGTGAACGCCGCGCTTGCGACGCGTCCTCGACGGCACCAATTGGGCGTGCGCGCCATGACTACCGGCCCGCGCCAATGTCGCGCGCGGCGTCCTACGCCTCGCCCCAAAGCGGCTGCGCCAGCTGCGCGGCGAGATCGCCGAACATGACGTTGAAGCTCACGCTGATGCGGCTGCGCGCGCTGCGGTTCGAGTCGACCGAGTGCGGCAGCCAAGCGGGGAACACGAGCAGCATTCCGACCCCGACGTTCACGACCACCTGATCGGTGTTGTACGCGGTGAGCTCGATGACCGGGGGCCGAATGACGCCGGCCTGCGGGCGCGGGTCGTGGAAGCAGATCGTGTCGGCGCCCTCCTGCACCTGTACGTAGTACACGCCGCTCAGGAAGTTGTTCGGATGGGCGTGCATCCGGTGCCACCCGCCGGGCGCGGCGACGTTCGCCCAGCAGCCGCTGATCGCGAACTCGCGGGCGCCGATCTTCAGGAAGTCGAGGACTTCGCGGACGGCCCCTTCGATCACCTGCACGAGGCCGGCGCAGGCGGCACGGCGATGGAGCCCATGGCCGGACTGCCACAGCGTCCCGGAGGCCGGCGCACCGGGCGCGAGCTCGGCCAGCAGTTCGCGGATCGCGGCGTTGATCGGCCGACAGACTTCGGCGGCGAGCTGCGCCTTCCACACGAACACCGGGAAGAGACGCAACACTTCCGAGGTCTCGAAGCGCACGGCACTCGGATCGTCCATCGCGTTCTCCGACCGCAGCAACGCTGGACGCGAGCGAGCGGCCGACGCCATTAGACCGGATTTTGCCGCATCGCGGTCCATCCCTTACGATTCACGCCATGCGCCCCGCCCAGAAGAGGCCGCTCCACCTCGCGGCCGCCGTTGTCGCGGCGCTTGCCGTCCTCGAAATCGGGTTCCTGCACCTCCTCGCGCCGCTCGAGAACCGGCTGCTCGATTTCTTCGTGCGGACGCAGGCGGCGAAGCTCACGCCCGATCCGGACATCGTCATCCTCGACATCGACGAGAAGAGCCTCGCGGCGATGCAGCAGGGGGCCGGCAGCTGGCCGTGGCCCCGTTCCGTGCACGGCGAGCTGGTTGCGGGGCTCGCCGCGCAGCAGCCGAAGGCGATCGTCTTCGACATCCTCTTCGCCGAGCCGGACAGGTTCCGCCCGGAGCACGATCGCGCCTTCAACGATGCGCTCGAGGGCCTCGCGAACGTGTACTTCCCGATGGCGCGCCTCGCGCCTGCGGACGACCCGAAGGGCGTGCCGCTCGCTCAGGTCGCCGAGCCGCTCGGGATCCGCAAGACGACGCGCGCCGACCTCGACGCGCGCGTGATGCTGCTCGTCCCGAGCGCGATCGACTCGAAGCACTGGCGGCTCGGGTTGATCGACTTCCTGGAGGACCCGGATGGCGTGGGGCGGCGCTACCACCTGCGCCGCGACGCCTACGGCTGGGAGATTCCGAGCCTGCCGGCACGGGTGGCGCAGGATCTCGGCTACGCGGTGCCGGACGGCGAGAGCATCGTGCTCGCGTGGCGCGGCGGCGTCGGTGCGTTCCGGCACGTCCCCTACGGCGACGTGTACTTCGACCTGGGACGAAGGGAGCGCCAGCGGCCGCGGGACGAGTTCCGCGGCAAGATCGTGATCGTCGGCACCGCGGCGAGCGGCATGCACGACCTGCGGGTCACGCCGATCGCGAGCCTGTACCCGGGCGTCGAGGTCATCGCGACCGCGCTCGACAACCTGAAGAACCAGCGCTGGATGATCCGCGCCCCGGACGCTGTGCCGATCGTGCTGGCGCTCGCCTTGATCGGCCTCCTGTTCCTCGCGCTCCGGCGCCGCTGGAACGCGGCCCGCCTCGCCGGCACGCTCGCCGGGGTTTCGGCGGTGCTGCTGTGGGCGAGCTACGGCGCGGTCGGACGCGGCTCGCTCGTTCCGGTGTTCGCGCCGCTCGCGTTCGCCTGGGCGTTCTTCTTCGCCGCCTCGCTCATCGAGTACCTGCGCGAGAAGCGCACGCGCGAGCAGGCGGTGACGCTCTTCAGCCGCTTCCTCAACCCGCAGGTGGTGAGCCAGCTCGTCGACAAGGGCGCGACGCCCGAGTCGCTCTCCGGCCAGGAGAAGGAAGTGACAGTGCTGTTCTCGGACATCCGCGGCTTCACGGCGCATTCGGAGACGCACTCGCCGCAGGAGATCGTCGCGCTCCTCAACCGCTACTTCAGCCGCCAGGTCGAGGTCATCTTCCGGCACGGTGGCACCCTCGACAAGTTCATCGGCGACTGCATCATGGCGTTCTGGGGTGCGCCGGTCGAGCGTCCCGACCACGCCCGGGCGGCGGTGGCGGCGGCGCTCGAGATGACCCAGGTGCTCGAGGCGTTCCGGCGCGAGCTCGCCGCGCAGGGCAGCGACATCGCCGAGACGTTCGACGTCGGGATCGGCCTCCACTCGGGCCGCGCGGTGGTCGGGTTCATCGGCGCCGAGCAGAAGCTCGACTACACGGCGATCGGCGACACCGTCAACCTCGCGAGCCGCATCGAAGGCCTCACCAAAGGGGTGAGCCGGGTGCTCGTGTCGCGCGACACCGTCGAGGCGTGCGGAAGTGCCTTTGACTTTGCGCCGCGCGGATCCTATAAAGTCAAGGGTCGCACGCAGGAGGTCGAGCTCTTCGAGCCCGCGCCCAAGCCCGCGTGAGGCGCCCATCCGAGGGGGAGGGAACCCCGCCATGAAGGCCTTCGTTACCGCGCTCGTGCTCGCGCTCGGCTGCGGCGTCGCTGCGGCGCAACCCGGCTACACCATCCGCGACGTCGCCGTGAAGAAGGAACCGTATGACGACGCGGCGACGGTCGGCAAGCTCGCCGAGAAGGCGCCGGTGGAGGTGACCAAACGCCTGGGCGGCTGGCTCGAGATCAAGTCGAGCACCCTGACCGGCTGGGTTCGCATGCTGTCGGTGCGGATGGGCTCGCCCGGCGAGACCCGGAGCGGCTCGTCCGGGCTCGGGTCGCTCTTCGGCATCGCGCGCTCGGGATCGAGCGGCGCGTCGGTGACGACCGGCGTGCGCGGGCTCGACAAGGAGCAGATCCAGAACGCGCAGCCCAACTTCGCCGAGCTGCAGAAGATGCAGGGGTTTGGCGTGAGCCGGCAGGACGCTCAGGCGTTCGCCGGCGGCGATCCGCGGCTCGCCTCGCAGCCTGTCGACTACCTGACGGGGTCGTCCGCCGCCGCAGCGCCCGCCACGCCGCCGCCCGGCTCGTCGCCGTTCAGCCAGTAGCGGAAGGACCGTCATGAAACGCACGCTTCGCTTCGCCGGTCTGGTCGCTGCGCTCGCGGTCCCCGCGACGCTCTCGAGCCCCGGCCCGGCGCACGCCCAGCTCAACATCGACTTCGGGCGGCTCATCGACACCGCCCGGGGGGTGGTACAGGCGACCACCGAGATCGACGAGAAGCAGGAGGTCCAGCTCGGCCAGGAATGGGGCGCGGTACTGCTCGGCGCGGCGCCCCTCGTCGCGGACCCGAACCTGCAGCGCTATGTCAACACCGTCGGGCGCTGGCTCGCGTCGCACTCCGAGCGTCCCGATCTCAACTGGCGGTTCGGCGTGCTCGAGAGCGACAACATCAACGCGTTCGCCACGCCGGGCGGCTACATCTTCGTGACCAAGGGGCTCGCGATGCGCATGCGCAGCGAAGCCGAGCTCGCGGGCGTGCTCGCGCACGAGATCGCGCACGTCGTGCAGAAGCATCATCTCAAGGCGATCCAGAAGGGCGCCTGGGCGAAGGTCGGAGCGAACGTCGCCGGCGAGTATCTCAGCCAGCGCTCGCGCAG
>DATEDA010000152.1:0-10713 GCA_035286595.1 Burkholderiales bacterium | reverse complement strand
GAGGTGCTTCACCAGGATCGCGGTGCCGTAGGCGCCCAGGCCGACGAACGCCGCGTGCCCGAGCGAGATCTGGCCGGTGTAACCCATCAGCAGCGACAGGCCCAACGCCGGCAGCGCGAACAGCGCCGTTACCACGGCGAGGTTCATCAGGTAGACGCTCCCCGAGAGCCAGACCGCGGCGAGGACGACCGCGAGGACGGCGAGCCGGATCATCGCTTGACCGCCTCGAGCTCGCCGAAGATGCCGCCGGGGCGAACGAACAGGAACAGGAGCAGGACCACGAACGCGATCGCGTTCTTGTAGCCGGAGCTCAGGTAACCGGTGGCGAGCGACTCGAGCAGACCGAGGAGCAGCCCGCCGAGCGCCGCGCCGATCGGGTTGCCAAAGCCGCCGATGATGCAGGCGACGAAGCCCTTGATACCGAGGAAGATCCCGCTGTCGTACTGGATCAGCGCGATCGGCGCGATGATGATCCCGGCCACCGCGCCGATCAGCCCGGAGAGGAAGAAGCTCGCGAGCCGCATGCGCGCGGTCGGGATGCCCATCAGGCTCGCCGCGAACGGGTTGAGCGCGCAGGCCCGGAACGCCTTGCCGAAATAGGTGCGCGTGAGAAAAACATACAGCGCGCACATCAGCACCGCAGCGGTCCCGACCACCCACAGCGCCTGCGGCGGAATGGTGACGCCGGCGAGCCCGATCGACCGCTCGCCCGAGAACGCGCGCAGCGGCTGGGCGTCGGTGCCCCAGATGATGACGGCGACGCCCTGCAGCGAGACGCCGACGCCGATGGTGATGATGATCCCGCGCAGCACGTCGGCGCCGACCGGCCGGATCGCGACGCGCTCGATGACGCTCGCGAGCAGCCCCACGGCGAGCACCGCGAGGACGATCGCCGCGAGCAGCGGGACGCCTGCGGCGAGCGCGGCGATGGTCGCGAGCGCGCCGAGCATCGAGAAGTCGCCCTGCGCGAAGTTGACGATCCCGGTGGCGTTGTAGACCGTGGTGAACCCGATCGCGATCAGGCCGTAGATCGCGCCCACGACCACGCCCGAGGCAAGATATTGAGCGAGCTCGACCATGGGGGTTCCCCTGCGCCCCGCGCCTCGCGCGCCCGATCAGCCGGCGCGCATCCACGACTCCGAGAACGCGAGGAAGGCGGTGCTCTTCTTCGTGTCCGCGAAATCGCGGCTCGCGACCTGGCCGCGCAAGCGTCGCCCGTTCACGGTGACCGACGCGTCGGCGGCGTCGATGAACAGGCTGTACATCTCGTGCACCTTGGTCGGGCCTCGGTCTGGCGGCATGTCGACCGCGTACGGCGCGCCGAGTGAGTCCCAGGTCATGACGACCTCGAGGTCCTTCGAGCGCACGATCTCCTCGTAGCGGCTGCGGGTGTCGCCGGCGCGGCGGGCTTCGACGAGCGGCAGATACGAGATCGCCTTGATCCCCGGCGAGACGCGGAACGACATGAATTTCGAGAAGAACTCGGCGACGAGAAAGCGCGCGAGCGGCTCGTTGTCGGTGATGCAGAAGTTGCGCACCTCGGGCAAGCCTTTCTCCGTCCCCGGCTCGTCGAGCACGACGGCGCCGTGGCCCATGCCGTGCGGCGACCAGACGATGCGGAAGAACGTCATGAGACCCGTCCACGGGCCGTCCTGGGTGTCCTTGAGGTAGATCCCGGGGTTCTCGCCGGTCCAGGCGACCGGCCCCGGATGGATCGGGCTCTGCATGCTCCTGGTGTCCTTGTTCTAAACCAGCGCCGCGCGGGTTGCCCGGCAGCTGGCTACTGTGCGAGCGCCATGCGGCTGCGCTCGGCGTACTCGCGGATCAGCGCGCGCACCCGCTCGGTGCGGTCGGCGGCGCTCTGGTGCTCACCCTGGGCGACGATCTTCGTGACCTGCTTGCCGACCTCGAGCACGAACGCCTTGTCTTGCTCCGGGCTCGCGCCATTGCGTATCGGAAGGCGCAGCACCGTGTCGTGGCAGTAGGTCGGGATCAGCCCGTTCGAGCGGACCGGCGAGAGCTCCGGGTCGCCGCCCTCGGCGATGCGGCGGATCCCGCGGCGCAGGAAGTGCCGGAGCCGCGCGACGCCGGTGTCGCACTTCGTGAGGTTCTCGAGCGCGTGGATCGCGACCGGTCGCTGCGAGGTCTGCGCGTCGTAGTCGCCGGGGACCCGCTGCCGCTCCGCGTAGGGCCGGTCCGGCCCCTGGCCGAAGAAGTCGACCGATTCCGGACCACATCTTGCCTCGTCGGCGACGCCGCGCGGGTCGGCGTCGGGGTGGAAGTGGCGCCAGCCGATGATGCGGCAGGTCGTGTTGTCGAGCGGCACCGTCCACCGCGTGATCGCGACCCGGCTGAACTCCTTCGGGTCGGAGCCGTCCTCCCAGACGTGCCCGACCTGGGCGAGATTCGGCAGGATGATGTCGTTCGAGCGCACCCACACATTGTCGCCCCAGCGGCGCGAGGTGACGTAGACCATGCCGGTCGGGGTCTCCGGAAATTCCATCGCGGGCAGCTCCCCCCAGACGTCGGCGAAGTGCGAGAAGCTGATCCGCGTGTGCAGGAACACCGCGTGCGCGGGGTCCATGACGTTCTCGTGCACCTGCAACCAGTTGCACGGATAGGTGATGTAGTACGGGACGAGCCGGTCGCCGGGGTGCTCGTAGCTGTCGTAGATCGGGAACTCGGGTTTCTTCTCCGGCGGACCGAAGTAGCCGAACACGAGGCCCTGGTGCTCGATCGCCGGGTAGGCGCCGTGGCAGATCTGGAAGCGCAGCGTCGACTCCGGCGGATCGCCGGGCGTCTCGAGGACGCGGCCGTCGACGCCGTACAGCCAGCCGTGATAGCAGCAGCGGAGTCCGCGCTCGTCGCAGATCCCGT
The DNA here is from genome assembly GCA_035286595.1 of Burkholderiales bacterium. Lineage (GTDB taxonomy): Bacteria > Pseudomonadota > Gammaproteobacteria > Burkholderiales > SG8-39 > DATEDA01. The sequence goes on along the minus strand of DATEDA010000152.1, from coordinate 7,836 downwards.
ACTCGAGCGACGTGCCGCGGTGGCTGCAGTGCAGCTCGAGGAGGCCGACGTCGCCCGATTTCGTCCGGAAGAGCACCAGCTCCTCGCCAAGGATGCGCACCTTGAGCGGCGGCTCGCCGAGCTCCGAGGAGAGTGCCACCGGCTGCCAGAATCGCCGCAGGTACTCGCCGCCGGGCGAGCCGCGCTCGACGTGCGTGAGCTCCCGGTCCTCCTCCGGCAGCGGGGCGCGGTGGTAGGCGGAATAAGGGTGCGTGAGCAGCTTGGTGGGTGCGGCCATTGCGGACTCCTGGTGGGCAGGCCGCGGATCAGCCTAGCTCAGCGGCGCGGCGGGTGACAATTCATTTCGGCGCGAGATCGAGTTCGGATTTTCTGAATCAGGCGTGCCGCGCGCTGGTGCATTGCGCCGCAACTTGGGGCATGCGCGGGTGACGCCCGCGCGCCACTGAGTTAGATTCGCGCCTGCCGCTCCTCCACAGCGGCTGGGAGGAGCGAATGTCGAACTCGCGCGCCGCGGGCGAGGCGGAATCCGCCTACGCCTGGACGCGTCTCGGTGTCGCGCTGCTGCTGTCCACCATCGGCGGCGTCGGCATGTGGTCCGCCGTCGTCGCGCTGCCGGCCATTCAGGCCGAGTTCGGCGTGGCCCGCTCCGACGCGTCGCTGCCGTACACGCTGACGATGGTCGGGTTCGGCCTGGGGGGCATCCTCATGGGCCGGCTCTCCGACCGCTTCGGGATCATCGTCCCCGTGGTCGTCGGGACGGTCGCCCTGGGGCTCGGCTACGTCCTCGCCAGCTCGGCGGGGAGCCTCTGGCAGTTTGCACTGGTGCAGGGCGTGCTGATCGGCTTTCTCGGCAGCTCGGCCACGTTCGGGCCGCTCCTCGCCGACACGTCGCTGTGGTTCAACCGTCGGCGCGGGATCGCGGTGGCGATCATCGCGAGCGGCAACTACCTCGCGGGCGCGGTCTGGCCTCCGATCGTCCAGCACTTCATCGAGACCACCGGCTGGCGGCAGACGCACGCCGGCGTCGGCATGTTCTGCCTGGCGAGCATGCTGCCGCTCGCGCTGGTGCTCAGGCGACGACCGCCCGCCATCGGGCACGGGCCGGGAAGCGGGCGGGCGGGCGCGTGGCCGCAGCACCCGCTCGGAATCTCGCCCGGCGCACTGCAGGCGCTGCTGGTCGTCGCCGCCCTCGCCTGCTGCGTGGCGATGGCGATGCCGCAGGTTCACATCGTCGCCTACTGCGGCGACCTGGGCTACGGCGTGGCCCGGGGCGCCGAGATGCTGTCGCTGATGCTCGGCTTCGGCATCGTGAGCCGGCTGGGGTTCGGCTGGATCTCCGACCGCATCGGCGGCGTCCGCACGCTGCTCCTCGGCTCTGGCCTGCAGGGCATCGCGCTGCTGCTCTTCCTGCCGTTCGACGGGCTCGTGTCGCTCTACGTGATCTCGGCGCTGTTCGGTCTGTTCCAGGGCGGCATCGTGCCGTCGTACGCCATCATCGTGCGCGAGTATTTCTCGCCGCGAGAGGCCGGCATGCGGGTGGGCACGGTGCTGATGGCCTCGCTCTTCGGCATGGCCCTGGGCGGCTGGATGTCGGGCGTGATCTTCGACCTGACGGGTTCCTACCGGGCCGCTTTCATCAACGGCATGGCGTGGAACCTGCTGAACTTGTCGATCGCCGTGTGGCTGCTCTTGCGGGGACGCGGACGACAGGTCGCGCCCGCGTAGCGGCTAGCGGTCGTCCCGCTCGATCCGCGGGGTGCTCTCGCGCCGGCTTTCTCCCTCGATCACGCGTCCGCCGGAGCGGGGTGCGGACCGCGTCTTCCACCACACGTATCCGAGGACCACCAGGCCCGCCGCGAGCGCGATGGAGAAGATGACGAGCGAGAAGACGAACGCGACGGCGAGAATGACCGCGCCGAGCGCGACCGCCACGACGCGCGTAGCGAGCTCGCGAGCGGACCAGCGGTTCGCCATCGCGTGCGTCGCGGAACCGGGGTCAGGCCGGCGCGAAGAACGCGAGCGTCCGCGCCTCGATGCTCTGGCGCGGCGGGGCGTCCGGCGGCGAGGTCGGGTCCACGAACGAGGTGTGGGCGGTGAATCGCGCCCGGCCGTCCCGCTGCGAGTCGTACACCTTGAACACCAGCGCTTCATCGCGGCGCATCTGGGGGAAGTAGAACCAGCGGTGCGCGGGGTTGTAGCGCACCTGATAGGTCTCCCCGACCCGGTGCGGATAGCGGCGCTCGGCGGCGATCAGATCGGCGGGGGCGAGGCTCCGCGCATCGGCGATGGCGAGCGGGTTGGCCTGGATCGGCCGGTTGATGGCCCGCCACACCTGGATGATGGCAAAGCGGTGCCGGAGGAGCTCGCCCGCCTCGTCGGGGAGGAGCTCGCGGACGCGCTGCGGAGCCGACCACTCGGTGTAGTCGTTGTGCACCGACAGCACCGGCTCGCGGACCAGCTTCTCCTCGCGCTCGGCCTCGTCGCCGGAGCGCAACGTGTGATCGAAGACGACCACGCGCGCGGCGCCGGAGACATCCTTGATCAGCTGCTCGACCTCGGGATAGTAGACGGCCTTGAGCTCGGCCGCGTCGAAGAAGTCCACGACCCGGGTCGCATGCCGGACGAACTCGAAGCCGTTCTCGTCGAGCGAGAGCCCGCCGGCGAGCGGACGGCCGTCGCGGATCTCGACCGCCCGCCGCTCCTTCGAGCCGGTGCTGCGGCGGTGGATGTTCCCCGGACCGAACGTCTCGTTGACCGGCTTCTCGCCGGTGTCGATCGCGTACATGAGCTCGGCGGTGATCGCGGTGTCGCTGCCGACGGCTTGATCCATGACGAAAGCTCCTGGTGGCGCGGACTCGAGCGGGCTGCCGACGAACCGGTCGCTGCGTTGTCGCTCCCCGACCCGGCCCCTATACTGGCACGGTCGCCGGCCGAGCGGGAAGAGAACAATGAACCCACTGAACCTCGTGACTCGCGTGATCAACATCCTGCTCCAGCCGCGGAGCGAGTGGCCGGTCATCGCCGAGGAGCGGACCGACCCCGCGATGCTCTACCTGCGCTACGTGGCGATCCTTGCGGCGCTCCCCGCCGTGGCGAGCTTCGTCAGCACGGCGTTCGTGGGATCGCTCGCCGGCGGGCGTCTCAGCACGGGCGTCGCCTTGCAGGCAGCGCTGACCGGTTACGTGCTGAGCCTTGGGATGGTGTTCGTGCTCGGTCTCGTTGCCGACGCCCTCGCGCCGCGTTTCGGCGGGCGAAGGGATCTGCACCAGGCTCTCAAGCTCGTCGCTTACCCCCTGACCGCCTCGTGGGTGGCCGGCCTCTTCACCTTCCTGCCGGTGGTCTCGTGGCTGATCACGCTCCTCGCAGGCCTGTACTGCCTCTACCTCTTCCACCTCGGGGCGCCGCTGCTGATGAAGGTGCCCGAGCGCGAGGCCATCGGCTACACCGTCGCGCTCTTCGCCATCGCCATCGTGATCGCGTTCCTGATCGGCACGCTCATCGCCGCCATGTTCGGCATGAGGGCCATCGGTATGATGGGCGCCATCGGACGTTTCTGACCGCGACAGAAAGGGCATTCCGTGACCAAGCTGACTCTGGCCCTCGCCGCCACGATCGTCGACAAGGCGCTCGAAAAAGGCCGCGAGCGGCGCTTCAAGCCCCTCACCGTGGCGGTGCTGGACCCGGGCGGGCATCTCGTCGCGCTCAAGCGCGACGACGGGTCGGGGATCCTGCGGGCCGAGCTCGCGATCGGCAAGGCCTGGGGCCCGCTCGGGATGGGCTTCGGCGGACGCGAGTTCGCCCGCCGCGCGACGGCCCAGCCGAGCTTCGTCGCGGCGATGATCGGCGCGTCGGGGGGGCGCATCGTGCCGGCGGCCGGCGGCGTCCTGATCCGCTCCAAGGAGGGCGAGATCCTCGGCTCGGTCGGGATCAGTGGCGACAACAGCGAGAACGACGAGATCTGCGCCCTCTACGGCGTCGAATCCGCCGGACTGATCGCCGACCCGGGGCCGCCGGCAGCCGCGTAGTCGCAGGGGAGCCAGCCATGAACCGCGGAAAGGCCACCATCAGCCACGTCGTCCTCTACTGCTACGACTTCAAGCGGATGCTCGACTTCTACACCAACGTGCTCGGCTTCCACCTGTCCGACGTCGGGCGGGCGCGCGGCAACGACATCTGCTTCCTGACGCTCGACCCGGAAACCGACCACCACCAGATCGCGCTGGCGAGCGGCCGGCAGGGCCCGAAGGAGGCCGGCGCACTGAACCACGTCGCGTTCCGGGTCAAGTCGCTGGCGGAGCTCCGGAAGCGGCACGAAGGCCTGAAGCAGGCCGGGGTCGACAGCGTCGAGCTGATCACGCACGGTTCCTGGCTCTCGGTGTATTACCGCGATGTCGAGGGCAACCGGCTGGAGTTCTTCTGGGACACGCCGTACTACGTGCGCCAGCCGATCGTCGAGCCGCTCGACATCGATCTCAACGCCTCCGAGGAGGAGGCGTGGCGCGCCATCGAGGCAAAGTACGGGCGGGATCCGAGCTTCAAGCCGATGGCGGAGTGGAAGGCCGAGGCGGGCAAGTCGCGCTCCGACGCGACGGGGTAAGGGGTTCGTCCTCGCGGCCACTAGAATCCCGGTCATGAACCGGCGCCGGTTCATCGTGTCGTTCGCGCCCGCACTCGTTGCTCCGGCGTGGCTGTCCGCCGCGTGGGCGAGCACGAAACCGCGCGCGTCGCCAGTACCAGGGGGCGTCGCGAGAATCCGTCTCGGCGCGACCGAGGAACCGCCGCGCGTGCACCTCGGCGGCGACCGTGTGCTCGTCGTACGTGACGGCGACGAGTGGGTCGCGTTCGTCGGCATCGCACTCGCCACGAAGCCGGGCGCGAAGGTGCGGGTGGAAGCGGAGCTTGCCGGCGGCAGACGCGAGCGATTCGAGATCGACGTCGCGCCCAAGCGGTACGCCTCGCAACATTTGACCGTGCCGCGGGACCAGGTGGAACTCTCGGCGGAGAATCTCGCGCGCTACGAGCGCGAGCGGGCGCATCTCGACGGCGTGCTCAGGGCTTTCAGCGCATCCCCGCCGGCGACGCTCGCCATGCGGCAGCCCGCGCCCGGGCGGCGCTCGAGCTCGTTCGGGCTACGGCGCTACTTCAACGGCCAGGCCCGCAATCCGCACACGGGAATGGACATCGCGGCGCCCACCGGCACGCCGGTGATCGCAGCGAACGCGGGACGCGTGATCGACACCGGGGATTACTTCTTCCCCGGCCGGACCGTTATCCTCGACCACGGGCAAGGGCTGCTCTCGCTCTACACCCACCTGAGCGCCATCGACACGGCCGTCGCGGATCCCGTGTCCGCCGGCACCGTCATCGGCAAGGTGGGCGCCACGGGCCGCGTCACCGGACCGCATCTGCACTTCTCCGTGTATCTCAACGCGGTCGCCGTCGATCCGGCGCTGTTCTTGACGGACTAGGCGCGAACGCGTCGGCGGCGCCTAGAATCCACGGGATGAACATCTGGGTCGACGCCGACGCCTGTCCGGCGGTCGTAAAGGAGATTCTCTACCGCGCCGCGGAGCGCGCGCGGACGCCGCTGACGCTGGTCTCCAACCAGCCGCTGCGCACGCCACCGTCGCCCTTCATCCGCACGCTCCAGGTGCCGCGAGGGTTCGACGTCGCCGACCACGAGATCGCGCACCGGGTGGCGCCGGGCGACCTGGTCGTCACCGCTGACATCCCGCTCGCCGCGCAGGTGATCGAACGCGGCGGCCACGCGCTCGACCCGCGCGGCGAGCTGTACTCGTCCGAGACGATCCGCGAGCGGCTGACGATGCGCGATTTCATGGACGAGCTGCGGGCGAGCGGCGTGCAGACCGGTGGCCCGCCGCCACTCACGCACGGCGACCGGCAGCGCTTCGCCAGTCAGCTCGATCGGTTGCTGGCGCGGATCGGGCGGGAGTGAGGCCGGGGTTCTCCCCTCCTCCCGGAGGAGAGGATAATCCGACCCTCCATGCAGACCGCCCGCGACATCTCCACCTACCGCAAGCACTGGGCCGAGCGCTTCGGCACGGCCCCGTTCCTGCCGATGTCGCGCGCCGAGATGGACGAGCTCGGCTGGGACAGCTGCGACGTGATCGTGGTGACGGGCGATGCGTACGTCGATCACCCGAGCTTCGGCATGGCGATCATCGGGCGCGTGCTCGAGGCGCAGGGCTTTCGCGTCGGCATCATCGCGCAGCCCGACTGGCACAGCGCCGAGCCGTTCGCCGCGCTCGGGCCCCCGAACCTGTTCTTCGGCATCACGGCGGGGAACATGGATTCGATGGTGAACCGCTACACGGCGGACCGCCGCATCCGCAGCGACGATGCGTACACTCCGGGCGACGTGGGCGGCCAGCGTCCGGATCGCTCGGTGATCGTCTATGCACAGCGCGCACGCGAGGCCTTCAAGGACGTGCCGATCGTGATCGGCGGCATCGAAGCTTCGCTGCGGCGCATCGCCCACTTCGACTACTGGTCGGAGAAGGTGCGTCGCTCGATCCTGCTCGACGCGAAAGCCGACCTGCTCGTCTACGGCAACGCCGAGCGGCAGATCGTCGAGATCGCGCACCGGCTCGCCGCCCGCGAGAGGATTCACGACATCACCGACCTCCGCGGCACGGCGTTCGTGCGCAAATCGCCGCCGCCGGACTGGATCGAGATCGACTCGACGCATCTCGACACGCCCGGACCGCTGAATCCGCCCGTCGATCCCTACGCGATGGAGGACAACGCGGGGACGAAGCGGGCGCAGGTGCTGCCGCCCGGGCACAACGTCGTGCGCTTCGAGCGCCGCGTGAAGAACTCCGACCGCAGCCGCAGCGTCATCCGGCTCCCGGCGTACGAGCAGGTTGCGGACGACCCGGTGCTCTACGCGCACGCCTCGCGCATCCTGCACGTGGAATCGAATCCCGGAAACGCGCGCGCGCTCGTGCAGCGCCACGGCGCGAGCGACGTGTGGCTCAACCCGCCGCCCATTCCGCTCGCGACCAGGGAGATGGACTGGGTGTACGAGTTGCCGTACCGGCGCCAGCCGCATCCGTCCTACGGGGATGCGAAGCTCCCGGCGTACGAGATGATCCGCTTCTCGATCGCGATCCAGCGCGGCTGCTTCGGCGGGTGCACGTTCTGCTCGATCACCGAGCACGAGGGGCGCATCATCCAGAGCCGCTCGGAGGACTCGGTGATCCGCGAGATCGAGACGGTGCGCGACACCGTCCCGGGCTTCACCGGCGTGATCTCCGATCTCGGCGGGCCGACCGCGAACATGTATCGCCTCGCGTGCAAGAGCCGCGAGATCGAGAGCGCGTGCCGCCGGCCGTCGTGCGTGTATCCCGGCATCTGCCCGAACCTGAACACCGATCACGCGCCGCTCGTGCGGCTGTATCAGCGGGCGCGCGCGGTGCCGGGCGTCAAGAAGGTGCTGATCGCCTCGGGCGTGCGCTACGACCTGGCGATCGAGTCGCCCGAGTACGTGAAGGAGCTCGCGCAGCATCACGTCGGCGGCTATCTGAAGATCGCCCCCGAGGCGATCGCCGAGGGCCCGCTGTCGAAGATGATGAAGCCGGGCGTCGGCGCGTACGACCGCTTCAAGGAGCTCTTCGACCGCTACTCGAAGGCGGCGGGCAAGGAGCAGTACCTCATCCCGTACTTCATCGCGGCGCACCCCGGCACGACCGACGAGGACATGCTGGAGCTCGCGCTGTGGCTGAAGCGGAACGGCTTTCGCGCCGACCAGGTCCAGGCATTCCTGCCGTCACCGATGGCGACGGCGACCGCCATGTATCACAGCGGCAAGAATCC
>DATEDA010000151.1:0-15029 GCA_035286595.1 Burkholderiales bacterium | reverse complement strand
GCGAGGCGGGCGCGATCGGGTCGCCTGCGGCGCTCATGAACGCGATCACCGACGCGCTGGGCGTGAAGGACATGGCGATGCCGGCGACCCCGCAGAACGTGTGGCGCACGATCCAGCAGAACAAGATCAAGAAAGCGGCCTAAGGAGACAACGATGTACTCATTCAACTACCAGAAGGTGAAATCGGTAGCCGACGCCGCGGCGGCGCTCGGCAAGAATCCCGAGGCCAAGCTGCTCGCCGGAGGCCAGACGCTCATCGCGTCGATGAAGCTGCGGCTCGCGAACCCCGGGCAGGTCGTCGATCTCGGCGACGTCCCCGAGCTGAAGGGGATCAAGGCGAGCGGGAGCTCGGTGACGATCGGGGCGATGACGCGCCACGCCGAGGTCGCGTCCTCCGCGGACGTGAAGAAGGCGATTCCGGCGCTCGCGGCGCTCGCCAGCGGCATCGGCGATCGCATGGTGCGCAACATGGGCACGATCGGCGGGTCGGTCGCCAACAACGACCCGGCGGCCGACTACCCGGCGGCGCTGGTGGGCCTGGGCGCAACCGTGCACACCAACAAGCGCAAGATCGCGGCCGAGGACTTCTTCAAGGGGATGTTCGAGACCGCGCTGCAGGCGGGCGAGATCATCACCGCGGTCGAGTTCCCGGTGGCGAAGCGCGCCGCGTACATGAAGTTCAAGAACCCGGCTTCGCGCTACGCGATCGTCGGGGTGTTCGTGGCCGACACCGGCAGCGGCGTACGCGTCGCGGTGACGGGCGCCGGACCGAAGGTCTTCCGGGTGCCGGAGATGGAAAAGGCGCTCGGGTCGAAGTTCGCGCCCGAGTCGGTGGCGAACGTCAAGGTCCCCGATAAGGGCCTGAACTCGGACATCCACGCCTCGGCCGAGTACCGGGCGCACCTCGTCACGGTCATGGCGAAGCGCGCCGTCGCAGCCGCGCTCGCGTAGACGCGAGCGCGGCGTAGGCGGCGCGTCCCCGCGCAAGCGGGGACCCCGTACGGCAGCCCCCGCCGCGGCGGGGGCTTGCCGTTATTGTTTCTTGTCGAGCGACGCGCGCAGGGCGCCGATCTCGCTCTCGAGGAGGCACCCGCGGTCCGCTACGTCGCGCGCACACCGTTGACGCGAGACGCTCCGCACGTACTGCTCGATGATCGCGTCCTTGATCTGAACAGCCGTCGGCGCGCCGGTCGCCGCAGCCGTCTGGTTCCTGAGGACCGGCAGGCGGATGCGGTAGTCGTAGTCGCGCGCTGCGCTCAGCGCAGCAGGGAACGCGCACTGCGCGCGCAGACTGGCCTGCGGCGCGTCGTTCAGATAGCCGCACTCCGCGGCGAATCGTGTCAACTCCCTGAGCTTCTTGGTGATCTCGTCGTGCAGCTCTCGCATGCGCGTCACCGGGGCGGCGAGAAAGTCGACATAGTCGTCTGCGGCAACGATCTTTCCGGCCTTGACCTCGGGCGACTCGAGGCTCTCGAGGATCTCGACGACGTCATCGCGGAGCGAGGCCAAACGCCCGTAGCTCGTCGCGAGCTCGCGGCGGAACGAGCCCTCCTCGGCCTCGTCGACGGCCGGATAGCCGGGCAGCGACCGGTAGCTCTGGACCCGGATGCGGTAGTTGACGCCGTCCTGCGCCGCCAGCACGGGGAGCGTTCGGATGGCCTGGAGAAACGCCGCCTGGTCTGTCGGGAGCGGATTGCCCTGGCCGCCGGTCTGGTAATAGCTGATCGTGAGCGCACTCCTGGCCGCGTAGGCCTTCATCGTGCCCGAGGCTTTGCCCTCGGCCTCGAGGCCAAAGCCCGACCCTTTCATCGCGGCTTCGACAGTCCTTCGCTCGTCGCTGCTCTGGGCGGCAAAGGCGAGAATCGCCGTGAGCTCGGCGCCCGCGTGGATCGCCGAAACGAACCCGTCGCCGCACTCGCGCTCGAAAGCCGCCGGATCCCGGCGGGCGAGGTCGCGGTACCGCGGCGTCAGATCGATGCGCTTCACGCCACCGACTTCCGCGGGCCCGGTGTACTCGACGCCGTTGTCGACGCGCGCGTGAGCGACGAAGTTCAGGCTCTCCGCCTTGATCTCCACGGCCTGGGCGTAGCGTGCCTTGCCGGAGACCGAGTAGGCGATCGCCTTCACCTGGACTTCCGCCGAGACATCGAGCTCGTTCATGAGATCGCTGCGGTCGGTCACCACGCTGATCCGCATCGTCTGCTCCTGACCGCTGTCGGCGAGGGGCTTGAAATCGATGCAGGTCGCCACGGCCTTGACCGCCTGCTCCTCGTGCCAACCCTGTCCGAGATCGACGGCGTCGACCGGATACTCGACCACACGCACGTGGCTCGGCTGCGGGAGGCCGGTGGATCGCGGCGCGTCGGTCGGGGTGGGTGGTTCCTTGCATGCCGCGACGCCGACCAGCAGGGCACCGAAGAGGCAGAGGCGAGCGAAACGCATGGTGGCCCTCCCTACGCGGCGACCGACAGCACCGAATCCTCGTACCGGCCGGCCCCCATCGTGCCTTCGGCGAAGATCCCGCGCTCGGCGATCCACCGGAACGACTCCTCGAACACCTCCTTGGTGTAAGGCTCGAACACGATGCGTTCGCCGGGGCCCCACCGGCGCGTGTCGATCAGGTCGACGAAGCGCGCGGGGAACTCCTTCTTGTAGTAGTGCGTGTAGAGCTCCGGGCGCAGGTCGATGTCGCGCTGCGCGCGTCGCAGCGCCCGGAAGAACTTGCGGATGTCCTCCGGATCCGGGTCGCCGGTGATCATCGTGGCCATCATGAACGTGGTGTCGATCACCTTCCGGAAGCCGAGCTGCTCGAGGTAGTAGTACGGGCCGCTGAAGAGCGACACCGCCGGGATCTTCCGGTCGATCGCGAGCTCCATGCGCTTGAACAGGAGCCCGTCGGCGAACGACAGCTTGATTGCATCGAGCGGCATGTACTGCTCGAGCGCCTGGATCGTCGCGTAGTGGCTGCCCGACTGGTGGCCGACCGAAATCGTCACGCCCTTCAGGTCCTCCGGATCCTTGACGTCGGACTCGGGCGGCACGAACACCGCCGCGGGCGAAACGGAGTAGGCGTCGGCGTAGAGCTTGCCGTGGCCCGTGGACGCCGCCACGTTCACCGTCCAGTGGCAGGCGCCGCTGACGTCGCAGGCGCGGCCCTGCTCGAAGCTCTGGTACGCGCCCACCTTGTCGGGCGTCGCGTGCTTCACTGCGGCATCGCCGGGCCCGTAGTTGTCGCGGAACTCGTAGTCGAGGCCCTCGTCGCGGAAGTAGCCCTTCTCCTCGGCGACCCATTCCTGCAGCCGGAAGTGCGGCGAGATCACGAACTTGGGCATGGTTATCTCCTCGCGGCCGTGGCCTGGACGCTGACACGGGAGATGATAATGCTATTCTTGGGTCCCGCCGCGGGCCCCAGCCACACGAAACAAATGCCAAGACCCGAGCTCCCCGCCTCCATCGACGAGACCGCCGCCCTCCTCGCCCAGGCCGACTACGTCGCCGAGCGGAGCCTGGCGACCGCCGTCTTCCTCGCGCTGCGCATGAAGCGGCCGTTGTTCCTCGAGGGCGAGGCCGGGGTCGGCAAGACCGAGATCGCGAAAGTGCTCGCCGCGACGCTCGCGCGCAAGCTCGTGCGGCTGCAGTGCTACGAGGGCCTCGACGTCGCCTCGGCGGTGTACGAGTGGAACTACTCGCGCCAGATGATCGAGATCCGGCTGGCCGAAGCCGAGGGCACCCGCGACCGCGAGGCGATCGCGCAGGACATCTTCTCCGAGCGCTTCCTCATCCGCCGGCCGATCCTCCAGGCCCTCGAGGGCGACCTCGCCGGAGCGCCGGTGTTGCTGATCGACGAGCTCGATCGCACCGACGAGCCGTTCGAGGCGTACCTCCTCGAGGTGCTCGCCGACTTCCAGGTGACGATCCCCGAGATCGGCACGGTCAAGGCCGACGAGCCGCCGATCGTCGTGATCACGTCGAACCGCACGCGCGAGATCCACGACGCGGTGAAGCGCCGCTGCCTCTACCACTGGGTCGACTACCCGAACGCCGAGCGCGAGCTCGAGATCCTGCGGCGGAAGGCGCCGGGAGCGCCGGCTGCGCTCGCGCGCGAAGTCGTGGCGTTCGTGCAGCGGCTGCGGCGGATGGACCTCTTCAAGCTGCCCGGCGTCGCCGAGACCATCGACTGGTCGCAGGCGCTCATCGCCCTCGACGCGCTCGCGCTCGACCCGGAGACGATCAACAACACGCTCGGCGCGCTCCTCAAGTACCAGGACGACATCGCCCGCGTGCAAGGGAGCGAGGCGGCGCGGATCCTGTCCGAGGTCAAGGCCGAGCTGGCTACGGCGTAGTCCGCTTCGCCATGCCCGACACCCTGATCTCTCACGAGAAGCTCGGCGCGTTCACCGCCGCCTGCCTGGAGAAGCTCGGGCTCGCGCCCGCCGACGCCCGGCTCGTCGCCGAGACCCTGGTCGAGAGCAACCTGCGGGGCGTGGACAGCCACGGCGTGGTGCGGCTCCCGCACTACGCCACGCGGCTGCGCAAGGGCTCGATCAAGCCGCGCCCGAGCATCACCGTGAACCGCACCGGTCCGGCGACCGCAATGGTCGAGGGCGACGCCGGCATGGGGCAGCTCGTCGCGGTGCGCGCGATGAACGAGGCGATCGCGATCGCGCGCGAGTCCGGGGTCGGCGTGGTCGGCGCGCGGAACAGCTCGCACTGCGGCGCGATGGCGTACTTCGTCGAGCTGGCGGTGAAGCAGGGGCTGATCGGCATCGCCCTCACGCACACCGATCCCATCATGGCGCCGACCGGAATGACGCGGAACTTCCTCGGCTCGAACCCGATCGCCTTCGGCGCACCCGGCGGAAGCGCACCGCCGCTGGTGGTCGACATGGCGACGACGTACGTCGCCTGGGGCAAGGTCCTCGTCGCCAGAGAGGAAGGCAAGACCATCCCGCCCGATTGGGGCGTGGACGCGGAGGGCAAGCCCGCGACCGACCCGAACCGGGTCGTCGGCCTCGCGCCGATGGCCGGCCCGAAGGGCTACGCGCTCGCCGCGATGATCGAGGTGCTGTGCGCGCACCTCATGGGGGTGCCGTTCGGGACCCACGTGACCAAGATGTACGGCGAGCTCGACAAGCCCCGCAATCTCGGTCACCTGATGCTGGCCCTCGACATCGCGCGGTTCACCGACCCGGCGACCTTCAGAGCGCAGATCGATCTGTTCGTGCGGGAGATCCACGCCGAGGAGCCGGTCGATCCGACCCGCCCGCCGCTCGCGCCGGGCGAGCCCGAGCGCCTCACCGCCGCGAAGCGGATGAAGACCGGTGTGCCGCTCGGCGAGGGCGTGCTCGCGGATCTCAACAAGCTCGCGCGGGAGCTGGGGCTCCCGGGGCTCTGACCCTCAGCCGAGCGCGAGCCGCTCGATCGTCCCCGCCGGCAGCTTGAGCTTCCCGCCGGCCGCCAGGATCTCCTGCCACGTCGCCGCGTCGACCGCGATCCCCTCCCGCTCCCGCCCGGCGCGCGCCTCGCGCTCCGGCTCGCCTGCGATCCGCACCTTGTCGAACCCGCGCGCCGGGGGAGACTGGCGAAGCCAGTCCACGAACGCCCGCGCCTCGCCAGAGAAGGCCTCCGCGGTCCCGAGCCGCTGCGGATCGAGGAGGATCGTGAGCATGCTGTTCCACACGCGCCGTTCTCCGGTCGCGGGCCGGTGCCAGGTGCCGCCGCCGGTCAGCGCGCCGCCGAGCAGCTCGCACGCGACCGCGAGCCCATAGCCCTTGTGCAGGCCGAACGTCAGCATCGCACCGAGGGGCGAGACGACGCCGTACCGCGGATCCGTGGTCGGCTCGCCCTGGTCGTCGATCAGGAGCCCGGGCGCAAGCCGATCCCCCTTGTTGTGGGCGACCCGGAGCTTCCCCTGCGCGACCGCGCTGGTGGCGAAGTCGAGGATGAAAGGGGGCTCGCCGGGAAGCGGCACGCCGATGCAGCACGGGTTCGTGCCGAAGCGTGCGTCGGAGCCCGCGTACGCCGCCACCCTCGGGAACGAGATCACGTTCACGAAGTGGATCGACACCAGCCCTGCGGCCACCGCCATTTCCGCGAAGTGCCCGATCCGCCCGAGGTGGTGGGCGTTCGCCACCGTCGCCGCGCAGATGCCGTGCCGGTGCGCGCGCTCGATGCCGAGCGCCATCGCCTCCCGCCCGATCACCTGCCCGTAGCCGCGCCGGCCATCGAGGCGCAGCAGCGCCCCAGTGTCGAGCTCGACCCCGGGGTGCTGGTTCACCGCGAGCCCGCCCTCGAGCAGCGACTCGACGTAGCGCGGGATCATGCCGACGCCGTGGGAGTCGTGGCCGGTGAGGTTGGCCTCGACCAGGTTTCCCGCGACGAGGTCCGCCTCGCGCGGCTCGGAGCCGCCGGCAGCGACGATCGCTTCGATCGCCGCCTTCAAGCGCGGCGCGCCGATCACGACATCTTGTGCCACCCGACTCTCTCCTTCCGAAAGCCGCGTACTCTCGCACAGCCGCACCGCCGCGCCAAGGCAAACCGCGGTCCGCGGGCGCGGTGGGATAATCCCGACACCCATGGCCCGCGTCGCCGTCCCCCCGCTCCAGCCGAGCGGCAAGCTCGCCGAGAACGTCATGCATTTCGCGCGCGTGCTGCGCGCCGCCGGGCTGCCGGTCGGGCCCGACAAGGTGATCGACGCGCTCAAGGCGCTCCAGATCGCCGGCGTCGAGCGGCGCGACGACTTCTACTGGACGCTGGCCGCGGTGTTCCTCGACCGGCACGAGCAGTTCGAGCTCTACGACCAGGCGTTCCACATCTTCTGGCGCGACCCGAAGCTGCTCGAGCGGGTGATGGCGCTGCTCCTGCCGGAGGTGATCGGCCGCACCCCCGAGGAACAGCCGGAGCTCTCGAGTCGGCTCGCGGAAGCGCTCGCACCGCCGCCGAAGCCGGGCGCCGGCCCGGAGGAGCCGCCCCAGCAGATCGAGCTCGATGCGGCGTTCACGGTGTCGGAGCGCGAGGTGCTGCAGCGCGCCGACTTCGAGACCATGACCCGGGAGGAGCTCGCGCAGGCGAAGAAGCTCATCGCCTCCCTCAGGCTCCCGATCCCCGAGGTGCGGACGCGGCGGCTCGTCGCCGATCCGCGCGGGGCGCTCGTCGACATGCGCGCGAGCCTGCGCGCGTCCTTGCGCGCCGGCGCCGACATCATCCCGCTCAAGCGCCGGTCGCCGGACGAGCGCCATCCGCCGCTCGTGGTGCTGTGCGACATCTCGGGCTCGATGAGCCGGTACTCGCGGATGTTCCTGCACTTCCTGCACGCGATCACGAACGACCGCGACCGCGTGCACACGTTCGTGTTCGGCACGCGGCTCACCAACATCACCCGCCACCTTCGTCACCGCGACGTCGACGTCGCCCTGGCGGGGGTCGCGCAGGCGGTCGCCGACTGGTCGGGCGGCACCCGCATCGGCGCGACCCTGAAGGAGTTCAACCTGCGCTGGTCGCGGCGGGTGCTCGGCCAGAACGCGGTCGTGCTGCTCATCACCGACGGGCTCGATCGCGACCTCGGCCACGACCTCGGGCCGGAGATGGAGCGGCTGCGCCGGAGCTGCCGCAAGCTCATCTGGCTGAATCCCCTGCTGCGCTACGAGGGGTTCGAGCCGCGGCCGCTCGGGGTGCGGGTGATGCTCCCGCACGTCGACGCGTTCCTGCCGGCGCACAATGTCGACAGCCTGATCGCGCTCGGCAAGGCGCTCTCCACCCACGCTGCGCACGCGCAGGTCGTGCGCAGCCTCAAGCGGACGCCCGCCGCCGCCTGACGCGATCGACACCGCCGCGCGGCCGGAACCGGCCCGGCCCGCGGCGGCTCAACTAGACGCCGGAGAGCCACGAAGGAGGAGCCATGAGAACCGTTATCGCCATCATCCTGGCGCTCGCCGCCAGTGCGGCATTCGCCCAGGCCCCCGCCGACTACCTCAAGCGGGTCGCCGACAACTACCGTGCCGCATTCAGCGCCTACGAGCAGAACGGGGTCGTCACGCGCGCCGCCGTGCGCGGCGATCTCTTCTTCGAGCCCCGGTTCGACGACATCGACATCAACCGCGACGGCGTCATCACCCGCGCGGAGCTCGAGCGGTTCCTCGCGAACCTCCCGCCCTCGGCCGCCTGAGGGTTGCGGCAGAATAGGGGCTCGGTCGAACGGAGGGAACAAGCATGGAAATGACCGGCGAGCAGATCATCCCGCTGCCGCAACAACGGGTGTGGGAAGGGCTGAACGATCCCGAGGTGCTCAAGGCCTGCATCCCGGGCTGCGAGTCGATCGAGCGGGTGTCCGACACCGAGTACCGCGTGGGGCTGACCGCCTCGGTCGGCCCGGTCAAGGCCAAGTTCAACGGCAAGCTCCTGCTCGCGGACGTGAACCCGCCGACCTCGTACCGGCTGTCGTTCGAAGGTTCCGGCGGCGCGGCGGGCTTCGGCAAGGGCGGCGCACAGGTGCGGCTCGCCCCCGAGGGTACGGGAACGAAGCTCGCCTACACCGCGACCGCGCAGGTGGGCGGTAAGCTCGCGCAGGTCGGCTCGCGGCTCATCGACGGCGTCGCGAGGAAAATGGCGGACGAGTTTTTCCAGCGATTCAACGACAAGCTGGTGGGCCCGGTGCCCGCCGCGCGAGGGGAGGCGCTCATGGCAGCAGCGCCGGGACCTTGGCTCGCGGGCACGTACGCGTTCATCATCGCGTCGGTCGTCGTATTCCTGCTCATCTGGCTCCTGCGCTGAGGTCGCCATGGCGATGATCCCGCGGGAGCGGGTCGAGTACTCGGCCGTCGTCGACCGGCCGCCGCTCGCGCTGCCCGGCGGCGCGCGGGTCGTGGTCTGGACGATCGTCAATCTCGAGGTGTGGGACATCGCCGGGCCGATGGCGCGGCAGGTGCTCCCCGCGCCGACCGGCGTGCCGCTGCTGCCCGACGTCCCGAACTGGAGCTGGCACGAGTACGGAATGCGGGTCGGGTTCTGGCGCTTCTACGACCTCTATCAGCGCCTCGGCATCCGCCCGACGCTCGCCATCAACGCCCGCGTGTGCGTCGACTACCCGCGCGTCGCCGAGGCCTGCCGCGACGCCCGCTGGGAGTTCATGGGCCACAGCTATCAGCAGGGCCCGATCCACAAGGAGGAGGACCAGCCGGGGATGATCAAGCGCTCGCTCGAGACGATCGAGCGGTTCACCGGCAAGCGCCCGGTCGGCTGGCTGGGTCCCGGGCTCACGGAAACCTACGAGACGCCCGATCACCTGGCTGCGGCCGGGATCAAGTACATCGGCGACTGGGTCTACGACGACGAGCCGACCGAGATCAGGACCGCGCACGGGCCGCTCGTCACGCTGCCCTACTCCGTCGAGTGCAACGACATCCCGATGATGATCGTCCAGCACCACGAGGCGGCGTACTGGACGCAGAAGTGCATCGACGCGTTCGACCGCTACCACGCGGAAGGCGCGCAGCGGGCGAAGATCATGGCGATCGCGATCCACCCGTACATCAGCGGGCAGCCGTTCCGGATCAAGTACCTCGAGCAGGTGTACGACCACGTGAACCGCTCTTCCGGCGTGCTGCACTGGAACGGGGAGCAGATCCTCGACTGGTACCTGCGATCCCGGAGCGGAGCGTAGTCCGCTCCCGCGGCCAGGCCCAGATCCCGGGCCGCGGCGCGCCGCCGGCGGCTAGCGCCGCGTCGCGGTCCAGCGCGTCTCCTGGCCGTTGTCCGCCCGCACCGTGCCGTCCATGGCCGGCCCATTCACGCGGCCCGTGAACTCGCGGCGCACGCCGGCGTTGTCGACGAACGCGAAGCTGATCCGGTCGCCGACGAGGCGCGTCTCGCGCAGCCCCGCGTTCAGCGCGCCCAGCCTGATCGAGCCGTCGACCGCCTGGTAGCGCTGCTCGAGCGTCGCGTCCCAGACGTCGCTCCCCGACAGGATCCGCCACGTGCCGTTCACCTTCGCCGGCACGATCCAGAGGTACGCGCGGCGGCCGTCGAGGTTGGTGGTCTCGTCCGGCTGCCAGTCGTCCATGTTGAACTGGTGCGAAACCACGCGGGTGCCGGGCTTCATGTCGAGGATCTTCGGCCGCAGCTTGAGGTTGAGCCCGGGAAGCAGGTACATGGTGACGACCGTGGCCTGCGTGAAGTCGGTCTCGAAGATGTCGCCACGGATGAACTTGGCGTTCGCGGTCACCCCCGCCTGCACCGCGTTGCGGGTGGAGAGGTCGACCATGTCGGCGTTGTACTCGATGCCGAGCGACCGGGCCCCGAACTTCTTGGCCGCGGCGATCACGGTGCGGCCATCGCCCGAGCCGAGATCGACGACGTAGTCCTTCGACGTCGTCTGGGCCATGCGCAGCATCCGCTCGACGAGGTCGTCGGGCGTCGGCACCCAGATCACATCCTTGCCGGCCTGACCGACCTGGGGCGTGAACTCGCGGTCTTTCGGCTGGGTCTGGGCAAGCGCCGCGGTCGCGAACGCGGCCAGCGCCAGGCTGGCGACCGCGGTCCGGACGGCCGCGGTGAATTTTGAGTGGTTCAAGCGGTGCTCCTTCCTGGATGTAGGGGGGGCCGGGCGGCTCCGCCCGGCACGGCGGCGAATATTAGCAAACCACCGCCCGGAAAAGAAAACGCCCCGGGCGGCCGGGGCGTTTACCCTTCGCGCCGCGCGCCGGCTAGGCGAGCGCCTGCTTCACCCGCTCCGGCGACATCGGCAGGCTCCGCAGACGTTTCCCGGTCAACTGGAATACCGCGTTGCCGATCGCCGGCGCGACCGCCGGGACGCCCAGCTCGCCCATGCCGGTGGGCGCCGCATCCGAGGCCACGATCCGGGTGTGGATCTCCGGGAGATCGGCCATCCGCAGCACCGGGTAGTCGTTGAAGTTGCGCGCCTGCACGGCGCCGTTCTTGATCGTCAGCTCCTCGAGCAATGCGGCGCTGAGCCCATACACGACCGCGCTTTCGGTCTGCGCATGGACGTTCTCCGGCTGGATGACGAGCCCGGGGTCGACCGCGACCCAGTAGTTGTGGACCTTGATCTTCCCGGTCTTCCGGTCGACGGACACCTCGGCCACGCCCGCGGAGAAGCTGTCGTGGTAGTCCGAAAAGGCGATACCCAATCCGCGGCCGCTGCGCGGCAGGTTCCACTGCGCCATCTCGGCCGCGGCCTTGATCACCGCCTGGGCCCGCGGGTGGTCTCGGGTGAGTTCGAGCCGGAGGATGAGCGGATCGACCCCGCTCGCGTACGCGATCTCGTCCAGGAACGACTCGGCGGCGAACTTGGTGTAGCCCGAGCCGATCCCGCGCCACGGGTGGACGCGCATGCCGCGGATCTCGCGCACGCCCTCGGCGAGCATGTTGGGGACGCCATAGAACGGTTGCTCGAGACCGCGCCAGCCGATGATGTCCTTGCCGCCCGTCGCCTTGAAGCGCGGCGGCGCCGCGAGCGCATCGACGTTCTCGGCGACCATCCGATGATGCCACCCGACGAGCTTGCCGTTCCCATCGAGGCCCGCCTTGAGGATGTGGTAGGTCATCGGCCGCGGCCGCGCGGCGGCGAGGTCGTCCTCCCGCGTCAGCATCAGCTTCACCGGCAGCTTCGTGATGTTGGAAAGGACGACCGCCTGGGCAACCGCGTCCGGCGCGATGCGCCGGCCGTAGCCGCCCCCGAGCAGATGCTGGTGCACGCGGATCTTGTCGGGCGTGGTCTTGAGCACGTTGGACGCGACGAGGGCGGCAAGGAAGTTCGACTGCGTCCCCGTCCAGACCTCGGCCGACTGCCCATCCGGCGCGACCTTGGCGATGCAGTTCATCGGCTCCATCTGGGCGTGGTAGCAATGCTCCGACGAGTACTCGGCCTCCATGACCCTCGCCGCGCCCGCCAAGGCCTTGGGGGCGTCGCCTTTCCTGAACCACTCCATCGCCTTGGCGTTCGGATCCCGGCCGTGGCGCGCGTACTCCGCTACCGCCTTCTCGGAGTCGAAGCCCGCCGCGGTCGCGCCCGAGGTGTCCCAGGTGACCTGGAGGGCGTTGCGTCCGGCCCGGGTCGCCTCGACCGTGTCGCCGAACACTGCCACGCCGAACGGCAAGGGAATGACTCTGGTGACGCCCTTGATCTTCATGACGTCCGGGACGTTCACCTTGTCCGGCTTGGCGCCGTCCATCGGCGACTCGAAGACCGCGGCGTACACCATGCCCGGCACCTGCGCGTCGATACCGTACTTGGCGGTGCCGTTGACCTTGGACGGCACGTCGACGCGCTTGATGTCCGCGCGCCCGATGAGCCGGAACTGGGACGGCTTCTTGAGCTCCGCATCGGCGATCTTCGGCGGCACGGCGGGCACGGTCGCGAACTTGGCGACCTCGCCATAGGAGATGCGGCGCCCGGACTTGGCGTGCACGACGACGCTCGGCTCGGTCGCGAGCTCGCCGACCGGCACCCCCCACTGCCGCGCGACGTTGTCCAGCAGCACGCGGCGCGCCTGGGCGCCGGCCATCCGGAGCGGCATGTAGTAGCCGGGGACCGAGACGCTGGCGGCGGTGAGCATTGCGCCGTTGAACAGCGGGTGCCGGTTGCCGTAGAGCTTCGGGATCGGCGGCGCGTACTCCATCTTCACCTTCGACCAGTCGGCGTCGAGCTCCTCGGCCAGGATGAGCGGCAACGCCGTCAGCACGCCCTGCCCCATCTCGGCCACCGGCACCATCACCGTCACGGTGTCATCGGCCCCGATCGTCACCCACGTGTTGAGCTTCGCGCCCTCCGGGGCAGCGAAGACCTCCGAAGCGCGGCCGAGAAGACCGCCGCCCAGAGTGAACGCGAACGTGAGCCCGCCGACGCCGGCCATGAAGCCGCGGCGGCTGATCTTCGTCTCGAGGACGCCCATACCGATGTCTTCCATCATGGCTCAGCCCTCCCGCGCCGCCCGCTGGATCGCGCGAACGATCCGCGGGTAGGTTCCGCAACGGCAGATGTTGCCGTTCATGTGCGCGACGATCTCGTCCCGCGACGGCCGCGGGTTCTTCGCCAGCAGCGCCGCCGCCTGCATGATCTGGCCCGACTGGCAGTAGCCGCATTGCGGCACCTGCTCGGCGATCCAGGCCTTCTGGAGCGGATGGGTGGAGTCGGGCGACAGCGCCTCGATGGTGACCACGGTCTTGCCGACCACGGCCGAAACCGGCGTCACGCACGAGCGGGTCGCAGCGCCGTCGATATGCACCGTACAGGCGCCGCACTGCGCGATCCCGCAGCCGAACTTGGTGCCGGTGAGCTTCAGGTGCTCGCGGATCACCCAGAGCAGCGGCGTATCGGGCTCCGCCTCGACCTGCACCGCCTTGCCGTTGACAGTCAGAGCGACCGACATGAGTTCCTCCTTTGCAAACGCCGACTTGTGCTTGTTCTCGAGCCTGACGCGAAATCGACTCTACGCCCAACGCAAAAGCGGATCAATCCCCGGCTCACGCACTGCACGCCGTCGCCGTCACGCGTCCTCGAGCGACCGGCAGCGAGGGTGAGAGGGACATTTCCACATTACCGGGCGTCACGCGCGTGCGGGTCGAGTGGGACGGCCCCCATAATCGGCCGCCATGGGAGGGGACACCCCGGCGGCGGCACGCCCCGAGGTCGACGCGTTCGAGCTCGCGGGGACCGGCATGCTCGTCACCGACGAGTCCGGGCTCATCCTGCGCGCCAATCGCACCTACTGCGACCTGGTGGGCCGACGCGAGCGGGAGGTCGTCGGCCAGCCGTTTCTGCACGCCTTCCCCAAGCCCGCCCAGCCGCTCGTCCGCCGCTCGTTGAAGGCGGCGCTCGGGCCGGGTGCCCTGCCCCTGCCGAGCCACGCGGCGCTGGTCCGCCGCGACGGCCGGTCGGTGGCCGTGCTGCTGACGATCCGCGCCACCGGCGACGCCCGCCCGCTCGCCGTGATCACGGTGACGGACGTGACGGCGCTGTCGGCGACCGAGGCCCGCCTCACCGCGGTGCTCGAGGAGCAGCGGCTGATCCTCGACCACGCGCAGGTCGGCATCCTGTTCTCGCGCAGCGGGCGGGTCATGCGCACGAACGCCGCGTGCGCGCTGATGTTCGGCTACCCGGAGTCGGAGCTGATCGGGCTCGCCACGACCGCCCTCGTGCCGGCGATCGACGGCACCGAGCCGGCCGGCGACGAGCCGTGGCACGCGGAGCTCGAGGCCCGGCATCGCGACGGCACGGCGTTCTGGTGCGAGATCGACGGCCAGCCGTTCAGCGCGCCGAGCCAGCCGGTGCAATCGATCTGGACGCTGCGCGACGTCACCGAGCGGCGTCGCGCTCAGGAGGCGTTGGCACGGGTGCTGCTCGACCAGCGGGCCATCCTCGACAACGCGTCGGTGGGGATCGTCTTCAGCCGCGACCGCGCGGTGCAGCGCTGCAACCGCAAGGCCGAGGAGCTGTTCGGGTATGCGCCCGGCGAGCTGATCGGCAGGCCGGGCCGCGCGCTGTACCCGGACGACGAGACGTACGCGGCGGTCGGCCAGCAGGCCGGGCCGGTGCTCGCGGCGGGCGAATCGTTCCAGACCGAGCTCCGGCTGAAGCGCAAGGACGGCTCGCTGTTCTGGTGCCGGATGAGCGCGACGGCGGTCAATCCGCAGGCCCCGCACCAGGAGACGATCTGGATCGGCGAGGACGTCACCGCGCAGCATGCCGCGCAGGAAGCGCTGGTCCGCGCCCGCGACGAGCTCGAGCAGCGCGTCGTCGAGCGCACGCACGACCTCGCGGACAAGAACGCCGAGCTCGAGACCGAGGTCGCCGAGCGGCGCTACGCGGAGGAGCGGCTCCAGGTGCGCGGCGAGCGCCTCCTCTACCACCGCAACCAGCTCATGGCGCTGGCGCGCCGCGATCGCGCCGACCTCGGCGAATCGCTCGCGGAGGTCCTGGCGACCGCGTGCACGACGCTCCGCCTGGATCGCGCGAGCTACTGGCGGATGCTTCCGGACGGCCGCGGCGTGCGCTGCGAGCTGGTGCATCGCGC
>DATEDA010000150.1:0-28260 GCA_035286595.1 Burkholderiales bacterium | reverse complement strand
GCCCGTGCGCCAATCGACCGATCAGCCAGACGGTCATCACTCCGAGCCCGATCAGTAGCACCTGCTGCGCCGTGGCGCGGAGCTCCGTGCGCTTGTGCAGGCCGGGAATCAGATCCGCCACCGCGACATAGATCATGCTCGCGCCCGCGAGCGCGAGCAGCGTGTTCACCCACCCTTCCAGCGCGTGCAGCGCGAAATACGCCCCGAGCGCTCCGACCACCATCGCGAGGCTCGACAGCAGGTTGAACGCGAACGCCCGCGCCTTGCTGTACCCCGAGTGGAGCAAGATCAGGAAATCGCCGACCTCCTGCGGGATCTCGTGGGCGATCACCGCAGTCGCCGTGACGAGCCCGAGCGCCGTGCTTTCCATGAATGCCGCGGCGATGAGGATGCCGTCGACGAAGTTGTGGAAGCTGTCCCCGACGAGGATCAGCA
This sequence comes from Burkholderiales bacterium, assembly GCA_035286595.1. GTDB lineage: Bacteria > Pseudomonadota > Gammaproteobacteria > Burkholderiales > SG8-39 > DATEDA01. Next base: position 27,825 of record DATEDA010000150.1, on the reverse strand, counting down.
TGCCGCTGCGCCCGTGATCGTGCGCGTCGGGATGGGGCGGCGCGACGTCCTCGGCGTGGTAATGGCGCCAGAGCACGAGCTTCTCCAGCACGAAAAACCCGAGGATCCCCGCGAGCACCGTCGCCGCGACCGCCTCCAGATCCTCCGCGTTGCCGAATACGTGCGGCAACACGTCGAGGAACGCCGCCCCGAGCAGCGCGCCGATCGCGAAGCTGATGAGCGCGCTCACCCAGTGGGCCCGCGCCGCGAACGACACCGCGGCGGCGACGCAGATGGAGAGGACACCGCCGATGATGCTCGCCGCCGAGATGTAGGCGAGCGTCGCCATCACTCCATCCAGACCAGGCTCGCGAACCGGCCGGTCGTCCGGTCCCGGCGGTACGAGTAGAACCGCGCGCCTTCAGCGTGGGTGCAGAAGCCGCCCCCGTAGACCGCCTCCACGCCGGCGGCCGCGAGGCGCCGCCGCGCGAGCGCGTAGAGGTCGGCGAGGTGCTTACCGCCGCCGAGCGCGGTGAACGCCGGCGCGGCGCCCGCGTCGTCGGCGACGAATGCGTCGTAGACGTCCTGCCCGACCTCGTAGGCGCGCGGACCGATCGCCGGACCGAGCCAGGCGATGATCTGCGCGGCGGCCACGGCCATGCGCGCGATGGTCGCCTCGATGACGCCCGCCGCGAGACCCCGCCAGCCCGCGTGCGCGATGCCGACGGCTTCGCCCGTGCGGCTCGCCAGCAGCACCGGGAGGCAGTCGGCGGTCAGCACGGCGCACACGCTGTGGCGCGTCCGCGCCACGGCGCCGTCGGCGCGCGGCCGCGCCGGAGCGGACTCCGCCGCGACGACTTCAGCGCCGTGCACCTGATGCAGCCACAGCGGATCGGACGGCAACGCGCTCCGCAGCGTCTCGCGATTGCGCTCGACCGCGGACGGGTCGTCGCCCACGCGCGGGTCCAGATTGAAGGAGGCGTACGGGCCGCGGCTCGCGCCACCGGCGCGCGTCGTCACCAGCGCGCGAACGGTGGGCGGTGCGGGCCAGTCCGGCACGATCCAGTCCGCGGAGGGCGGCGTCATCCCCGCAGCCGCTCGAGAGCCGCGCGCAGATCCTCCGGCGCCGGCGACCGCCACTCGCAGTCGCGCCCGCTCGCGGGGTGCAGGAGCCCGAGGCGCGCGGCATGCAGCGCCTGCCGCGGAAAGCGGGCGAGCGGGTCGTCGCCCCGTGCGCGCCTGCCGTACGTGGGATCGCCGACCAGGGGATGACCGATGGCGTGCATGTGGACGCGGATCTGGTGCGTGCGGCCGGTCTCGAGGGTCACGGCGAGCAGCGTCGCGCCGGCAAAGCGCTCGAGCACGCGATAGCGGGTTCGGGCCGGTTTCCCGCGCGCAGTGACGGCCATCCGGGTCCGGGCGACCCGATGGCGACCAATCGGCGCGTCGACGTGGCCGTCGGCGGTCACTGCACCACGCACGAGCGCAAGGTACTCGCGTCTCACCGTTCGCGCGGCGAGCTGGCGCACGAGGTTCGTCTGCGCCTCCGGGGTTTTCGCGACGACCAGCAGCCCCGAGGTGTCCTTGTCGAGGCGGTGCACGATCCCGGCGCGCGGCAGGTGCGCGAGCTGCGGCGCGTGATGGACGAGCGCGTTGGCGAGCGTCCCCTCGCGGTTCCCGTGGCCGGGGTGGACGACGAGGCCCGCCGGCTTGTCGACGACGAGGAGCGCGGCGTCCTCGTGCACGATCGCAAGCGCGATCGGTTGCGGACGGTAGGCGGCGCCGGTCGCGGAGCGCTCGTGCGCGAGCGCCACCAGCTCCCCGCCCCACACCTTCCGCTTCACGTCGGCGCGCGCCGCGTCGACGGTCACGCGTCCGTCGCGCACCCAGGTCTGGAGGCGCGTGCGGGAATGCTCCGGGAACAGGCGCGCCAGCGCCTGGTCGAGCCGCAGGCCGGCGAGCGCCGGCGGGATGAGGCGCTCGACCGCCGGGATATAATCGTGTGGTTGCGTTTCGTCGCGAGTGGTCATGACCGGCATGCTGCGTAGTGTAGCGGTTGTACTCGTCCTCGGGCTCACCGGGTGCGCCTGGTGGGACCGGCTCACCGCCGAGCAGGACGAGACCGTCGGCTGGTCCGCGCAGCGCCTCTACAGCGAGGCGAAGGACGCGATGAGCAGCAACAACTGGGCGACGGCGGTGAAGTACTTCGAGAAGCTCGAGGCGCGCTATCCGTTCGGCCGCTACGCGCAGCAGGCGCAGCTCGACAGCGCCTACGCCTACTACCGCGACGGCGAGCCGGCCTCCGCGATCGCCGCGTGCGACCGGTTCATCAAGCTCCACCCGAACCACCCGAACGTCGACTACGCGTACTACCTCAAGGGCGTGGTCAACTTCTACGAGGACCAGAGCTTCCTCGCCCAATGGGCGAAGCAGGACCCCGCCGAGCGCGATCCGCGTTCCGCCCGCGACTCGTTCAACGCCTTCAAGGAGCTGGTGACGCGCTTCCCCGAGAGCAAGTACGCGCCGGACGCGACGGCGCGGATGAAATACCTCGTCAACGGCCTGGCCTCGCACGAGGTCTACGTCGCGCAGTGGTACCTCAAGCGCGGCGCGTACGTCGCCGCCGTGAACCGCGCCTCGTACACGCTGAAGACCTACCCGGACGCCCCGGCGACCGAGGGGGCCCTCGCCGTCCTCGTGCGCGCTTACGACCGGCTCGGGATGATGGACCTGCGCGACGACGCGCTCCGGGTCTTCAAGACCAACTTCCCCAAGAGCCCCCAGCTCAGCGAGCTGGAGAAGCGGTAGCCAGCCGGCGCGCCGCGCCTCGCGGGGGACGCTCGCTCAGAGCCGGATGGCCTCGTCGCGGATGTAGTCGCGGATCACGGCGTCCATGTCCGGGTCCGCAGCGAACCCCATCGCCAGCGCGCGCGGGGTGCGGAACCGGACCGGCCAGGTGCGGACGATCGCCTCGATCCGCGGGTCGGGCTTGTGCTGCACGCGCGCCGCGACCGTCGGCCCGGCGATGCGCAGCAGCGCGTCCACGGCCTCCCGCACGGTCGCGGTGATCCCCGGCAGGTTCACGACCCGGCTCGCGCCCCAGGCCGACGCCGGCAGGTCGTGCGCGTGGATGAATGCCTCGACCACGCCGCGTGGCGACAGCAGCCAGATGCCGGTCTCGAAGGGCACCGGGCAGTCGGAGGGCGCGCCGTTCAGCGGCTCGCGGATGATGCCGCTCGCGAACGACGACGCCGCGAGGTTCGGCCGGCCCGCCCGCACGACGATGGTCGGCAGGCGCAAGCTGCGGCCGTCGATGAATCCCTTGCGGGTGTAGTCGGTGATGAGGTACTCGCCGATCACCTTCTGCGCGCCGTAGGACGTCTGCGGGTTCGCGATGGTCGAGTCGTCGAGCACCTCCGGGAGACTCCCGCCAAACGCCGCCACCGAGCTCGCGAACACCAGCCGCGGCGGGTGCCGCAGCCGGCGGCACTGCTCGAGGAGCAGCCGCGTGCCGTCGAGATTGACGCGATAGCCGAGGTCGAAGTCGGCCTCGGCGCCGCCGCTCACGACCGCCGCCAGATGGAACACCGCCGCCGTGTCGGGATCGAGCGCGGCTGCGATCGCCCCCGGTGCGGCGATGTCGCCGGTCACTCGCTCGAGCCGCGGGTCGGGATCCGGCGGAAAGGCGGCGTCGAAGAGCTTGATCCCGCTGATCGGCGTCGGCACGCCGTCGGGCCCCGCGAGGGTGCCGCGCTCGGCGAGCTTGCGGGCGAGCCGGTAGCCGATGAAGCCGCCGCCGCCCGTGATGAACACCTTCATGCCGCCTCCTTCGATCGCAAGTGCGCGATTCTAGCCGGCGTTGACGAGCCGCTCGCGGGGTCCTAGAGTCCACGCGCCCGAGACGACGGAGCTGCTGTCGCGATGAGCCTTTACGACGAACCCAAAATCGACTGCCACAACCACGTCTTCGACCCGGCGCGGTTTCCGTACGCCGCCGACGCCGCCTACAAACCGCCGCCGCACGAGGTCGGCACCGCCGCGCACTTCCTGCGAGTGCTGGACGCGTATGGCGTCCGCGGCGCCCTTGTCGTCGGACCGACCTCGGGGTACGGCCCCGACAACCGCTGCCTGCTCGACGGCATCACCGCGAGCGGCGGCCGCTTCAAGGGCATCGCCGTGGTGAGCGTCGACGCGCCGGCCGCCGAGCTCGAGCGCCTGAAATCGGCGGGGGTGGTCGGCGTCCGCCTCGATGCCATCGCGCACGGGGTGGCGCACTTTGCCGGGGCGGCCGGCCTCCTGAAGAACCTCGCCGCGCTCAACCTGTTCGCGCAAGTGCAGGTGGAACGGGACCAACTCGCCGAGCTCGCGCCGCTGCTCGAGCGCTCCGGCGTGCGCATCCTCATCGATCACTGCGGGCGCCCCGCCCCTGAGGCGGGCCTCGGCCAACCGGGGTTCAAGGCCCTGCTCGGCCTCGCCCGCACCGGACGCGCGACCGTGAAGCTTTCGGGGCCGTTCCGCTTCTCGCGCGGCGGTGCTCCGTACGACGACACGCTGCCCTATGTCCGGGCGATCGTCGAGGCGTACACGCCCGACGCCTGTATCTGGGGTTCGGACTGGCCGTTCCTGCGGATGCCCGAGCGCGTGGACTACGGGCCGGTACTGAGGTTCGTCGAGACCTGGCTGCCCGACGCGACCGCGCGGCGCAAGGTGCTCTGGGACACGCCGCAGCGACTGTTCGGGTTCGCGCGCTGACCTAGGCCCGGTCCGGCTTCCGGCGCCGGCGCAGCCACGCGCCGAGATCCGCGCGGCGCAAGGCGATCTCCGGGAGCACCAGCGCCGCCGCCAGCGCGACCAGCCACGGCCAGATGTCGAGGGCGACGCGAAACGGCCGCCGCGCTTCGAGGAACACGCTGCGTGGATCGGACAGCTCCGAGCCGCCGGTCGCTTCGGCGAGCTCCTTCAGCAGGTTCTCATCCGGCCCCAGCTCCCGCAGCTCCTCCGCGTAGGGCACCACGAGGCCGGTGAGCTGCGAGCCGAGCACCCGATCGCCCTTGCGCTGCGTCATGCCCACGAGGTAGACGCCCTCCTGCGCCGCCGCGAACCGGCCGAGATAGCGGCCCGGGCCGACCTGCTCCAGGTCGATCACGGTGCGGCTGCGGTCCGGCGCCACGACGCCGATCTCGGTCTCGAGGAAGTTGATGAAGGCGCCGTTCGCGTCGACCGCGTCGACGAACACCTCGCCGTGGCCGTCGCGCCGCACGACGCTCACCGCGGTGTCGCCGGTCGTGGCGCTGCGCAGGGTCCAGCGGACGAGCTGCGACCAGAACTTGTTGAACTCCGGCCACTGCAGCCAGGAGCCCGCCCACCTCGCGTTCGCGTCGGACGTGAACGCCGCCGCGCGGCCGAGCCCGTAGCGCCAGGTCGCGAGGACCGGGTCGTCGCGATGGCTGGTCAGCAGCTCCGCGGCGCTCGACTTCGTCGACGTGGCGACGTAGCCGCCGAGCGTCGGCGCGCGCTTCCAGTCGATGTCCTGCATGGCCTCGTGGCCCGGGTCGGTCACGCGCGGCCGGAACAGCTGCTCCACCATCGTCGCGTCCGATGCGAGCTGCGTCTCGAGCGCGAAGATCCGCGTGATGGTCTGCGTGTCCTCGGTGTAGTAGTAGCGTCCGCGGCCCCATCTGGCGATGTTCGCCATCAACGCCTGGTCGGAGCTCGTGCCGAGCGCCACGGTCGAGACGGTGATCTGGTCGCGCGCCATGCGCGTCACCAGGTCCTGGAAGTCCTGCCGGAACATCTGCCCGTCGGACAGGAAGATCACGTGCTTGAGCGTCGCCGGACGCGGCACGAGCACCCGGTGGGCCTCGTTCAGCGCCGGAAACCCGTTCGTGCCGCCGCCCGCCTTGAGCGAGGCGATCGCGTTGTAGATCTGCGCCTTGTTCCGGGCCGGGGCGAGCGGCACGGTCCACGTAGCCTCGGTGTCCCAGCTCTGCACCCCGACCTCGGTGCGCGCGTCGAGCAGGTCGATGACGAGGTGCGCCGCCTCCTTGGCGAGATCGAGCGGCGTGACCCTGCCCGAGGTGGCCATCGACATCGAGCCGGACCGGTCGATCGAGAGCACGATGGAGAGGTTCGGGATGTCGACCTTCTGCCGGACCTCCATCGTGACCGGCAGCGCCTCCTCGATCGGCGTCTTGTAATAGCCGCCCAGACCGAAGCTCTCCTCGCCGCCCACCATGATGAGGCCGCCGCCGTGGTCGCGGACGTAGTTGCGAATCTGCGCCATCTGGTTGCGGTTGAGGCGCACCGCGGAGATGTCCGACAGGATCACCCCGTCGTAGCGTTGCAGCGCTGCCACGTCCTTCGGAATGCCGGCCGGATCGACCACCGCGACCTCGATGCGCTGCGAGCGCAGCGCGGCGGCGAGCGGCTGCGCGTGCTGGCGGTCCCGGTCCGCGATCAGCACGCGCGGACGCCCACGGACCAGGACCGTGCCCACCGCGCGATTGTTCTCCTCGATGGTGTCGCCCGGCACCTCGATCGCCGCCTGGTACACGTGCACGCCGTCCAGCTCGAGCGCCTGCCGGTAGCTGAGCACGTTCTTGCCCGGGGTCAGGTGCACGCGCTGCGAGCCGACGAACTCGCCGTTGCGGAACAGGGACAACCGGCCGTCGGTTTCCTTGTGGCTCCACGCCACCACCCGGGCGTAGAACGGCTCGCCGAACTTCACCTCCTGCGGCAGGACGAGCTCCTGGGCGACCACCTCCTGCTCGAAGCCGAGCGGCGCGAGCACGTAGCGCAGATCGGCCCCCGCGCCCTTCGCCACCCGGGCGGCGGCGAGCGCATCGCCCGCGTTCTGCCGCCCGTCGCTCAGCAGGACGATCCGGTTCGCCTGGTCGGGCGGCAGCAGCGCGAGCGCGAGCTGAATCGCCTGGAAGATGTTCGTGCCGCGGCCGTCGACCTTCACCCCGGCGAGCTCGACGCCGGAGTGCGCGGCCGGCGGCTGTGCCACGGCGGCGTCGGCGCCGAAGACGACGACGCCGTGCCGGTCGTCCGCGTGCCGGGCGGCGACCGCCTGCTCGACGAACTGGAGCGCGCGCGCGCGCGCAGTCTGGCTCAGGCTGTCGGAGGCATCGAGCAGGAACACGACGTTCATTCGATCCGCGAGCTGCGGAACGGTCGGCCTGAGAAGCGCGGCGGCGAGCGCCGCGAGAGTCGCACCCCGCAGCGCGAGCGCCCAGCGGCCGCCGGCGCTTTCGGGGAGGCGCAGGCGGCGCGCGCTCTCGCGCCGCCAGTAGAGCAGCCCTTCGAGCGCGAAGAGGCAAGCGGCCAACGCGACGAAGTACGGCCACAGCTCGCGCTCGACGGGAACCAGCGCGGCGGCGGCCGCCGCCGGAGTCGCGGGGAGCGGCTGCGGCGCCAGATTCGATTCGTCCGCATCCATCAGATTCACCGCGACGCGCGTCGACCCGCGCGCCGTGACGACGGTGTAGAGGCCGACTTCGTCGGCGTCGCTGTAGCTTGCCGCGCCGCGCACGACGCGCACATCGGCGGTGCGGCCGCTCGGCGTGACGAACCGCGCCGCCTCGACGCCGTGGGCGACGGGGACCATCAGGGGCTGACCGGCGGCGAACTCCAGGCTCGCGTGGCCGCTCGGGTGCAGCCAGCGGATCGCGTTCGACATGATGAGCGGAAACGCCACGCGCAGCGGCAGGTCGGCTTCGAACAGATCGAACCCGAGCAGCAGCGCGCGGCGGTCGGGCTCCTCGAGGGCATAGATGAGCGGCCCGCCGAGCGTCTCGACGAGCGCCCGGCCGGGCGCGAGCGGCCGCAGGCGCATCGCCTGCGCGACCGCCACTTTCGAGAACTCGACGTGGCGCATGACCGCGTGCGCGCGGTCCCAGTCCACGACGGTCGGGCGTTCGACCTTGCCCAGGAGCTCGATCGGCACGTCCGGGGGGACGACGTTCACGAAGATGTACCGCCCCGCCCCGACCTTGGGTGGGGTCACCGAATCGAGCACCACGACATCGGCATCGCCCATGCCGCCCGCGTAGCGCTCGGGCGTCACCAGCTGGAGGGCGACCTCCGGGTCGGTGCGCAGCACGTTCTCGAGGAAGCGGTTGCCGTGGCTCACCAGGGTGACCGCGACGTTGCGCGGCGGGGGCAGCACCGCATGGGCGACGTTGTCGGCGCGCAGATCGTCGTCGATGCCGAGCTCGGCGATGATGTGCGCCGCCTGGAAGTGCCGGAACGGAAGAATGAGCGAGCGGTGCACGTGCGGCGCGAGCGTGATCGCGCGCTCGACGATCGCCCGATCGTCGACCTTCAGCGTGAAGCTGAAGCTTTGTGCCTGGCTGGAGAAGTTCGCGAGCGAGACGAACGCCTCGTAGTTGCCGACGCCCCGGTAGGTCCTGCGCACCGCGAGCTTGGTGATGCCCACGTTGTGGCTGCGCCGGCCGGCGCCGACCCAGCGGATGCGCGGGTCGTCCGCTTCGGGGGCCGCGGCGAACGCGCCATCGGTGAACACGTGGATCTCCGCTCCGGGATCGGTCCCGATCAGCCCGCGGGCGGTGCGGATCGCGTCCGCGAGGCGGTTGGGGAGGTCGCGCGCCGCGGCGGCGTGGATCGCCGCGAGAGCGCGGCCGTGATCGGCGCCGAGCGCGGCCGCCACCTTCGGCTGGGTGCCGGCCTCGATCACCATCACCGCGGTGCCCTCGCGCAGCCCGCGCACCAGCGCGGCGGCCTCGGCACGCGCCACCTCGAAGCGCGACGGTGCCACGTCGCGCGCCTTCATCGACGCCGACGTGTCGAGGACGATCACCACCTTGCGCTCGCCTTCGCCGAGCAGCGTCACGACCGGGCGTGCGAGCGCGAGCGAAGCCGCGAGGAGCGCCAGCAGCTGCAGGATGAGGAGCGGGTCGCGCTGGAAGCGCTGGAAGAGCGCCGGCGCCTTGGGCTCCTGCGCGAGCGCCTGCCACAGGAGCAGGCTCGAGACGCGCTGCTCACGGCGTCGCAGCCGGATGAAGTACAGCAGCACCAGCGGCGCCGCCAGGCCGAAGAGCGACAGGGCGAGCGGCACGAGGAAGCTCATTCGAGCAGCCGTCCGCGCAGCGCCTGGAGCACGAGCTTCTCGACCGGCACGTCGCTCGTCGCCCGCTGGTACTGAATCGCGTGGTTGCGGCAGAAGGCTTCGGCGCCGCCGAGGAACCGCTGCAGCCGCTCCCGGTACGCCTCAAGGGTCGCGGCATCGATCGAGAGCGGGCGCGCCTCGCCGGTCTCGCGATCGACGAGGCGGAGATCGCCGGCGAGCTCGGGCTCGAGCTCGTCCGGGCTCAGCACGTGGATCACGTGGACCTCGAGGCGCCGCTCGAGCAGGGCTTTGAGTCCCGCCTCGTAGCCGGCGGGATCGAGCAGGTCGGAAACGAGGACCACGAGGCCGGAACCCTGGGCGCGCGCCGCGTAGCTCGCGAGCGCCGCGTTCAGGTTGGTGGTGCCCCCACCTTCGAGCCCGCCGAGGAACTCGAACAGCGACGTGATGCGGGCGCGCCCCCGCCCCGGCGCCCAGCCTTCGGCGAGCCGCTCGCGCAGGATGCCGACGCCTACGCGCTCGAGGCTCGCCAGGCCGACGAAGCCGAGCGCGGCCGCCATCCGCGCCGCCCATTGCAGCTTCGAGGGCGCGCCCCAGTCCATCGAGGCCGACGCGTCGACGAGGAGATGCAGGCACAGGTCCTCGTCGTCGACGAAGAGCTTCACGTACAGGCGGTCGGTCCGGGCGAAGATGTTCCAGTCGACGTAGCGCAGATCGTCGCCGACGCCGTAGGCCCGGTAGTCGCAGAACTCGACGCTGCGGCCCGGTCGCCGGCTGGTGCGATCCCCCGCCGCCCAGCCGCGCACCGGCCGCCGGGAGATCAGCGACAGCCGCTCGAGCTGCGCCAGGAACTCCGCCGACAGTTCGATCCTTGCCGCCATGCGCGCGCGTCACCGCTCATTGAGCGATTTGAAGTAGTCCCGGATCTGCTCGTGGTAGTCGCGCGGTACCTGCTCGCGCGCGATCGCGTCTTCCATCAGGCGCCGGTACTGGCCGAAGACGCCGACCGACGGCAGCTGCCCGTCCGCGCGGCTGGTGCTCCCGGGGACTTGCGTCTCGTACAGGGGCACGCGCCCGCGTTGTGCGCCTTGCACGCCCGACGTGTAGGGCGTGGAGCGCAGGCGCGCCCTCGGCCGGCCTTTCGCATCCGTGCTCCGGCCGAGCCCCGGCGCGACGCCCTCCCCCTCCATCCCCGACTCGTCGAACGCGCCTTCCAGCCGCTCGCCGTCGTCGCGCGCGGCCTGGTCCGGCTCGCGGCCGCCGCGCAAGCGCCGCGCGTCGCGGCCCCGCCCTTCCTGCTCGCGGAGTCTGCTCAGCGCGTTCTCCATTGCTTCGAGTGCCTCGTCGGTCTGGCCGCGCTCCATGGCGTCGTAGTAGCCGTCGAACGCGTCGCTGCCAAACTCCTCGTCGATCTTGCGGCCGAGGCGCTCCATCTCGCTCAGCAGCTCCGCGAGCTTCTTCGGCGAGAGCTGTCGGGCCCGCAATCCCGCGGCGAGCTCCTCGTGCTTGCGCAGGAGCGCCCGGTACTTGGAGCTCGCGAAGTCGGACCGGAGATCGGGCAGCTTGTCGGTCTCGCCCAGCACCCGCAGCCGCTCGTCGCTGCGCTTCACGAAGCTCGAGAAATCGGCGCTCGGCTTGATGAGCGCCTTGTCCTGGAACAGTGCGGGGTTCTCGGCTGCGGTCGCCGGCGGCCGGCGCCCGGCGCCCTCGGCGGCGTCCCGATTCGCCGGCGGATCGCGCCGCAGCGCTTCCGGGCCGAGCGTTCCGCGGTTCTGCAGCATGGCGAGGTTCAGGTTCTGATCGCGCCGCGCCTTCGCTTCGGCGCTGAACCACTCCGGGATCAAGGTCTGCGGATCGGGGAGCGGCGGTGCAGCCGCGAGCACGACTGCCGCGAGGACCGGCAGTGCCAGCGCCCGGGCTTCGCGCGGCACGACCCGCGCGACCATCCGGCGCGGCGGCAAGGCCTCGAGGCGCGCGGTCGTGTCCGCCAGCAGCGCGCCGACGAGCGACGAGCGCTCGCTCGCGCCCGCGTACTCGAGCGACGTCGCGACGCGATCGTCGAGCCGCAAGGCGCGGTCGGCCAGCCGGGCCGCGTCGAGCGTGTCCACCCGGCGGCACGCGCCCAGCAACGCGCCCGCGAGCGCGCCGATGCCGAGCAGCGCGAGCGCCAGCGGCACGGCGAGCGCCCCGATCGCGCCTTTCATCGCCAGCGCGGCGACCGCGGCCAGGGCGCCCCAGAAGGCGCCGCGCCAGGCCCCGCGCTCGGCGCGCCGCAGGCGCAGCTCGACGCGCACCCGTCGCAGGAGCCTTTCGATCGCCGCCGGATAACCTGTCACTGGCTCGCCGTGCGCGTGGTCAGCTGAGGACCGGTTCCGCAGTTCGTGTCGTCCCCGCCGGCGCTCCGTCGAGCACCTGCGCGATCAGCGTGTCGGGATCGATGCCCTCCGACTCGCCCGCGAAGTTGAGGATGACCCGGTGGCGCAGGGCCGGCGCGGCAAGCGCCCGGATGTCCTCCAGGCTCGCGTTGTAGCGGCCCTGGGTGAGCGCGCGCACTTTCGCGCCGAGCACCAGCGCCTGGGCGCCGCGCGGGCTCGCGCCGTAGCGCACGTAGCGCCGCGTCGTTTCGGGCGCGTGCTCCCACTGCGGATGCGTCGCCATGACGACGCGCGTCGCGAAATCGCGCACGTGGCTCGCGATCGGCACGTCCCGGATCAGCGCCCTGAAGCCGAGCACCGTCGGCCCGTCCATCACCCGCTGCACCGTCGCGGTGTGCGCCTGGGTGGTGCGGTCGAGGATCGCGTTCAGCTCCTCGATCGCGGGATAGCGCACCTGCAGCTTGAAGAGGAACCGGTCGAGCTGCGCCTCGGGCAAGGGATAGGTGCCCTGCATCTCGATCGGGTTCTGGGTCGCGAGCACGAAGAACGGCGACGGCAGCGGCCTCGAGACGCCGCCGACGGTGACGGCCTGCTCCTGCATGCCCTCGAGGAGCGCCGACTGGGTCTTCGGCGTCGCGCGGTTGATCTCGTCGGCAAGCACGATGTGGGCGAACAGCGGTCCCGGCTGGTACTGGAAGTGCTTGCCGCCGCCCGCGTCCTCGACCACGACGTTCGTCCCGATGATGTCGGCGGGCATCAGGTCCGGCGTGAACTGGACGCGCGCGAACGACAGGTCGAGGCTTTGCGCGAGCGTCTTGACGAGCAGGGTCTTGCCGAGACCGGGCACGCCCTCGAGCAGCACGTGGCCGCCGGCGAACATTCCGGTCAGGACGCCGGTGATGATCTCGGCCTGGCCGACGATCAGCTTTTCCACTTCGGCGCGCAGCCCGGTGAAGGCACGCACGAAGCTTTCGACCTGGGCTGGCGCGCTCATTGGACTACCCTCGCGGCTACGCTCGCTCGGGATTCGCCCTTGGGGCGGCCCGGCGGGCTCATGAACTCCTCTTGGAAGCTCGTTCCACCCCCGCATTATGGGGCCCGTTGCAACTCCACTGGGTGAAGCCCGTCACTTCAGCTTCCAAAGTGAACCTCGTCCAGCGGGCGATTGTAGGGGCGCTCGCGCCGCGACGTCCGGGCTCAGGCCTTGGCCGCGAAGAATGCCCGGACGTCCGCGAGCTCCCGCGTCCGCGTCATCGGCGGCAGGCCGTCGAGCAACGTCCGGCCGTACGGCTTGGCGAGCGCGCGGGGATCGCAGAGCACCAGCACGCCCCGGTCGTGCTCGCCCCGGATCAGGCGGCCGGCGCCCTGCTTGAGCGCGATCGCCGCCTGCGGCAGCTGGAAGTCGAAGAACGGGTTGTGGCCCTGCTCGCGCAGGTGCGCAAGGCGCGCGGCGAGCACCGGGTCGTCGGGCGGCGCGAACGGCAGCTTGTCGATCACCACCACGGACAGCGCTTCGCCGCGGACGTCGACCCCCTCCCAGAACGAGGCGGAGCCGACGAGCACGGCGTTGCCCAGCCGGCGGAACCGGTCGAGCAGCTCGCTGCGGGAGCCTTCGCCCTGAGCGAGCAGCGGAAGCTCGAGCCCGAGCTCCGGCAGCTTCGCCGCGAGCCGCTCCCGCGCGCGCCGCATCGCGCGCAGCGTCGTGAACAGCAGGAAGGCGCGCCCGCCGCTCGCGGCGAGCACCGGCAGCGCCGCATCGACGACCGCGTCGGTGTGCGCGACGGTGTTCGGCTCCGGCAGGCCCCGCGGCAGGTAGAGCAGCGCGTTCGAGGCGAAGTCGAACGGGCTTTCCCAGCTCGCCGTCTCCGCGGCCTCGAGGCCGAGCTGGCGCTGGTAGTGGCCGAAATCACCCTGCGCTGCAAGCGTCGCGGAGGTGAGGATCCACGCCCGCGGCGAGTCCTCGACCTGCCGGCGAAAAGCCTCGGCGACGCTGAGCGGGGTCATGTGGAGCGCCAGCGCCTGCGTGTAGCCTTCCGCCCAGCGCACGAGGTCATCACGCGCCTCGTCGCTCCAGCGCTCGAGCAGGGACTGGAGCTCGCCGGCCCGCCGCGCGCAGTTCGCGAGCCCCTCGCCGCGCTCGGCGAGCGCCGCGACCGCGCGCGCGAGGTTCCCGAGCGACGCACGCAGCACGACGAGCGCTTCGCCGAACGCCCGGTTGTCGCCGAGCGCGGCGGCCGTCACGTGCCCGTCCTGCAGGCCGACCGCGAGGCGCAGGTCGCGCGTCGCCTTGTCCACCCGCCGCACCAGCTCCGGCAGCTCGCGCGCATCGCGCGCCTCCGCCGCGCTTGCGGCGAGCGCGTCCCGGCAGAGCTCGAGCAGCTGCCCCGTCGAAACGGTCTCGCCGAAGAACGCGGTGGCCGTGTCGGGCAGCTGATGCGCCTCGTCGAGGATCACGGTGTTGCACGCGGGGAGCAGCTCCGCCACCGCCTCGTCGCGCAGCACGACGTCGGCGAAGAAGAGATGGTGGTTCACTACGACGGCGTCGGCGGCGAGCGCCTCGCGGCGCGCCTTCATGAGGAAGCACCGCGCGAAGTCGCCGCAGCGCGCGCCGAGGCAGTTGTCGCGCGTCGAGGTCGCGAGCGCCCAGGCGGGCGAATCCTCCGGGACGTCGGCGAGCTCGGCCTTGTCGCCGGTCCGCGACCGCGCGGCGAAGCGCCCGATCGCGCGGAGGCTCGCGGCGTCCTGCCGGCTCGCGAGCCGTCCGTCGCCGAGGTTGCGCTCGAGGTGGTGGTGGCAGACGTAGTTCGCGCGTCCTTTGAGCAGCGCCGCCGTGACCGACAGCCCGAGCGCCCGGCGCACCGCCGGCAAGTCGCGGAGAAAGAGCTGGTCCTGCAGCGTCTTGGTTCCGGTCGAGATGATGACCTTGCCGCCGACGAGCAGCGCCGGCACGAGGTAGGCGACGGTCTTGCCGGTGCCGGTGCCCGCCTCGGCGAGCAGCACGCGCCGGTTGCGCATCGCGTCCGCGACGCGCACCGCCATCTCGCGCTGCTGCTCGCGAAAGCGATACTCGGGGATCGCCCGGCTGAGGGGTCCGTCGGGCGCGAAGATCGCGGCGAGCGTTTCCTCGATCGCGCCCGGCGTCAATGGCTAGCCCTCGCGCGAAGTGCGCTCGGGCGTTCGCCCTTGGGGCGGCCCGGCGGGCTCACGGGATCTCGTCGACCTTGACCCAGACCGACGAGGTGCCGGCGCGCGCGGCCGAGCCGCCCGAAAGCACGCCCGACTGCGAGCGCGCGGCGGACTGGTCGATGCCGCCGAGCGGGAACCACTCGCCGAGCCGGCCGCTCCCCGTGGTCACGATCTGCTGGTAGTCGACGGCGCCCGAGCCGGCCCGTCCGGGGCTGGCGCTCTGCGGCGCGATGTCGAGGAACACGCGGTCGCCCGACAGGCGCGGGATCACGGCGAAACCGCGCGACGCGTTCTGGTACGTGGTGGTGCTCCGCACCACCGTGCCGCCCGGCGTCTGGGTCACGACCGTGCTCGGCACGGGCAGCGACTGGCCGATGGCGATGTACGCGGGACTTCCTTCGAGCGCCTGGACCTGACTCGTGAAGCGGTCATCGCGCACGCCGTGCGAGTCGCGGGCGCTGATGCTGACGCCGGACTCGCGGCGCGGCGGCTCGTTCACCCCGACGCGGGCGTCGCCGCCGGCGACCGTGCCGGAGACCCGGACGTCGCGGCTGTCGAAGCTGCCGGCGGCGTCCTGGCGCACCGAGATGAGCAGGCGCCGCGGCATGCGGTCGAGCGTCGCGATGACCTGGCGAAGCTGCGCGATGTTGGCGCGGCTCGCCCGGATCACGAGCGTGCTCTGCATCCCGCTGAGCGCGCCGCCCGGCTCAACGAGCGGCCGCAGGGTGGGAATGATCTGGTCGGCCGTCCGGTACCTGAGCTCGATCACCTCGACGTCGTCCGCTCGGGCGACGCCGATCGCGAGCAGCAAGGCGGACAGGATCGAAATGAGCTTCATGGCAGTTGCCTAGGGCCGGTGCGAGGCCTCCCAGCCTAACGCGCCCCGCTCGATCCGGTGCACCCCACGCAGGCGCCCGTCGGGCAGGGTGCCGGTTTCGATCCGGAAGGTCCGTCACGGCGCGCCCGCCGTGCCCGCTTTACAAGCGCCGCGACTCCGCCTAGATTACTTGCGATATGCCGTACAAAGCAATGTTTTCAATTGCGTTTGTGGCGCTGCTCCTGGGCGGGTGCGCGGCCACCCGACCGACCGCGCCGCAGCGTGATCGTCCGGTCGCGGCGGTGCCGCCGGCGGCCGTCTCCGAGTCGGCCACGGAGCTCGCCTTCATGGCCCTGTCGCTGCTGGGCACGCCCTACGCCTATGGGGGCAGCTCGCCCGACACCGGCTTCGACTGTTCGGGGTTTGTTGCCTATGTCTACGCGCGCGCACTGGAGTTGAGCGTGCCTCGGCGCACGTCCGACCTCGCCCGCACTGGGGCCCCAGTCGCCCGCAGCGACCTGCGACCGGGGGATCTCGTCTTCCACAACACGCTCGGGTGGCCGTTCTCGCACGTCGGCATCTACCTCGGCGAGATGCGGTTCGTGCACGCGCCGAGCACCGGCGGCGCCGTGCGCGTCGCGGACATGCGGCTCGACTACTGGACGCGGCGGTTCGACGGGGCGAGGCGGATCGCGTTCTGACGCGCGGTCGTCGTGCCGGGCCGACCGGCAGTCAGCGAGCGAGGCTCGCGCTGATCGCCTGGCGCAGACTGCTCGTCGAGCGCCGGCAGCAGAGCACCGGAAGTCCCTGGGCTCGGGCCTGATCGCGGAACGTGCGCATCACGTTGTGCCCCAGAAAATCGGTGAAGAGGATCACCAAGTTGATTCCCGCCGGCACCAGCGCGCGCCGCTGATGGCCCGGCTGGCGGCCGGAGACGTGCGACGCGACTCGGATGCCGAATTCCCCCAGGACTTCGGGGATGTTGCCGAGCCGGTCGGCCCCTACCAGCAATGCGTTCATGCGGAACTCCTCGTTGAGCGCCGCACCGGTGGGGTTGGCCGTCCCTAAAATGATACGTATTCTCATCCTTATTGCAAGTGAGAAGCATTCCTGTTAGAGTCCCGGCCACCAATCCCCTGATTGACTTCCTGAATGGAGCTCTCGCCATGTCTGCCCCGGTCACTCGCGGCCTCGTCGCGTTTGCCCTCACCGTCGCCCTCGCGGCGCCGGCCTTCGGCCAACAGCAGGTCCTGAACGTCTATTCGTCGCGCCATTACCAGACCGATGAGGCGCTCTACACCGGCTTCACGAAGCTCACCGGGATCAAGATCAACCTCATCGAGGCCGGCGAGGACGCCCTGATCCAGCGCATCGTCAACGAGGGCGCGAAGAGTCCGGCGGACGTCCTGATCACCGTCGACGCCGGGCGCCTGTGGCGCGCCCAGAGCCTCGAGCTGTTCCAGCCGGTCAAATCGGCGGCGCTCGATCACCGCCTGCCGGCGAGCTTCCGCGAGCCGGGCGGTCAGTGGTTCGGGTTCTCGCTGCGCGCGCGCGTGATCGCGTACGACCGGACCAAGGTCAAGCCGGCGGACATCCCGACCTACGAGAGCCTCGCCGACCCGCGGTGGAAGGGCAAGATCTGCACCCGCTCCGGCTCGCACATCTACAACCTCTCGCTGATGGGCGCGATGATCGATCACCTCGGCGAGGCGCAGGCCGAGGCCTGGGCCAAGGCGGTCCGCGCCAATCTCGCGCGCGACCCGAAAGGCGGCGACACCGACCAGATCAAGGGCGTCGCGGCCGGCGAATGCGAGATCGCGATCACCAATCACTACTACTACGCCCGGCTCGCGCGCTCCCGGAAGCCCGACGAGAAAGCGATCGCCGACCGGGTCGGAGTCGTGTTCCCGAACCAGGCCACGTGGGGAACGCACGTCAACATCTCGGGCGCGGGCGTGCTCAGGAACGCGCCCCACCGCGACGCGGCCGTCAAGTTCCTCGAGTACCTCGCGAGCGACGACGCGCAGCGCTACTTCGCCGACGGGAACAACGAGTGGCCGGCGGTGCCGACCGTGCCGGTCTCGAACCCGGTGCTCGTCGCGTTCGGCCAGTTCAAGTACGACCCGGTCAACGTCGCGGTGCTGGGCCGCAACCAGCCGCAGTCGCAGAAGCTCTTCGACCGGGTCGCCTGGAAGTAGCGGCCGACCTCAGGCTCCGCGGCGGCGCACGATCCGCCTCGACAGGAGCACGAGCGGCAGCAGGCCGATCGCGATGAGGACGAGCGACGGCACCGCCGCCTCGGCGAGCCGCTCGTCCTTGGTCAGGTTGAAGGCTTCGATCGCTAGCGTGTCGAAGTTGAAGGGGCGCAGCGCGAACGTCGCGGGCAGCTCCTTCATCGTATCGACGAAGACGATCAGCCCGGCCGTGAACAGGCTGCCGGCGAGGAGCGGCGCGTGGACGCGCGCGAGCGTGCCGGCGGGTCCCGCGCCGAGGCTCCGCGCGGCGTCTTCCATGCTCGGGGTCACTTTCGCCAGCCCCGCCTCCACCGTCTGCAGCGCCACCGCCAGGAAGCGCACCACGTACGCGTAGACGAGCGCCGTGATCGACCCGGTCAGCAGCAGCCCCGCCTTCACGTCAAACGTCGTCTCGAGCCAGACCGCCACGAGATTGTCGAGCCGGCCCAGCGGCACGAGGATCCCGACTGCGATCACCGCGCCCGGCACCGCGTAGCCGAGCGCCGCGATCCGGTTGGCGGTGGCCACGAGCGGGCTTCGCGACAGGCGAGCGGCGTAGGCCATCAGCGTTGCGGTCGCGACGGCAGCGAGCGCAGTGACCCCGGCGACGGTGAAGCTGTTGCCGACGAGCGCGAACAGCCGCGGCCCCCACCGGGCATCCGGATCGGTCATCACCAGCTGGAGCAGGATCCCGGACGGCAGCACGAACCCGAACGCGACTGGGGCCGCGCAGGCGACGAACGCCGCCGCGGCCGCGGCACCGCGCAGCGGCTGAGCCGGCTGCGGCGTGCGCGGGGCGTTCGAGTGATACCGCGCCGCGCCGCGGTTCCAGCGCTCGAGCGCGAGGACCAGCGCGACGAAGCCGAGCAGGCACGTGGCGAGCTGTCCGGCCGCCGCCAGGTCGCCCATCGCGAACCAGGCCTTGAAGATCCCGAGCGTGAACACCTCGACGGCGAAGTACGACACGGTGCCGAAGTCGGCGAGCGTCTCCATGAGCGCGAGCGCCGTGCCGGCGGCGATCCCCGGCCGGGCGAGCGGCAGCGCCACGCGGAAGAACGCGCCCCATGCACCGTGCCCGGCGAGCCGCCCCGCTTCCAGCGCGCTGCGCGACATCTCGAGGAAGGCCATGCGCGCGATCAGATACACGTAGGGATAGAGCGCGAACGACAGCATCGCCGCCGCGCCCCAGAGCGAGCGGATCTCGGGGAACCAGTACTCGCGCGCCTGCCATCCGGTCACCCCGCGCAGCCACGTCTGCACCGGACCGGTGAACTGCAGCCAGTCGGTATAGGCGTAAGCCATCACGTACGCCGGCACGGCGAGGGGCAGGACGAGCGCCCATTCCAGGACGCGCTGTCCGGGAAAGCGGTAGACGGTGACGAGCCACGCCGACAGCACGCCGATCGACACCACGCCCCAGGTGACCCCGACGAGCAGCAGGAAGGTGTTCCAGACGTACGCCCCGAGGACGGTCTGGACGAGGTGCGCCCAGGCGCCCGCGCCCGGGCCGAATCCGCTCGCGACGACCGCGACGATCGGCGCGACGATCAGCGCGGCGGCGGCGAGCGAGGCGAGCCCGAGCCATCCGAGCCGCGCGGCCGGCGCGCGCGGCGGGTGGGGAGCGAGGGCTTCAGCGGTGGTCATCGCCCCTCGATAATAACAAGAATGATTCTTGTTTCTACACAGAAATCCGCGCGTATAATCAGCAGCGTATGAGCGATCCCGCGCCCGCCCTGCTGGAGGTTCGCGCGCTGCGCCAGGCTTACGAGTCGCATGAGGTCGTGCGTGGTTTGTCCTTCACCCTCGAGCGCGGGGCCATCGGCTGCCTGCTCGGCCCGAGCGGCTGCGGCAAGACCACGGTGCTCCGCTGCATCGCCGGGTTCGAGCCCGTCGCGGGCGGGGAGATCCTGCTCGACGGCCAGGTGGTATCGTCGGCCGGCCTCATGGTGCCGCCGGAAGAGCGGCGCGTCGGGATGGTCTTCCAGGACCACGCCCTCTTCCCGCATCTCACGATCGCCGAGAACATCGGGTTCGGGCTGCACCGCCTGCGGCGTCCCGAGCGGGCGCGTCGCGTCGCGGAGCTCGTCGCGACCGTGGGCCTGGGCGAGCTCGCGCACAAGTACCCCCACGAGCTCTCGGGCGGGCAGCAGCAGCGGGTCGCCCTGGCGCGCGCGCTCGCGCCGCAGCCGAGCCTCCTGCTGCTCGACGAGCCGTTCTCGAATCTCGACATCGATCTCCGCGAGCGCCTCGGCCTCGAGGTCCGCGACATCATCAAGCGCACCCGCACGACCGCCATCCTCGTCACCCACGACCAGCAGGAGGCGTTCGCGATCGCCGACGAGATCGGGATCGTGCACGACGGGCGGATCGAGCAGTGGGACAGCGCCTACAACCTCTACCACCGGCCCGCGAACCGTTTCATCGCCGATTTCGTCGGGCAGGGCGTGTTCCTCCCCGGCGCCGTACGCAACCCCCGCCAGGTCGAGATCGAGCTCGGGCTTCTGAACGGCGAGATCCCGCACCAGTGCGAGATCGGCTGCGACGCCTGCGGGAAGGGCTGCCACGTCGAGGTCCTGCTGCGGCCCGACGACATCATCCACGACGACGCGAGCGCGCTCCAGGCGGAGGTGGTCCACAAGGCGTTCCGCGGCGCGGAAATCCTCTACACCCTCAAGCTCGCCAGCGGACGGAAGGTCCTCGCGCTCGTGCCGAGCCACCACAACCACGCGCTCGGCGAGTCGATCGGCATCCGGCTCGACGTCGACCACGTGGTCGCGTTCGCGCCGGGTGAAAGCCCGGGGCGCGCCGGCGCCGCCGGCCCGTCACCCGTCAGCGCGCTTCCTTGAGCTCGTAGAGGATCGGCACCTCGACCGCGAATTCGCGGTTGCGGAGCGCCGGCGGGACCGGCGTCAGCCCGCTCGCCGTGCGCATCAGCTCGAGCGCCTGATGATCGAGCACGTCGTGACCGCTCGAGCGCTTGACCAGCGCGCGCGCGAGCGCGCCGTCGGTCCCGATCACCAGCCGCACGTCGACCCGTCCCTCCAGGCCGCGGTCGATCGCCCGTGGCGGATAGGTCTTGTGCCGCTTCGCCGCGCCGATCAGCGCCAGGCGGTACTGCGCGAGCGAACCGAGGTCGGGCGGCGCCGCTCCGGCTGGCGCGGCAAGAGCGACCGAGGTCTCGACCGGAGCAGGCGCCGAACCGCTCTCCGGCCCCGAGGCCGACGCGCTCGTCGCCACGCTCACTCGCTCGGCGGGAATCGGTTCCTGCACCGCCGGTGCGGCTACCTGCGCCGGGACATCGCGTTCGAAGGTCGGCGTGACCTCGCGCATCGTCGGCGCGGGTTTCGCGGTCTTTCGCGGCCGCGGCGCGGCTTCGACGACGGGCTTTGGCGCCTCCGTCTGCGGCAACTCGGCAATGCGCACCGGCTGGACCCCGGGCGCGAGCCACGCGGTGAGCGGGGACGGAGTCGGCGGGTCCGGGAACGTCCAGAGCTCGGGCAGGCCGGCGAGGAGCGCCGCGTGGAGCGCGATCGAGGCGGCGAGCGCGGGCGCAAACGGCCCGGAAACCGCGCCCTCCAGCGTCGCACCCGCCATCTACCGCTCCGGGATCGCCTCGACCTCGGCGATCCAGGCGGTCGCCTCGCCGTCGCTCGGCGCGCGCCAGTCGCTGCGCGGCGAAAGCGAGCCGCCCGAGCCCACCTTCGGCGCGTTCGGAATCGCGCTCCGCTTGTACTGCGAGAGCTGGAAGAACCGCGTCACGAACACGCCCAGCCAGCGCTTCACCTCGGCGAGCGAATACTCGTTCCGCTTCGCCTCGGGAATGTCGGGCCAGTTCCCGCGCTTGCGGTCGCGCCACGCGTGCCAAGCGAGGAACGCCACTTTTTGCGGCGAGTAGCCGAAGCGCAGCGTGTAGTAGAGGTTGAAATCCTGCAGCTCGTAGGGGCCGACGACGCTCTCCGAGGTCTGCGCCGGCTGGTTGCCGTGCGGCGCGGGGACGAGCTCGGGGCTGATCGGCGTGTCCAGCACGTCGCGGAGGAGGCGGCTCGCGCCGCCGAGCTGCCCGCTGCGGGCCACGTACCCGACGAGGTACTGGATCAACGTCTTCGGGACGCTCGCGTTGACGTGATAGTGCGACATGTGGTCGCCGACGCCGTACGTGCTCCAGCCGAGCGCGAGCTCGGAGAGATCGCTCGTGCCGACAACGGGGGCGTGGTGCCGGTTCGCGAGGCGGAAGAGATGGCTCGTGCGCTCGCCGGCCTGGACGTTCTCGAACGTCACGTCGTACACGGGCTCGCCGCGGGCGAACGGATGGCCGATGTCCTTCAGCATCTGCATGCAGCTCGGCCGGATGTCGACCTCCTGCGCCGTGGCGCCGATCGCCCGCATGAGCTGCCGCGCCTGGTCGAGGGTGCGCTCGCTCGTCGCGAAGCCGGGCATCGTGTAGGCGAGGATGTTCGCGCGCGGTAGCCCCATGACGTCCATGGCGCGGGCGCAGACGATCAGCGCCTGCGTGGAATCGAGCCCCCCGGAGACGCCGATAACGACCCGCTCCGCGCCCATCGCCTTCAGCCGCTTCACCAGCCCGTGCACCTGGATGTCGTACACCTCCTGGCAGCGCGCGTCGCGGGTCGCGGGGTCGGCGGGCACATACGGGAACCGCTCGTAGCTCCGCTCGAGCGCGAGCTCCCGATCACCGGGCAGCTCGGCGGTGAACCGCACCGTCCGGAACCGCGCGAGCTCCTGGGCGTGCCGCCGCACCGACTCGCCGAAGCTGTTCTGGCGCATCCGGTCCTGGGCGATGCGGTCGAGGTCGACGTCGGCCGCCACGAGCTGGGACCCGTAGGCGAACCGATCCGACTCGGCGAGGAGCGACCCGTTTTCGTAGACGAAGCCGTGGCCGTCCCACGCCAGGTCGGTGGTCGATTCGCCGAAGCCCGCCGCGCTGTAGAGGTAGGCGGCGACGCACCGGGCCGACTGGTTGGAGCCGAGCTGGCGGCGATAATCGTCCTTGCCGACGGTCACGTTCGACGCCGAGAGGTTCAGCAGCACCGTCGCGCCGGCGAGCGCGGCGTACGACGACGGCGGGATCGGGGTCCAGAGGTCCTCGCAGATCTCCGCGTGGAACGCGAGCAGCGGCTGGTTCTCGGCCTGGAAGACGAGCCGCGCGCCGAACGGCACGTCCTGCTGCCCGAGGAGATCGATCGTCGTGCGCGCCGCCGAGTCGCCGGGCGTGAACTGCCGCAGCTCGTAGAACTCGCGATAGTTCGGGAGGTAGGTCTTCGGCGTCACGCCGAGGATGCGCCCCCGGTGCACGACGACCGCGCAGTTGTAGAGCAGGCTGTCGACCACCAGCGGCGCGCCGACGACGGCGATCACCGGGATCTCCCGCGAGGCCGCGACGACCTGCGCCAGCGCCGCCTTGGTGCCGTCGAGCAGCGCCTGTTGATGGAAGAGGTCCTCGCAGGAGTACGCCGACAGCCCGAGCTCCGGATAGAGCGCGAGGAGCGCGCCGCGGCGCCCCGCTTCCTCGAGAAGCGCAACGGTCTTTCCGGCGTTGAACGCCGGGTCGGCGACGCGCACCTCGGGGATGCACACCGCGACCCGGACGAAGTTGTGCCGGTAGAGATTGAAGAAGGACACAGTCACCTTGTTCTTCAAAGGTTTAGGCTCAATTCTGCCCGATCCTGGAAAGCCTGGGGCGAGTTGGTCCGGCGCGGCTCCAGGTGCCGCAAAGCGCGTCGTCGAGCGGGTGCCCCGCGCGCGGCGGCAAGTCAACCCACGACTTGCCGCACACGCGCGACCCGCTTAGCGACGACTGCGGCACAAGGAGCCGCGCCGGACCAACTCGCCCCGACATACACTCCCATCGCACCATGTGGCGCCCCGCGCAGCGGATCAAGTGGAAGCCCTCCCCCGGCCGGTGGCCGACGCGGGAGGAAGCGGCAAGCGCGCGCCTGTTCAGCCCGGTCACGGTCGGGCGGATGCGGCTCGAGAGCCGCACCTGGGTCCCGGCGATGGTGCCGTGGCGCGCGACCGAGGAGGGGTTCGTCACCGACGAAAACCTCGAGTGGTACGAGCGCTTCGCGCGCGGCAAGCCCGGCGCGATCGTCGTCGAGGCGACCGGCATCCGCGACCTCCCGAGCGGCCCGCTGCTCCGCATCGGTCACGACCGCTTTCTTCCGGGCTTGAGCGAGCTCGTCGCGACCGTGCGACGGGCGAGCGAAGGACGAACGCGGCTCCTGATCCAGATCATCGATTTCCTCGCCGTCCGCCGGCGCCCCGAGCCGGAGAAGTTCTTCGCGCGCTATCTCGAGATCCAGCCCTGGCACCGGGAGCGGCTCGGCGCGGAGGACTGGCCGGAGGAGCATATTCGGGCCGCGCTCGCTCGGCTGCCCGGGGAGGAACTCGCGCGCGTCCTCGAGACCCGCGAGCTCGAGGCGCTCAACTACGGTTATCGCGAGCGCGTCACGGACCTGCACCTCGCGCACATCCGGGAGCTGCCGCGCGTGCTGCCCGACCTCTTCGCGGAGGCGGCGCGGCGTGCGCGGGAGGCCGGGTTCGACGGCGTCGAGCTGCACTACGCG
The DNA here is from genome assembly GCA_035286595.1 of Burkholderiales bacterium. Lineage (GTDB taxonomy): Bacteria > Pseudomonadota > Gammaproteobacteria > Burkholderiales > SG8-39 > DATEDA01. The sequence continues at coordinate 3,562 of DATEDA010000150.1, read as the reverse complement.
CACGCCTACACGATGGCCTCCTTCCTGTCCCGGGTCAACGACCGGACCGACGGCTACGGCGGCGCGCGCGAGCATCGCGCGCGTCTGCCGCTCGAAGCGTTCGCCCGCGTGCGCGCGACGGTCGGTGCCGACTACACGGTCGGCTGCCGGTTCCTCTCCGAGGATTGCGTCGACGGCGGCAACACCGTCGCGGACACCGCGTACTTCGGCGCCGAGTTCGCACGCGCCGGGATGGACTTCCTCTCGCTCTCGCGCGGCGGCAAGTTCGACGACGCGAAGCAGCCGGGGATCGGCTGGGCGGCGTATCCCTACACCGGCCCGAGCGGGTACGAGTGCATGCCGCAGTACATCTCCGACGAGCGTGGTCCGTTCGGGCGCAACGTCGACCCGACGGCGGCGATTCGCGCCGCCGTGCGGGCGGCGGGTTGCACGACGCCGGTGATCGTGACCGGCGGCATCCACGGCTTCGAGCAGGCCGAGCGGCTCCTCGCCGAGGGAAGCGCGGACGTCGTCGGTTTCGCGCGCCAGAGCCTCGCCGATCCGGACTGGTTCGAGAAGGTCCGGTCCGGCTGCGGCGCCCAGGTCCGCGTGTGCGAGTACACCAACTACTGCGAGGCGCTCGACCAGAAGCACCAGCAGGTGACTTGCCAGCTGTGGGATCGCGAGGCGCGCGACGAGCCCGGCATCCGCAAGTCGAAGGACGGCAAGCGGCGCCTGCTCCCGCCGCGCTGGACGCCGCCGGGGACCGGTTGAGGACGGCGCTCGTCACCGGCGCGACCGACGGGATCGGGTTCGAGACCGCCCGGCAGCTCGCCGCGCAAGGGCTGCGGGTGCTGGTCCATGGCCGGAACGCCGACAAGGCCGGTGCCGCTGCGCAGCGCATCGCGGGCGGCACGCCCGGCGCACGCGTCGAGCCGGTCGTCGCGGACCTCGCGCGGATGGCGGAGGTCGTTGCGCTCGCGAGGACGGTCGAGGCGAAGGCGCCCGCGCTGGACGTGCTGCTCAACAACGCCGGCGTCTATGCGGACACCCGGCAGCTGACGCCCGACGGCCTCGAGACGACCATGGCCGTCAACCACTTCGCCCCGTTCCTGCTCACGCATCACCTGCTCGCGGCGGTGAAGCGGGCGCGGCAGGGGCGAGTCGTGACGGTCAGCTCGATGGCGCACGCGAGCGGCGAGATCGACGTGAACGACCTCGCCCCGGCGCGCGGCTACACGGGGTATGGGGCATACAGCACGTCGAAGCTCGCGAACATCCTCTTCACGGTCGCGCTGGCGAAGCGCCTGACCGGCACGCGCGTCACGGCGAACTGTCTGCACCCCGGAGTGATCGCGACCAAGCTGCTGCGCGCCGGCTTCGGCATGGGCGGCGGCTCCGTCGAGCGCGGCGCGCGCACCTCCGTGTACCTCGCGACCTCGCCGGAGGCCGAGGGGGTCACCGCCAAGTATTTCGTCGACGGCCAAGCGGCAACGCCGTCGCGCCGGGCGCGCGACGACCGGCTGGCGGAGGTGCTCTGGGAGGCGTCCGAGCTGACCCTGGCCGCCTGGCTCTAGCCCCCCACCCGTGGGTTTTTCACGCCCGGGGTCGCGTCGAGGCTGGCCAAGCCCTGGAAAAGCTTGCACAATGAGAACGTTACGCATCGAGGGCAACGCCAATGAGAACATTGAGAACCGGATGGCTGGGGATCGTCGCCGCGCTCACGCTCGCGACCGGCGCACTGGCGCAGGCGCCGCAGCCGCCGGGGAGCTCCGAGGTGGTCAAGCTGGAGTACCTGCGGTACGAGGGGCGCTACTACGAGATCGCCCGGCTGCCAACGTTCCAGCAGCGGAATTGCGCGGCCGACACCGTGATGACGTTTCTCCGGCGCGTCGACGGCGACGTCTCCATCGTCTATCAATGCTTCGCGGAGGACAAGTCCTGGAGCATGGACATCGGCCTCCTCGACGTCTCGCATGGCGACGAGTACCCGGGCGAGCTCTACGTTCGGCCGGACCTGATCGGCTGGGCGCCGTGGATGTGGGGCACCTATCGCCTGATCGAGCTCGCGGGCGACTACAGCTACGCGATGGTCGGCGACGCCGCCCAGTCGCGGCTCTGGATCCTGTCGCGCACGCGCCACATGAACGAGGAGACGTACAACCGCCTCCTCCGGCGTGCCACCGAACGCGGCTTCGACACGACGCGGCTCGTCCGCAGCGTCCAGAACGGCCTCTAGCACTACTGGCGGGTCGCGGGCCGCCGCGCGTGGTCGAGCTCCTCGGCCGCGCGCTTCCCCGCTTCGCGCGCGCGCTCGGCGGCCTGCGCGCGCAGTCCCTCCTCGATGAGGATTGCCGGATCGACCCGGCGCGCCAGGCGCTCGCGCGGGTCGGCTAACGACTCCAGCAGACTGACGGTCGCATCGAGCGCGCGCCGATAGTCGGAGTAGTGCTGCTCGGCCCGCTCTTTCGCGGCGATCGTCTGCGCGATCCAGGCCCCGGAACGACGGTCGGCGGTCTGCGCTAGGCTGCGCAGCGCCTGCGTGCTGCTCACGAACGCTTCCCGGTACCGCTGGCTGGACGCCGTCCGCCGCAGCAGCTCCCGGGCGGTCACCATATAGAGGTCCGCGGCGTCGACCAGAGCGCGGTCCGGCGAAGCCCGCAGGCGGTGCAGCGCCGCGAGGCGCTGGTCGACTTCGCCGGCCTGCTCCTCCAGTCGGCGTGCGACTTCCGCGGGATCGGCCGCTTGCGTTCCCGGCTCACCGCCCAACGCGTCACGTAAGCGCGCGCTCGTCTCCGTGACGAGCGCCACGACTGCGGCGCGCAGCCCGCGCTCGCCGTACTCGCGGAAACCGCAATAGCCGAGCACCGACGCTGCGACGAGCACGGCGACCGCGATCGCGGCGGTTCTGGCTCTGGATCCAGAAATCACGCGGGCGGGTATACCACGTTGCGGCTTCCGCAAGCTCGCCGGTGGCGCTTGCGAAGGCCCGGTCGCCTTGGCTACAGTGCGCCTTCTGGTGCGGCGGATTGAAACCGACGAACAAGCCGGACCAGTCGCGCGAGCACCCGCGAGCGGCGTCGTTCTTTGCTGCATCGCGGAATCGGGGACGCTTGGCGCCCGCCTTGTTCGAGACCTGAGGAACTGTTCCACCGCCGCGATGGCCGATCACGTCGCAACCGCCAACGGCCGCGCCCCGACCCCCGGGACGCCGGCGGCGCTTTGGGCGGGCGAGCGCTGGCGCGCGGTGGTGCGCACCGCGTTCCCGTTCCTGGTCGTGGGCGGACTCTGGGAGCTCGTCGCGCGGCTCGGGATCTTCCCGCCGCGGCTCTTTCCGCCGCTGGAAGAGGTCGCGGCCACGTTCGTCCGCCTCACCGCCGAGGGGATTCTTCCGCATCACGCCGTGCAGACTGTGGGCCGTCTGCTGGCGGGGTTCGTGTTGGCCGCCATCGTCGGCGTCGTCATCGGCATCGCGATGGGGCGATCGCGCCGGGCCGAGGACATCTTCCTGCCGCTGGTGAGCATCGGCGCCCCCGTTCCGGGGCTCGCGTACGCACCGCTCTTCCTGCTCTGGTTCGGCCTG
>DATEDA010000149.1:0-13399 GCA_035286595.1 Burkholderiales bacterium | reverse complement strand
ACGAGGCTCTGGCCGACCGCCTCGGGTCCGAGCGGCACCACGGTCGGGTCGCGCCAGTCTCCGGTCACGCTGACCGGAATGCCCACGAGGCGGGTGTTGAACATGGCGCCCAGGATCGGGATCGGGACGATCGCGGCCACTACCACCCTGGTCCGCGAAGCGCTCTGCACGCGTTAGAACACGCCTACCGGGCCTGTTCCAATTTGGCTACGCGCGCCTCTAGCTGGTCCAGCCGTTCGTTCATCACGGGGACGGCGGACAGCAGTATCGCCACGTCCGCCTTGAGCGAGGATAGCGATGCTTCAATCACGTTAAGGCGATGAAACACGGTTGAGAAATTCTTGCGTGTTTCCTCGCGGAACTCACGAGATTCCCCGCGAAACGCCGCTGCGTCTTCCTGAATCTTCCGCAGTATCGGTAGTACAAGTTCATCGGCCATATGGGCCCCGGGTCAACGCCCATTTTACGCCATCGAATGGGCCGGCCAAGCGGGCGTGCGCGTGACAGAGGTGGCACATGCCGCGGAGGAGCGACTGCGTCGAGCCGAACACGGTCGCCAACAGGGCCGCCTCGGCCGCGGGAGAAAGCGATCGATCGCTCAGGAAAACCAGGCCGTACTGTCTCCCGAACCAGGGTTTCGGTCCACGCCGCGATCCCGGTCTTCGCTGGGCGTACATCGAGCCGAAGCATCGGCACGAGCTGCGAGTCGACGTCACCCGCGGTCGTCTGGATCTGTTCAACCCTGATCGCGCGCCAGTCTTCGCGGTTCAAAAACCGGCGGATCGCATAGTTTCCGTCTCTTAGCGGTATACGTACTCATAGTGCGCGCACCGGACGTTTTCGGCAAGAATGCGGTGATCTCTACTTGTCGATTCGAAGCGGAGTACGGATCTATAGTCCGTGTACCGATAACTTCTGACCACTCCGATCCCGCGTCGCGCGTTGCCATCGTCGCCTACCCGCGGCGCAGCCCGCGCGCCGACGCCAGGCGGCGCTAAAGTCGCTGCCGATCGACGCCAGGTAGGCTCAAGGCCGGGGCTCGCTGCTACGGCGCGTGCCGAGAAAAGGATCGAGCAGGTCGATCGGCGCCTTGAACGTCGCGCCCATCAGGTTGACGAGGCTCTGGCCGACCGCCTCGGGTCCGAGCGGCACGACGATCGGGTCGCGCCAGTCCCCGGTCACGCTGACCGGAATGCCGACGAGACGGGTGTTGAAGATGGGGCCCAGGATCGGGATGCTCCGCGCCACCGCGTTGATGTTCGCGAACGGCGCGACCAGGCCGTGGATCGCCAGCGTGCGCGTGGTGAGCTCGACCTCGCCGCTCCCCGCCATTCCGAGCGACGGGCTGTCGAACGTCGCGCTCTCGACCCGGACCCGGGTGCCCTCGAGCGTCCAGGTCGTGGCAACTTCCCTGTACTCGAGACCGCCCGCCATCAGCTCCTTCGGCCCGGTGCGCAGCAGCGCGGCCACATTGTTGAGGAAGAGAATCCGGGTGATCGCAGGCGCGCGCTGGATCCGGCCGTCGCGCGCAACGAAGCGGAGACGGCCGCGCGCGGTGCGGAGCAGCGCCTCGTGCGCCCCGCTCGCCGCAAGCTCCAGGTCGAGGTCGAAGCGCCCGGTGAGCGCGTGGTTCTCCCTGGTGAGGCACTCCGTCGCCTGCTCGACGCCCTGGTCGCGCGCGTGGCCGCGACCCGTCAGGGCCGCGCTGCGCGGGGCCAGGTCAGCCTTGAGCGTCAGCGCCACGCCGCAGTGGCGCGCGTCGGTCACCTCCGCGACGACCCGGTTCGGCGCGAGCGACACCGTCGCGACGACCGGCTGGAACACGCGCTCGTCGTAGACCACCGCCTTGGCGGCGATCGCAACCCGGCCCTCGACGGGCAGATCCCAGGCCGCCCCGGTCGGCCGGCGGTCGCCGCGGAACCCGCCGACGAGCCGTGCCACATCCACGCGCTCCGCGCTCACCTGCGCGTCGATCGCGAAGGTCTCCGGCTTGCGCTCCACGCTGCCGCTGACCGCGAGCCGCTCGCCGGCGACACGCAGGACGGTGTCGCGGATGCGCACGGCATCGCCGGCGACCTCGACCCGCACGCGGTCGATGAGCACGGGCAGGTCCCACCGCTCGAACACGTCCAGCCCCTCGCCCTCGAGGCTGCCGGTCGCGGTCGAGCGCCGCGGCGCGCGGAGATCGATCGACGCGCGGAAGTCGCCCCGGAGCGAGCCCTGCACCTCGGGCGGCGGCGCCAGAAGCCGCTCGACCGTGCGGTTGTCGAGGGTGCCGCGGAACGCGAGATCCGCGCGCGCAGCGGCCCACTTCAGCGCGATCGTGGCGTCGCTGTCCGCATCCTTGAGCGAGAGGCGCCGCAGGTCGAGGTCGCCCGGTCGCCACGTGAGGTCGAACTCGGCGTCCACCTTCTCCGCGAGGCCGACGGTGCCCTGCGCGGCGAGCGAGCCGGGTGCATCGGCAGGCCACTGCAGCCGCCCCCCGGCGAGACTGAGCGGCGCGCGCGGCATCGCCTTCGGCGGCACCTGCCAGCGCGCGCGGACCCAGTCGAGCGCCTGCTGGCCGGCCGAACCGTTGGCGAGCGCGAGATCGATGCGCCGGTCGGACGAGGCATAGTCCTGCACGGTTCCTGACGCGGTCACCCGCGCATCGAGGAGCAAGGCCTGGAGCCCGTTGAGCCGTAGCGCGCGCGGCGTGACGTTCGCCTCGCCCCCGGCGAGCGTCAGCGGCGCCGGCAGCTCAGTCAAGCTCGCGCGCAGTTGCTGCGGCTGAACGACAGCTTCGAAGTCGAGGGCCGCGGGGTCGGCGAAGGGGCCGGACAAGCGCATTAGCTGCACTGTCGCCGTGCCCGTCACACTCTTCAGATCCTTCAGCGCCGGTTGCAGGCGTTCGAGCGAGGCGAGCCACGGGTAGAGCTCGTCGAGGACGAGCGAAAACGCGGCGCGCGCCGAGCGCACTGCGGGCTCAGCGCCGAACACGAGCTCCGCCTCCCCGCCGGCCTGCAGGTGTGACCCGCCGACGCTGCCCGCGAGCCTACGGACGCGGAGGCGGTCGCCGGCATAGCTGACCTCACCCTGGCTCACCTCGAGCGGGAACGGGACGCCGCGATACCGTCCGGTCGCCGCGAGCTTCGCCACCTCGACCGCAAAGTGCGGACCGCTGCGTCGGGCCTCGTACGCGAAGCGCCCCGACGCCCGGCCTTGCAGCGATTCGATGTCCGCGAGCGCGGCCTCGCCCGCGCGTCCTAGCACATGCCGCGTGATCGCCAGCACCTCGGCGAGATCGGCGTCGACCGCTGCGTCCAGGCTGCGTAGCGATACCGCGGGCAGGAACTCCAGCACCAGCCCGCCGGCGTTGAACCGCGACTTGCCGGTCTCGCCGGTGAGCTCGCTCGCCCGCAGCGCGCCCTCGGCGAACGCCAGGCGGCCGGCGCCCTTCGTCACGGCGATCCGCGCCGCGGGAACCGCCACTCCAGCCGCCTCGAGCTGCGCCTCCGCCCGAAACGCTCGCACGTCCGCGAGCGCGGCGAAGTCGCTCCCCGCAGCGGAGACCGTCAGCGCCCGCGCCGTACCGGCGGTAACGATCGCGGCAGCCGTGCGCACCGCGTCCAGGTCGTCCGCCAGCGTCAGCGCTGCGGCGCGCAGGCGCGCGAGGTCCACCGCCGGTATCTGCAGCTCAAGCGCCGGCGCCGCGCCGTCGGGTTGCACGCGGAACGAGCCCGTGGCCTGCGGCAGGAGATTGCCGAGCTGGAGGCCGCGCAGCGTGAGCGCGAGCGCCTGCCCGTCGTGCCCGACTTCGGCCGCCAGGCGCACCGCGCCCAGGTCGAGCGTCCGTGCGCCGCGTGCGAGCGTGATCTGCGGCGCGGCCGTAGTGAGCGTCGCGCGCACCGTGCTGTGGCCATCCGTCTGGGCATCGACGCTCGCGTCGAGCGGCCCGGGTCGCAGGACGAACGCGCTCTCCGACTGCATTGCATCGAGCATCCCGCCCGCCTGCAATCCGGTCACCTGCAGCTTCGCCGAGGCGGCGAGCGACCCCGGTGAAATCGTCAAGCGGCCCTGCGCCGCGCGCCACAGGTCGGCCGCGGAGCTCACGCTCGCGTCGATCGCCTCCGCGGAGACGTCGGCCTGCGCTGCCAGGTCCGAAAGCGATACGAGGCGCCGCCCTGCGTACGCGACGTCGAGCGTGCCGCCGACGATTTCGATCGTCATCCCCCGCGCGTCGCGCGCCAGCGCATCGACGACGGGGCCCACCGATTCGCGGTAGACGGCGAAGGGATCACCCGCGCCGCCGCCGCCGGGCTCGATGCGCACCTCGAACGCCGGCTGCTCGATGCGGATCGCGGTCGGGCGGACGTTGCCGGCGAGCAGGGGAAGCAACGAGAGCGAGACGTCGAGTTCGGCGGCCCGGCCGTCGACGAGGCCGGGGACGCGGACGCTCACGCCGCGGATCGCGGCGCGCGGCTGCGGGAAGAGGTGCACGGCAAGCGAGTCGTAGCGCACGTCTCCGCCCGCGAGCGCCGAGATCTCCCGCTCGACGACGCGCCTGACCGCGTTGCTGTCGATGAGCAGCGGCAGCGCGGCGACGGCGGCGCCGAGCAGCAACACGACGACCGCCACGGCGATGGCGAGCCGGCGCCGCCAGCGCGGCCGGTCGGTGGGCGTATCAGGCATGCGGGAGCGGGGCGCCGAGCGCCCTATGGACAGAGGTTACCCCGCCGTGCGCAGCCTGTCCGCGCGAGCCTCGCGGCTCCCTACCCCGAAGGCTGGCTTGCGAGCCGTCTTGCCGCTGTGCGAAGCCCCTCGAGGATGGGCTGCGCGACCGCGCGCGGAAAACCCTTCGGCATCCGGGCCTGAACCTGCTCGACGACCGCCGGCGTTCTGGCGATGAGCTCCTCGACGAGGCTCTCTGCGTCACGCGCGAAGCCGCAACGGCGCGCCGTCTCGTTCCAGTGTCTGCGGGCGATCCCGTCCCAGAGGTAGCGGCGGTTCTTGCCCTCGACCGCCATCGCGAGCTTCACTTTCTTCCGCGAGAGCTTGCCCCGGCCGGATCCGACGACGGGATAGGCGGACAGCACGTCGTAGAAGGGCGTGAGCCGGTAGCCGCCGCCTGCCTCGAGGAACACGCTGAAGTTCTTGGCGTGCCCATCGATCCCGCAGAGCAGCCAGAAGACCAGCTGTGCGCGGAGGAAGTTCGCCCGGTCGGGCGCGGCGGCGCTCGAGCCGAGCAGAAGCTCCATCACCGACCGGATGCCCGGGCCGCCCTCGTTCTCGTACCTCCGGCTCGGCGGCGTAGCGGTGGCCTGGCACAAGTCCTCCTGCGGCAGGCGGATGAACCAGGAGCCGTCCTCCGCGAGCCGCCGGTCGAAGCGCTCGACGACGAGCACCTGCTGCGCGCCGAACCGTTCGATGACGCATTCGGCGACCGGCAGCCCGTACGCCTTCAGGATCTGAGCGCACAGCCACTCGTTCTCCACCGAGGTGGAGAGGTCGATGCCGCGCGGCACGGCGCCGATGGGAAGCTTCAGGATATGGGTCGTCGGGGTTGCGCCGAGCGGCCGCATCCACCGGTCCTTGTGGAAGAGCAGCGCGGTCTTCTCTTGGGCGCCCGCGATCGAGATGCGGAGCTCCTCGTCCCGCTCGTCGTCCTGACCCAGGGGCCCTGCCGTGATGCCGGCGAGCAGACGCTCGACCTGGGCTTCCGAGAGCGGCTCCCCGCGGATTCGCTTGCCGTGGGCGGGCGGCTCGTCCTCGGGCAAGAGCTGCAACGCGCCCGCGCAGTCGCGCCCGACCTCGGCGAGCAGGTCGAAGGGCCGGGCCGAGGCGGCCTTGAAGTGGCGCCGCATGCGCTCGCGGATGCGCTTCGCGTCCGGCAGCAGGTTGTCGAAGAACGCTTCCACGCGTTCGCCACGGTAAGCCTCGGTCGCCGGCCGCAGCGGGAGCGAGAGCGAGATCGGGCGCGCCGCGGGCGACGCGAGCCAGGCGGCGTCATAGGCGAGCTCGTGCACCCCGCTCGGCGGCACCGTCCAGCGGCCCACCCGCTCGCCGTTCATCCATAGGCCGAGCGTGCCGGTCTTCGAGCGGCGGCCCATCGGCTCACCACTCCGTCCGCTTGCCCGCCCGCCGCGCCCCGCCCGCTACGCTCTTCTCGCGCACCACGAGCTCGAGCCCGAGCGCCGAGAGGAGCCGAAAGAGCTTGGCGACGCTCACCTTGCCCGGGTCGGCCTCGATGAGGGAGACCGCGCTTTGCAGCATCCCGACCCGCTGACCGGCCCCGGCCTGAGTGATGCGCTTTTCCTTGCGAACGCCCTTGAGCACCTGCCCGAGTTGCTCGGGCGTGCGGACCGAATAGTCCATGACTCATTACGCTTATGCGATAAGCGCAGCATATCGCCTTGGCGTAATATTTTCAAGATATTATGTAGGCGTTATATTTACGGCGCTGCGGCGGACCGGTCGTAGAGCGGCCGCGCGCCGCGCGACGCCAGTCGGTCATTTCTGCGGCATGAACTGCTTGCGCGCTTCCATCCGCTCCAGGTACTCGCCCTGGACGAGCGCGTAGGCGACGTAGTACTTGTAGATGTTCGAGACGTAGGTGACGGTCTCGCGGCCGATCTTCTCGGCGGCGACGCGCTCGACGTTGTTGAACCAGACGTTCTGGTTGAGCCCGCGTTTCGCGGCCTCCTTGCGCAGGCCGGCGATGCGCCCCGGGCCGGCGTTGTAGGAGGCGAACGCGAACAGCCCCTTGTTCAGGTCGTCCATCGGCTCGTTCTTGTAGTACTGGTCGATCATGAAGCGGATGTACTTCACCCCGGCGTGGATGTTGGGGTCGACCTGCGTGATGTCGCCGACGTTCAGCTCCTTGCCGGTCGCCGGCATCACCTGCATCACGCCGATGGCGCCGACGGCGCTCTTCGCGTTCTGGTCGAGCCGCGACTCCTGGTAGCCCTGTGCAGCCATCAGCATCCAGTCGAGGCCGTACTTGTCGCCGTACTTGCGGAACAGCTCGATCGTCGCCTTGAACTTTTTCACCTCGGCGTCGGCGGTCGCGTTCTTAACGTAGCGCGTGCTCTTGAGGTAGCGGTGGAAGATCTCGTTCCCGAACGCCGAGCCCTTGCCGTGCTTCTTCACGAACTCGTTCACCTCGTGCTTGAGCGTCGGGCTGTCCTTGCGGATCGCCCACGCGATTTGCCCTCCCGTGTCGACTGCGACCTCCGGATGCAGCGTGAGCTCCGGGAACACCTGTTTCCAGAACTGCGCCTTGTGGCTGTCGACGACGACGACCTTGATCAGCCCGGCGTTGAGCATCTCGAGCAGATCCTCGTCCTCGAGCGCCTCGGGCGCCGGGGTGAGCTTCACGGCGGCCTTGCCCTGCTGCTTGAACGTGGCGTTGAGCTTCACCAGGTTCTCGTAGTAGCTCGACGACTTGCGGGCGAAGACCTCCTTCCCCTGGAGATCGTCGAGGGTCGCGATCGGCGGGGAATGCGGGCCGGTGACGACGATCTCGTCCACGCCCTTGAGCCAGGGATCGCCGAAGTCGACGGTCTTCAGTCGCTCGGGCGTGATCGTGAGGTTCGCGGCCGCGATGTCGCCGCGCCCGGCGACGAGCGCCGGCAGCAGCTCGTCGCGCGACACCGGGATGAACGCGACGCTCACGCGCTGCCGCTTCGCTTTCAGCTTCCTGTTGAGCTCGTGCTCGAGCGCCCGCCCGATGTCGTGGACGACGCCGCGCTGCGTGCCCTTATCGACGAAGAAGAAGGTCTTGCTGTAGACGGTGAGCACGCGGATCAGGCGTCGCTCGACCATGCCGTCGAGGTCACCCGTCCATTGCCGGGTGATGAGGTCGTGCGGGAGACCCGCGCGCTGCGGCTTCGGCTTGGCGGGTTGCGGCGACTGGGCGGTTGCGGGCTGCACAACCAGCGCCAGACCGACGAGGAGGGGAAGGAGCACTCTGATCATCGCGGTCGATCCTTGGTCGAATCAGCCCCGGGCTCGGCCGGGCGAGCGGAGTGTACGCCACGCGCCAGGACTCGACACGGAGGGCGCTGGCGCTGCGGCAGACGGTTGCGTCTATCATCGAAGGAAACCCCGCTCCCGGAGCGCGCCCCATGCATGCGAACACTCCCCGCGCCGCTCCCGCGCCGCGCCGCTACCCCCTCCACGTGCACATCGCGACGCTCGCGATCGCGCTCATCGTCCTCGCCGGCGGCGTGATCGGCTGGTTCAACTACTCGCAGCACGCGCGGCTCGTCCTCGCTGCGGCCGACCGCGTGTTCGACCGGCTGCATCACGAGATCGTCGCCGACCTCGAGCAGGGCTCGCGGCTCAACCACACCACGGTCGAGATGCTTGCGCGCACGCGAGTCGGCGCCGCGGCGAGCCTCGACGAGCGGCTCGCGAGCCTGCCGCTCTTCCGCGAGGCGCTGCGCCGGAACGACCGGCTGCACTCGCTCTACGTCGGCTACGACGACGGCGAGTTCTTTCAGGTGCTGCCGCTGCGGACCACGGCGCAGCGCGAGCTGTACAAGGCGCCGGAGGCGGCCGCGTACGTCGTCTGGTCGATCGAGACGCGCGGAGGCGGCGCGGTGCGCTCCAACTACCTCTACTTCGATGCAGCGCTCCGCCCGCTTGGGCAGCGCCCCCGCGGAGGACCGGACTACGACCCGCGCCAGCGCCCGTGGTACGCCGCTGCGCGCGGCGCCGAGGGTCTCGCCGTCACTCCGCCCTACGTGTTCTTCACCACGCGCGAGGTCGGCGCGACGGTCGCGCGGCGCAGCGCCGCCGGCCCGAGCGTCGTGGCCGGGGACGTGACGCTCGCCCAGCTCTCGGCGATCCTCGCCGCGCACACGATCACGCCGTCGGCGGAGCTCGCGATCGTCTCCGGGAACGGCGACGTCCTCGCGCACCGCGACCCGGAGAAGATCGTCCGCCGCGACCCGGGGGGCGGCGTGCGGCTCGCGACCGTCGACGCGCTCGGCGCGCCGGTCCTCACGCAGATCGCGTCGGCCGGCGCGCGCGACGAACGACGCCGCGACTTCGAGTGGGGCGGGCGGACGTGGATCGGAGTGCAGCGCCACCTGCCGGTGAGCGAAGGGACGAGCGTGAACCTGCTGATGGCCGCGCCCGAGGACGAGCTCGTGGTCGAGGCGGCCCGGATCCAGCGCGAGTCGCTGCTGGTCACGGCGCTCCTCATCCTCGCGGTTGCGCCGATCGCCTGGCTCGCCTCGCGGCTGCTGTCGACGCCGCTGCGCAGGCTCGCCGCGGAGGCGAGAGCGATCCAGGAGTTCGATTTCAGCCCGGCGCCGACCACGCGCTCCATCGTGCGCGAGATCGACCATCTCGCGGACGCGATGGACTCGATGAAGGAGACGGTGCGCGACTTCCTCGGCATCTCGGCCGACCTCGCCGCCGAGCACCGGTTCGAGGCGCTGCTCGAGAAGGTGTGCCGCGAGGCGATGCAGGCCGTCGCGGCCGACGGCAGCATCGTCTATCTGCTCGACGACGACGACGTGACGCTCAGGCCGGCTGCGGCGCATCCGCTGAGCGTGGATCAGCTTGCGCCGCAGGTGATCGGCGCCGCCGGCGCCGACGAGCTCGCGGCGCCCGGCGCGACCGGCTTGAAGGCGACGGCGGTCCCGCTCAAGAATCCGCAGGGGCACACGGTCGGCGTGCTGCGGCTGCTGCACCGGGCCGATCGCCCCGATCTCGCGGCCAAGACGAGCACGGAGCGCCTCGCGTTCGTCGCGGCGCTGGCGGGCGTCGCCGCGGCGGCGATCGACAACCAGCGGCTCGTCAAGGCGCAGAAGGACCTGCTCGACGCGTTCATCAAGCTCGTCGCCGGCGCGATCGACGCGAAGTCGCCGTACACCGGCGGCCACTGCCAGCGCGTGCCGGTCCTGACCAAGCTGCTGACCAAGGCGGCGTGCGAAAGCGACGCGGCGCCGTTCCGCGACTTCACGCTGACCGAGGACGGGTGGGAAACGCTCGACATCGCCTGCTGGCTGCACGACTGCGGCAAGGTGACCACCCCCGAGTTCGTGGTCGACAAGGCGACCAAGCTCGAGACGCTCTGCGATCGCATCCACGAGATCCGGACGCGCTTCGAGGTGCTGAAGCGGGACGCGGAGATCGCGTGCTGGAAGCGGATCGCCGCCGGCGAGGACCGCGCGGCGTCGCTCGCGGCGCTCGAGCGCGAGTCGCGCGAGCTCGACCGGGAGTTCGCGTTCGTCGCCGAGTGCAACGAAGGCGGGGAGTTCATGGCACCCGATCGCATCGCCCGGCTCCGGAAGATCGCGGAGCGGACCTGGATGCGGACGCTCGACGACCGCCTCGGGGTCTCGTGGGAGGAGCGCGGGCGCAAGGAGCGCGAGCCGGCGCCGCCGCTGCCCGCGCCCGAGCGGCTGCTCGCCGACAAGCCCGAGCACATCGTTCTCCGCCCGCCGGAAGAGCGGATCCCGGCGGACAACCCGTGGGGCTTCCGGATCGAGGTGCCCGAGCACAAGTACAACCGCGGCGAGCTCCACAACCTCGCGATCGGCCGCGGCACGCTGACCGTGGAGGAGCGGTACGTCATCAACGATCACATCGTGCAGACGATCGTGATGCTCTCGCGGCTGCCGTTCCCGAAGCACCTGCGCCGCGCGCCGGAGTTCGCCGGCGGGCACCACGAGAAGCTCGACGGGACCGGCTACCCGAAGCGCCTCGCCGCCGGCGAGATGAGCCTGCCGGCGCGGGCGATGGCGATCGCGGACATCTTCGAGGCGCTCACGGCCGCGGACCGGCCGTACAAGAAGGCGAAGAAGCTCTCGGAGTCGATCGGGATCATGGACCGGATGCGCGCGGACCGGCACATCGACCCGGATCTCTTCGCGCTCTTCCTCAGCTCCGGCGTCTATCAGGAGTACGCGGAGCGGCATCTGCTCCCCGAGCAGATCGACGAGGTGGACGTCGCCCGTTACGTCGCGGCCGCCAGCGCACCGGCAGCGGCAGGCGTCGCCCGCTAAGACAGATTTCCCCCTAGCGGGGTGAAGGAGCGGGGTAAACCGGGCCCGGGTTGGGCGGCGGCAGCTTGCCGGCCTCGAGCGCCGCGCGCACGCGCGCGAAGGTCGCGCGCACGTCGGTGTCGCCCGCCCGCCGGTAGACGAACTGCCGGTCGGTGATCGGGATCGGCGGCAAGAGCTTCGACTTGGCCGGGATCTCGTGGATCACGGGACGATCTCCGCGAGCCGCCACACGAACCACAGCGCCGCGGCAACGATGCCGCCGGCGATCAGCACCAGGCTGGCGCCGACGAGCAGCATCGTCCCCGCCGCGCGGAGCGCATCGCCCGCCGCGCTCGCGTGCCGGTCCGCGCGGGCCGCATCGAGAGAGATGAGGTCGGCCTTCATGCTAGCGGCTCCTGGTCGCGCTCGGGCGCCCGCCGGGGGGCAGCAGGAGGAGGGGGAGAGAGGGAGTCTGCCCCCCGGCGGTCCCGATGCGAACTCGTAGTCGGCTCCTCTAGTCTCTAGGCAGCGTGCTGTCGCTCGGCAAACCCGTAGCGCTCTCCGGCCAGTGCCGCGCGCACCGCGGGCACGAGCGTCTGGACCGCCGCGGCCTTGGTCACGAGCCCGAGCACGCCGATCTCGGCCGCCTTGCGCACGATCTGGACCTCGCAGTCGCTCGTCACCAGGACGACGCGTCGTCGCGGGTCCTCGCGCAGGAGCTCGGCGGCGGCAGCGACGCCGTCCAGCCCGGGCATCGAGATGTCGCTCACGATCGCATCCGGCGCGAGCCGCCGCGCGGCCGCGACCAGCGCGAGCCCGTCCGAGACCGTCGCCAGAATCTCGAACTCCTGGTCGAGGATGCCGCGCAGGAGCAGCGCAACCGTCGGGTGATCGTCGGCGAGGAGCAGCCGCGCTCGCGCGTCCGGTCTTGCCTGCGAAGCGTCCCTTGGAGGCACGGCGTCACCCCACGGATCCTTTGCGGAGGGTAACGGCGGAACCGCGGCGTCGAACAGCGGAAAACTACGGAGGCTTTCCGGCTCCGAAAAAATACGGAGCCGGCAGCCCGCTTGCGCGGCCCGGGCTACGGCTGGATCCAGCCCCGGCGGATGGCGTGGCGGAGCAGCTCGGCGGTCGTCTGCACGCCGAGGACCTCCATCATTTCGTACTTGTGCGTCTCGACGGTGCGCGGCGAGAGCTCGAGCTTCGCCGCGATCTGCTTGACGCGCAGCCCGTCGGCGAGGAGACGAAGCACGTCCAGCTGACGCGGCGTCAGCGTGTCGTCCGGGGGCGGTGGCGCGGCGATCGCCGCGATCACGTCCTTCGCGATGCGCGGCGTCAGGTAGAACCGGCCCTCGAGCACGTGCTCGATCGCGGCCACGAGCTCCTCGCCGGCGGCGTGCTTGAGGACGAAGCCGGCCCCGCCGGAGCGCATGGCCTCCACCGCCAGGTCGGGGTCGGCGTGCATCGTGAGGAAGACCGCCCGGACCGCGTGTCCCTGCGCGGCGAGCCGCCGCACCGCTTCGAGGCCGCTCAAGCCGGGCATGTCGATGTCCGCCACGATGACGTCCGGCCGGAGCCGTTTCGCCGCCTCGACCAGCGCCAGGCCGTCGCCGACGGTGCCGACGAGCTCGAAGCGCTCGCCGAGCAGCCGGCTCAGGCCCTCGGCGACGATCGCGTGGTCATCCGCGAGGAGGACGGTCGGGCGCGCCATGCGCCGGGTCTCCGATCGGGACGTGGATTGCGACCGTCGTCCCCTCGCCGGGCTGCGTGTCGATGGTCAAGCGTCCGCCCACGGCGCGCACGCGTTCGTCCATGCCGATCAGGCCGAGGCCGGGCAACGCCGCGGCCGCGTCGCGGTCGAAGCCGCGCCCGTCGTCGCCGATCGTCAGCCTGAGCGCGCCGTCGGCACCCGCCAGACGGACGCGCACGGCGATCGTCCCGGCGTGCTGCGCCACGTTCCGGAGCGCTTCCTGCGCCACCCGGAAGGCGCAGAGGGCGATCTCCGGCGTGACCGGTCGCAGGTCGCCCTCGGCCCGGAAGTCGACCTCGATCCCGTGCCGCTCGGCGAATTCGCGGCAATGCCCCTTGAGCGCCACGCCCAGCCCGAGGTGCCGCAGCGCCGCCGGATGCAGCTCGTGGGAGAGATCGCGGAGCGCGTGGGCGATGTGATTCACGCCCTCCTGCAGGCGCGAGACGTCCTCGGCCGTTCCGGAAGAGTCGGCGGGCAGGTGCTGCCGCACGCGGCTCAGCCCGATCGCCACCGCGGCGAGCTGCTGCCCGACGTCGTCGTGCAGGTCGCGCGCGATGCGCGTGCGCTCGCCTTCCTGCGCGCTGATGAGGCGTCCCGCCAGGTCCTGGACCTGGGCGTAGCTGTCGCGCAGCGCGTCGTCCGCGTCCCGGATCGCCGCCTCGCTCCGCGC
>DATEDA010000148.1:0-12538 GCA_035286595.1 Burkholderiales bacterium | reverse complement strand
CGCGGCGAGCCGCGAGCGGCTCGCCGCGTTCGCGCACGAGCACCCAGGGGTGCTGGTCGAGGACAAGGAGCTCACCCTCGCCGCCCACTACCGTCTCGCGCCGCAGGCCGAACCGAAGCTCGCGGTGCTCGCCGCGGGCCTCGCCGCCGAGTCGGGCGGCGCGCTCGCCGTCCAGCGCGGCAAGATGGTGTTCGAGCTGCGGCCTGCGGGCAAGGACAAGGGCACCGCGATCGCGGAGTTCATGGGCGAGGCTCCGTTCCGCGGCCGCACGCCGGTGTTCGTGGGCGACGACCTCACCGACGAGTACGGCTTCAGCATCGTGAACGGGTTAGGCGGCGTCTCGGTGAAGGTCGGGGACGGTCCGACCGAGGCCCGCCTGCGAGTGTCCGACGTGGACGCGGTGCGCGAGTGGCTCGGCCGGCTCGCCGCAGGGGGGGAGTGAGGTGTCGAGCCTCGATCTCGGCCTCATCGGCAATAGCAACATCGGCGCTCTCGTGAACGAGCGCGCCGAGATCGTCTGGGCGTGCTTCCCGCGCCTCGACGGGGATGCGATGTTCTGCTCGCTGCTGCGCGAGCGGCAAGGCGACGACGGCTTCGGCTTCTTCGCCGTGGACCTCGCCGACCTGACGCGCACCGAGCAGGCGTATCTCCCCAACACCGCGGTGTTCGTGACCCGGCTCCATGACCGTCACGGCGGCGAGGTCGAGGTCACCGACTTCGCACCGCGCTTCAGCCAGTTCGGCCGCATCTTCCGGCCGATGACGCTCGTGCGGCGCATCCGGCGCCTGGCCGGCAGCCCGCGCGTGTGCATCCGGGTGCGGCCGGCCCATGGCTACGGCGCGCAGCGCTGCAGCACCACCCTCGGCAGCCACCACATCCGGTACGTGGCGCCGGACCTGGTGCTGCGGCTCACCACCGACGGCTCGGTCACCGCGATCGCCGAGGAGACCTGGTTCCTCCTCGAGGAGGCGGTCACGCTCGTGCTGGGGCCGGACGAGACGGTGCCCGACGCGATCGCCGAGGTCGGCCGGCGCTTCCTGGACGAGACGGTGCACTACTGGCGCGAATGGGTGCGGGCGCTGTCGATTCCGTTCGAATGGCAGGACGACGTGATCCGCGCCGCGATCACGCTGAAGCTGAACGCCTACGACGACACCGGCGCGATCGTCGCCGCGATGACGACGTCGATCCCCGAGGCCGCCGGCAGCGGGCGGAACTGGGATTACCGCTACTGCTGGCTGCGCGACGGCTACTTCGTGGTCAACGCGCTCAACCGGCTCGGCGCCACCGCCACCATGGAGCGCTACCTCGCGTATCTGCTCAACGTCGCGGCGGGAAGCGACGGTCTCCAGCCCGTTTACGGGATCGACGGGCGCGCCACCCTCGCGGAGCGGGAGGTGCCGTCGCTGCCAGGCTATCGAGGCATGGGGCCGGTGCGGGTCGGCAACGACGCGTACCGCCAGGTGCAGCACGACGTATACGGCTCGGCCATCGTGGCGGCAACGCACGCTTTCTTCGACCGGCGGCTCGCGCGGATGGGGGACGAAGTGCTGTTCCGCCGCCTCGAGCGCCTGGGCGAGCGGGCGCTCGAGACGTTCCATCGGCCGGACGCCGGCATCTGGGAGCGCCGCGGCACCCCCCGCGTGCACACCTTCTCGAGCGTCATGTGCTGGGCGGGGTGCGACCGGCTGGCGCGGATCGCGGCCCGGTTGGGCTTGAGCGCCGATGCCGGCCGCTGGCGCGACGCCGCGAACCGGATCCACCGGTTCGTGTGCGAGAACGCGTGGAACCAGCGCCGCAAGGCGTTCGTCGGCGCGGCCGGCACCGACTCGCTCGACGCGAGCATGCTGCTCCTGCACGAGCTCGGCTTTCTCGCCGCGGACGATCCGCGGTTCGCCACGACCGTCGACGCGATCGGGCGGGAGCTGCGGCAGGGGGACTTCGTGTTCCGCTACGCCGAGGCCGACGACTTCGGCGTGCCGACGAATGCGTTCCTCGTGTGCACCTTCTGGTACGTGTATGCGCTCACGGCGCTCGGGCGCACGGAGGAGGCCCGGCAACTCTTCGAGCGGCTGCTCGGTTGCCGCAACGCGCACGGCCTGCTCGCCGAGCACATCGAGCCGCGCAGCGGCGAGCAGTGGGGGAACTTCGTGCAGACCTACAGCATGGTCGGGCTGGTGAACGGGGCGATCCGGCTCAGCATCCGCTGGGACCAGGCGTTCTGAGGCGGCGTTTGCGCCTCACTTCGACTTCTTCAACTCGGACAGCGCGCGTTCGAGGATCTCCCGGTCGAGCCTGTCCTTGTCGCGCGGCGTCCGCTTGGTCTTGAGCCGTCGAACGTTGAGCGCTATCGCGTGCGCCAGCGCTTCGTCGGTGTGGCGGTTCATCTCCGCATGGGAAGCGAACCGGTAGATGCCCTTGCGGATCCCGGTGGTTGGTAGCGCCGCGAGCGCCTGACCGGTTGCTTGATGGACCGCGGCAAGGCGGAAGGCCTCCGCACTGGGGACCGCGGCGGGAGGACGTGCTTTGCTTCGTCCGACCTGTCTCATGAGCCGAGTATGGCGGAGGGTAGTCGAAACGAGCAGGGTCTTACTACATACTCCGCCGGTACTGCCCCTGGATCTCGAGCTCGACGACGGCAGGCAACTTCGGTGTCAGGCCGTCAGCTCACGGGCGTGCGGCACGTCCCGCGTGCCCGCCGGTCGAATCGAGTCCGCTGTGAGCGTCTCGACCCCGATGGTCGTTCCGTCGTACCGCAAGAACTCCACTTCATACGCGGCGCCGCCGGGGTAGACATGGACGACGACCCCGACGTCCCCCGCGACGAGACCCGAGCTCGGGAGGTCCTTGGTCAAAACAACGGAATCGTGTTCCCGAATCATTCGCTCGGCTCCTTCGAAGGATATGCGGTCACGAGCCGCAGGGTTCCCGCTTCTTCGATCCACACCGAGACGATCTTGTACCGCCGACCGTTCGGCGCGTCAATCTCGCCGACGGCGATGTGTTTCCTTCCCCAAGGGCTTTCCGCCGCCGTCAGGCTGGCCCCCTTAGCTTGGGCGCGCAGCCCCTGCGCGAGCTCCTCCCAACGCTCAGGGGAGAAGCCAAGTGATCCGAAGAACCTGGCCTTCGCGACGCTCGCGAAGCTCGACGAGCCGAGGAGGTAGTCGATGATCTTCTCGCGGTCGACACGGGCGCTGTCGAAGTCAGGCTGGTCGGCCATGGACCGAACCTACATGCTTCTTCGGTACTGCCCGCCCACCTCGAACAGCGCGTGCGTGATCTGCCCGAGCGAGCAGACCCGCACCGCGTCCACCAAGACCTCGAAGACGTTCTTGTTCTCGATCACCGCCTGCTGAAGTCGCTTCAGCATGGGGCCTGACTTGTCCTTGTTGCGCGCCTGGAAGTCGCGCAACCGCTTGAGCTGCGACTGCTTCTCGTCCTCGGTCGAGCGGATCAGCTCGAGCTTCTGGGGAATCGTGTCGCCGTGAGGATTGCGGAAGGTATTGACGCCGATGATCGGGTACGAGCCGTCGTGCTTCCGGTGCTCGTAGTACATCGACTCTTCCTGGATCTTGCCGCGCTGGTAGCCGAGCTCCATCGCGCCCAATACCCCGCCGCGCTCGCTGATCGCCTCGAACTCCTTCAGCACCGCCTCCTCGACGAGGTCGGTCAGCTCCTCGATCACGAACGCGCCCTGGTTGGGGTTCTCGTTCTTCGCGATCCCCCACTCCCGGTTGATGATGAGCTGGATCGCCATCGCCCGGCGCACGCTCTCCTCGGTCGGGGTGGTGATCGCCTCGTCGTAGGCGTTGGTGTGCAGCGAGTTGGTGTTGTCGTAGGTCGAGATCAGCGCCTGCAGCGTCGTGCGGATGTCGTTGAACGCGATCTCCTGCGCGTGCAGCGAACGACCGCTGGTCTGCGAGTGGAACTTGAGCTTCTGCCCGCGCTCGCTCGCCCCGTACCTGTCCCGCATCGCCACCGCCCAGATCCGGCGCGCCACGCGCCCGAGCACCGCGTACTCCGGGTCCATCCCGTAGCTGAAGAAGAACGAGAGGTTCGGCGCGAAGTCGTCGACGTGCATGCCGCGCGCGAGGTAGGTCTCGACGAAGGTGAACCCGTTCGCTAGGGTGAACGCGAGCTGCGAGATCGGGTTCGCGCCGGCCTCCGCGATGTGATACCCGGAGATCGACACCGAGTAGAAGTTCTTCACCTGGTGGTGGATGAAGTACTCCTGGATGTCGCCCATCACCTTGAGCGAGAACTCGGTCGAGAAGATGCAGGTGTTCTGGCCCTGGTCCTCCTTGAGGATGTCGGCCTGCACCGTGCCGCGCGCGGTCTCGAACGTCCACGCCTTGATCTTCTGGACCTCGTCCTCGGTCGGGTCGCGGCCGTTGTCGCTCCTGAACTTCTCGACCTGCTGGTCGATGGCGGTGTTGAAGAACATTGCGAGGATCGTCGGCGCCGGCCCGTTGATCGTCATCGACACCGAGGTCGCCGGGTCGCACAGGTCGAACCCGGAGTACAGCACCTTCATGTCGTCGAGCGTCGCGATCGACACGCCCGAGTTGCCGACCTTGCCGTAGATGTCGGGCCGCTCGTCGGGATCGAAGCCGTAGAGGGTCACCGAGTCGAACGCGGTCGACAGCCGCTTCGCCGGCATGTCCTTCGACACCAGGTGGAAGCGCTTGTTGGTCCGGAACGGATCGCCCTCGCCCGCAAACATGCGCGTCGGGTCCTCGTTCTCGCGCTTGAACGCGAACACCCCGGCGGTGAACGGGAACGAGCCCGGGACGTTCTCGAGCATCAGCCACTTGAGCAGCTCGCCGTGGTCCTCGTAGCGCGGCAGATAGACCTTGCGGATCGTCGTGCCCGAGAGCGTCTGCTGGGTGAGCTTGGTGCGGATCTCGCGGTCGCGGATCTTCACCACGTACTCGTCGCCCGAGTAGGCCTTCTGCATCTTCGGCCACATGTCGAGCAGCTTCTTCGCCCGCGGGTCGAGCTTGGCCTCGCGCTGGGCGATGAGCGGGTCGAGAGCCGAAGCTACCCCCCCGCTCGCTTCGCTCGCGGCCCCCCTTGTCAGGGGGGCAGAGCTAGCGAGAAGCATCGCCTTCGTCGCCGCGAGCTGTTGCCGCTCGCGGGCAAGCCGGGCCTGTTCGGAGGCGTGCTTCTTGTAGCCGCGTACCGATTCGGCGATCTCGGCGAGATAGCGCGCCCGCGCCGGCGGCACGATCGCCGACTTGCTCGTCGAGGCCTTGATCGCGACCCCCGGCAGGCGGCCGGACTGCGCCTTGAATCCGTGCGCGGTGAGCTTCGGCGCGATCGCCTGGTAGAGCGCGGTGACGCCGTCGTCGTTGAAGCGGCTCGCCTGCGTGCCGAAGACGGGCATCTCCTCGGTCGGCCTCGAGAACAGCTGGCGGTTCCGCTGGTACTGCTTGCGCACGTCGCGCAGCGCGTCCTCGGCGCCCTTGCGGTCGAACTTGTTGATCGCGACGAAGTCGGCGAAGTCGAGCATGTCGATCTTCTCGAGCTGGCTCGCCGCGCCATACTCGGGCGTCATGACGTAGAGCGAGACGTCGACGAGCGGAACGATCGCCGCGTCGCCCTGGCCGATGCCCGACGTCTCGACGAGGACGAGGTCGAAGCCGGCGACTTTGCACGCCGCGATCGCGTCGCCGAGCGCCGCCGACACCGCGGTGCCGGCATCGCGCGTCGCGAGCGAGCGCATGAACACCTGCGGCGTGTTGATCGCGTTCATGCGGATGCGGTCGCCGAGCAGCGCGCCACCGGTTTTGCGCCGCGACGGGTCGACCGCGAGCACCGCAATGTCGAGGCGATCGTCCTGGTCGAGCCGGAAGCGGCGCACGAGCTCGTCGGTGAGCGAGCTCTTGCCCGCGCCGCCGGTGCCGGTGATGCCGAGCACCGGGACTGCCAGCGGATCGGCTTCCTCCACGACCTGGTCCCGGAGCCTGCCCGCGGTCCCGGCCTCGAGCGCCGTGATCAGCCGCGCCAAGGCGCGGTGCGCCTTCGTCCGATCTTCGCGCTGGTCGCCCAGCTTCACCGCCTTGAGGTCTTTCGGGGCGTAGCGCGCGAGGTCCTCGTCGCAGCGCTTGATGATGTCGTTGATCATGCCCTGCAGGCCCATGCGCTGGCCGTCCTCGGGCGAGTAGATCCGGGCGATACCGTAGGCCTCGAGCTCCTTGATCTCGGCCGGCACGATCACGCCGCCGCCCCCGCCGAACACCTTGACGTTTTCTCCGCCCCGCTCGCGCAGGAGGTCGAGCATGTACTTGAAGTACTCGACGTGGCCGCCCTGGTAGGAGCTGACCGCGATGCCCTGCGCGTCCTCCTGCACCGCGGCGGTGACGACCTCGTCGACCGAACGGTTGTGGCCGAGATGGATCACCTCGCAGCCCGAGGCCTGGAGGATCCGGCGCATGATGTTGATCGACGCGTCGTGGCCGTCGAACAGCGACGCCGCGGTGACGAAGCGGATCTTGTGCTTCGCCTTGTAGGCGGTAAGCTCGCGGCTGACGCTGAGGTCGGTCATGATCGTTCTCCGGGGCTGGTCCCCCCGCTTCGCTTCGCCGTGACTTTGTTGGCGGCGCGGCGGCATCCAAGGGCTCGCCGATCCCGTAGACCGGGTGACCAACCACCAAAGGAGGATGCGATGAAAACCCTGCTCACCCCTCTCGTCGCGGCCGCGCTGGCGCTCGCGAGCGGCTATTCTAGCGCGCAGACCACCGTCGGCGGCTGCAAGATCGAGCCCAAGGCGAGCTGCCCGAAGGCGGATCTCCGCGGCGCCAGGCTCGCCGGAATGGACCTCTCCGGGGCCGATCTCTCCGGGGCCAACCTGCAGCAGGCACGGGCATCGGGCACCCGCTTCGCCAACGCCAATCTTCAGCGCACGGATTTTCATTCGGCCGATCTCGCCGGGGCCGACTTCTCCAATGCCAATCTGCGCGGGGCAATGCTGCTCGGGGCGCGGATCGACGGCGCGAAGTGGGCCGGTGCGGACCTCTCGGGCGCGCAGTGGACTGCCGGGCAGGACAACTACGGCATGCCGCTCGGGAAGGCCTGCGCCGAGGGATCCATCGGCGCCTGCAAGTAGACCACCCCGTCCTCGCCCGCGCCTGCGTGCGGCCTCGGCCACCCCTCCTCGACGAGGAGGGGACGCGCTATTTCCAGAGATCGACGGTCTCGCCCCGCTCGCGCAGGCGTTCCGCGCGCGTCTGGACGAAGCGCTGGAACGACGGCTCCTTGCGATAGGCGCCGCTCGACACGTAGTCGAGCGCCGAGGCGAGGTGGAAGGGCCGCAGATAGGCCTCCACGCGGAGCACTTCGGTCGGCCCGTCGAAGAACACCACGCTCGGCGTGTACGCGATGCCGAGCGCGCGCGCCCAGGCCTCGCCGTTCGTCTTCGCGCCCGCCGGCGTGACGACCGAAGCGCGGTCGGCGAGCGAGAGGCGGACGACGTCGAACCGCTTCAGGAGCGCGGTGACCTCCGGGCGCTTGAACCCCTCGCGGTGCAGCTCGTCGCAGGCCGCGCAGTGCGGCGTCTCGAAGAGCACCGCGAGCGGCTTCGTGCCGCGGCTCCGCCGCAGGTCGTAAGGCGGCTTCAAGAAGAACGGCTCGTCGGCGAGCCAGGGGTTCGCCGCCTCGTGCGCCTTCGCCGCGAGGTGATCGGCGAGCGACACCTTCTTCTCCATCCGGCCGATGACGTAGTCGAGCGCGGCCTCGAAGCGGTGCGGGGCGTAGTAGCCGTTCAGCCGCACGGCGACCGCGCCGCGCTCGTCGAGGAACAGCAGCGTCGGGGTGAACTGCACCTTGAGCGCCCGTGCCAGCTCCTTCTCGCTCATGGTCCGGCCGTCGGTCCACGTGACCTCGCGGGCGCCCCAGATGTTGAGCGCGATGGCGATGAAGTGCCGGCGGGTCTTCTCGACGATCGCCTTCTGCGAGAAGTTCGTCTGCATGAGCGCCTTGCAGTACGGGCAGCCGTCCTGCCCGAAGTACACCATCAGGCGCTTGCCCTCTTTCGCGGCGTCCTGGACGTCGTCGCGGAAATCGAGCAGGCTCTCGGTGAACCAGCTCGGGATGTCGATCGCATGCGGGCTCACCTCCTGGGCGGCCGCCCAGGGCGGAGCCAGAGCCGCGATCAGACAGAGAAGACGGAGGAAGCACATCGCACGATCTTACCGCCGTGCGCGGCCAAGCGGTCGGCTACTGGGCTCGCGCTTGCTCGATCAGCAGCCCGGCGGCCCGATCGACCTCCGCCTCGGTGGTGTAGCGGCCGACGCTGAGGCGAACGGCGCCTCGCGCGACGAGCGGATCGAGCCCCATCGCCGCGAGCACGGGCGAGATCGACACCCGCCCTTCGTGGCAGGCGGAGCCCGTCGATGCCGCGATCCCGGGGGCCGCGTCGAGCAGTTCGCTCCCGATGCGGCCGAGGAAGCTCACGTTCAGGGTATTCGGCAAGCGGTGCTCCGGGTGGCCGTTCAGCACCACGTTCCCGTCGAGCGCTTCCCGCAGATGCGCCCAGAGTCGATCGCGCAGCCGCTTCAGGCGCGCGGTCGTCTCCGTCAGCCCCTCGTGCGCGAGGCGGCTGGCCTCGCCGAGCCCGACGATGTAGGGCACGTTCTCCGTTCCCGCGCGACGACCCGTCTCGTGGCCGGCGCCGTGGATCAGCGGTTCGAGCCGGACGCCCCGGCGCACGAACAGCGCGCCGACGCCCTTCGGCGCGTACATCTTGTGCCCCGCCAGCGAGAGCAGATCGGCGCCGAGCTCGCCGACGTCGACGCGGATCTTGCCTGCGCCCTGCGCCGCGTCGACGTGCATCAGCGCACCGCGCTCGTGCGCGAGCCGTGCGATCTCCGCGACCGGTTGCAGGCTCCCGGTCTCGCCGTTCGCCTGCATCACGCTCACGATGAGCGTCGGCGAGCGGAGCGCACGCTCCATGGCATCGAGGTCGACGACGCCGTAGCGATCGACCTCCACCACGACCCGCTTGAATCCGAGCCGCTCGACGAACCGCGCCGTCTCCTGCGTCGCCGGATGCTCGACCGCGCTGATGACCACCTGCATGCCCGTCTGATCGCGCTCGAGCGCGGCGTAGGCCGCGCCCTTGAGGGCATGATTGGTCGCCTCGGTTGCGCCGCTCGTGAAGATGATGTCGTCCGGATTCGCGCCGAGAAGCTGCGCGACCTCGCCGCGGGCGCGGTCGACCGCCTCGTGCGTGCGCCGGCCGTAGGCATGCTGGCTCGACGGATTCCCGAAGTGCTCCCGCAGGTACGGCAGCATGGCTTCCAGCACCGCGGGTTCGACGGGGGTGGTCGCGTTGTAATCGAGATAAATCGGGTCCGTCATGTGCGCGCCGGCACCGGCACCCCGGCTGCACGCCGAGACAGCCCGAGCGCGGCGACCAGCGCCACCGCCAGGAACGGCAGCGCGACGAGGTTCAGCGTCTGCCAGCCGAACTGGTGGTAGAGCCAGCCCGACGAGAGCGATGCCGCCGCGACCGTGCCGAAGACCACGAAGTCGTTGATCGCCTGCGCCTTCGCCTGTTCGCCCTCGCGGTAGGCGGAGGTGAGCAAGGCGGTGCCGCCGACGAACGCGAAGTTCCAGCCGACGCCGAGCAGCACGAGCCCGGAGACGAAGTGCAGGAGCTCGGTCCCGGCGAGCGCGATCCCGACGTGCCCCGCGAGGAGCGCGAACCCGACCGCCATGATGCGCGGCGCGCCGAACCGGGCGATGAGCGCGCCGGTGAAGAACGAGGGCGCGAACATGCCGAGCACGTGCCACTGGATCACCTGCACCGCGTCGCCTACGCCGTGCCCGTGGCCGACCATGGCAACGGGCGTGGCCGTCATGACGAGCAGCATCACGGCATACGCGACGGCCGCGCCGCCCATCGCGACGAGGAACGCCGGCTGCCGCGCGAGCTCGATCCCGCCGCGCCCGGGCGCGCGCGCAGCGGCCGCGCGGGGCGCCGGGATGCGCAACTGCGCGAGCGCGAAGAGCGCAGCCACGCCGAGCACCGCCAGCGCGAGATAGGAGCCGAGGAACTGCGGCGGCCACCAGTCGCGCGGCCAGTACGCGAGCTGGGGCCCGAGCACGGCCGCGACGACGCCGCCGGCGATCACCCACGAGATCGCGCGCGCCTTGAAGTCGGGCGCAGCGGCCTCGCCGGCGGCGAAACGGTAGTAGTTGGTGAAGCCCTGATAAACGCCGAGCAGCGCGTGCGCGACGACGAACAGCAGGAACGCGCCGGCGTAGACCGCGTAGGCGCTCAAGAGCCCGCTCGCCACGCCGAACGACGCGCCGGTCAGGAATCCCACGCGCCGCCCGACCCGGCGCATGAAGGCGGCCGCGGGGATCGTCGTGAGCGCCGTGCCGACCACGATCGCGGCGATCGGGAGCGTCGCGAGGCTCTTGTCCGGGGCGAGCTGCCCGCCGACCAGCGCGCCGAGCGTCATCGCCAGCACGCTCGAGGAGAGCACGAGCGCCTGCGCGGCAGCGAGCAGCGCGACGTTCCGGTGGTCGGGCCGCACGGTCGGGACGCTCAGAAGACGACGGCCCGGTCGGCCCAGAGCGTCCAGTCGGCGAGCTCCTCCATCGTGCCCCGGTGAGCGCCCTCGACCAGCTCCTCGGCGGCAATGCCGCGCGCCTCCATGCACGTCCCGCACACGCCGATGGCGCCGCCGCGCCGGGCGACCGCCCCGAGCATCACCTCGACGTTGTAGTAGCCCTGGGGGACCTTCTGGCTGCGCTTGGCGCCGGTGGCGGCGTCGCCCAGCAGGAATACGCGGACCTCCTCGCCTTCGCGCCGGGCGAGCGCGCCGGCCAGCCGCAGCGCGTTGTAGCACCGCTCGGTGCCGTACGGCGGATCGTTCAGGATGAAGAGCGTCTTCATGCGGGCCCGGCCTCGCGCGCGGAGCCGGGCTCCGGCCGACGGTTGATGGCGTAGCCGCCGGGCGTGTCGCGGAACGGCTGGACCAGGAGGCGATCGAGGCGGAGCTCTTCAGGGGCGCGGAAAGCGTCCACGCCGATGGTCATGGCTTCGTGGCCGGCAGCAGGCTGCGCCCGATAGGTGCCGAACACCCGGTCCCACCACGGCAGGTTGAAGCCGAAGTTGCTCGCGGACTCGTTGTAGACGATGGAGTGATGCACCCGATGCATGTCGGGCGTCACGACCAGCCAGCGGACCCAGCGCTCGATCGGCTGCGGCAGGCCCGCGTTCGCGTGGTTGAACATCGCGGTCGCATTGAGCAGGACCTCGAACGCGAGCACCGCGACCGCCGGCGCACCGATGGCCGCGACCGCCGCGCACTTGATCGCCGTCGAAACGAGGATCTCGAGCGGATGGAAGCGGGTGCCCGTCGTCACGTCGAAGTCGAGGTCGGCGTGGTGCACCCGGTGCAGCCGCCACAGGGTCGGCACCGCGTGGAAGGTCACGTGCTGGAAATAGATGGCGAGGTCGAGGAGGACGATCGCGAGCGGCACCGCGATCCAGACGGGCAGCGCGAGCGCGTTGACGAGGCCCCAGCCGTGCGCCTCGCCCGCGATCGCCACGGCGATCGCCGCGCCGGGCGCGAGGATTCGCAACACCGCCGCGTCGACCGCGAGGAGCCCCAGGTTGTGCGGCCAGCGCGTGCCCCGGCCGAAGGCGGGCCGGCGCCGCGGCGCGAGGACCTCCCACAGGGCGACCGCGAGGAACACGCCAATGAACGCCCCGAGCCGGATCAGAGGCTCGAAGCCGAGGGCGGAGTCGACGGCGGTCATGGGGGGGCTGCTAGACTGCTTGCGCGGATGGGCTCAAGTAATATAGTATTCAATCTAACGCTTGAATACTAGCCCCGTCGACCACGCCATGTCAACCCCCAATCCCAAGCGCGCCATCTTCGAGTCGCTCGCCCGCGTCGGCACGGCGCTCTCGAGCGCGATCCGGCTCGAGTTCCTCGAGCTCCTCGCCCAGGGCGAGCGCAGCGTCGACGAGCTCGCCACCCTCACCGGGGTGTCGGTCGCCAACACCTCGCAGCACCTGCAGAAGCTCCGCCAGGCGGGCCTGATCGTCGGGCGGAAGGAGGGGCTGTACGTCTATTACCGCCTGGCGGGCGACGCGGTCGTCGGCCTGCTCGGGGCGCTCGGCAGGGTCGGCGAAGCGTACGTCGCCGAGGTGGAGCGCATCGTCCGCCTCTATCTCGCGGAGAAGGACAGCCTTGAGCCGGTCCCGGCGCGAGAGCTCCTCGAGCGGGCCCGCAAGGGCCTGGTCACCGTCCTCGACGTCCGTCCGCCCGAGGAGTTCGCAGCCGGGCACCTCCCGGGCGCCGTGAACATCCCCGTCCACGAACTCGAGAAACGCCTGGGCGAGCTGCCGAAGCGCAAGGAAGTGGTCGCTTACTGTCGCGGGCCCTACTGCCTGATGTCCTACGACGCGGTGCAGCTGCTCCGAAAGAAGGGCCTCAAGGCGCGGCGCCTGCAGAACGGCCTGCCCGAGTGGCGGCTGGCCGGCCTGCCGGTGTCGCGGGACTAGCTCACCGCCGGG
>DATEDA010000147.1:0-2804 GCA_035286595.1 Burkholderiales bacterium | reverse complement strand
TGAGGTCCTCGCCGAGCGTCACGAGCGGCGCCTCGGTGTAGCCGCCGCGCCTGGTCTGCGCCAGTCCCACGTTCGCGGTGAGGGCGTTGCAGAGACACTTGCGCCCGACGGTGTCCTCGATCGCGCCGCCCTTACGCACGTAGATCGGGACGGGCTCGCTCGCGCAGCGATAGCCGACCGACCCGTCATCGCGCACGTAGGGCGTGCGCAGGTAGCCCAGGTCGCAAAGCCGCGCGCGCTCGGCGTACCTCGCGTCCTCCGCGAGGGTGTCCGAGAGCTGCGCGACCTTGAAGGGAAAGCCGGTCGGGGAGGCGAACGCGTCGGTGAGGACGCGCAGCGTCCCCTGCGCGAGCCGCCGCTGCAGCTGCGCGCGGACGTCGGGGCTGAAGCCGGACTCACGGCTCAGGGCGAACACCGTGCCGACTTGCACGCCGGCGGCGCCTGAGGCGAGCGCGGCGGTCACGCGGTCCGGTGTCCCGTAGGTGCCGGCGAGCCAGAACGGCAGGCCGAGCGCGGCGAT
The DNA here is from genome assembly GCA_035286595.1 of Burkholderiales bacterium. Classification (GTDB taxonomy): domain Bacteria; phylum Pseudomonadota; class Gammaproteobacteria; order Burkholderiales; family SG8-39; genus DATEDA01. The sequence continues at coordinate 2,284 of DATEDA010000147.1, read as the reverse complement.
CTTCTCGAGGTCGGCGTCGTCGCGCGGTCCGTACACGGGCTGCTTCTCGTCGTCGAGCACGAGACGGCCGCGCGGCGGCGCGTTGTGCCCCCCGGCGCGCGGACCTTCGACGACGAAGCCATCTGGCCGCGTCGCGTCGTCTCGCGCGAGGAACGTCGCGAGCACGTGCGCCGACACGATGGCGAGGAACTCCGGCCGGCGCAGCGGCGGCAGGACGCGGTCGAGCAGCGCCGCCGGGTCCAGCTCCATCACGTGCGGCGCGTCCGCGCCGTACACGTCAACGCTGAGGCGCGCGCTCTGGTGTCCGGCGAACCGGTCGAGCACCTGCGGGATCTCGCGCGGGATGCCCGCGCCCATGAGCACGTAGTCGACGCCGGCGAGCATCGCGCCGTACGCCGCGGGCAGGGTCGACATCTGCACCTTCTCGAGGTAGTTGATCCCGACCAGCCCCCGGTGGCCCTCCTTCGCGAGCCAGACCTCGACGAAGTTCCCGACGATGGCGAGCTCCAGCGACGCGCGGCTCGGCTGGAGCGACGGCTTGGGGATGGGCACGTAGGGGTGCCCCGCGGCGCGGCCGCCCGGTCGGAAAAAGCGCGCCTGGACCCGTCCGGCCATCTCGGGGATCGGGAACTGGTCCAGCGCGCGGTGCAAGTGGCCGTCCGGGTCCCCGTCCTGGAGGCGCCGCGCAAGGACCGCATCGAGCGCCGTGCCCGACACGACGCCCAACTGACCGGCGGTCGAGACGGCCCGCGCGAGCGGCCACGAGGAGACGGCGACGCCCATGCCGCCCTGGATCAGAACAGGCCGCGCGGACTCGGCCATGCGTACCTCCGGGAGCGGATCTCCCCCGCCGATGTTCGGGTCCGTTCAGCGCCGTCGGCTGGGAGCCTGTGAGCATGTCCTGAACCTCGTGGGATATCGGGCGGTCCTCTGAGCCTTCGTTAGGCCGCGGTCTTCGATGATGTCACCTCCCTGGCGTGCCAGCCGAGGGCGCGCTTGAGGAGCCGCAGTCGCGATAGCCGCTGATGCGGCGGAGGCGCTGCTCGCGCTCGAGCACCGCCGCGGCGGTCCAGCGCAGCGCCATCGTCCCGCCGCGTCAGCGCTTTACGCTTCACGACCCTCGGAGGCCGACCGGTCGCCGGCTCGTACATCGATAGCGGACCCTTCCGCCAGACTTGCACGACGGCCGGGATCCACTCAGCACGCGCGAGCAGAGGGGCCTGCGCTTCCACGACCTGCGCCACTCGGCGGCGACGATCTTGCCGCTGGCGTGCCCGAACGGGTCGTGATGGAGATCCTGGGCCACTCGACCCTCGCGATGGTGAAGCGCTATCAGCACGTTGCTGCCCGGTCTCAGGATCGCGGCGACCGAGCGCATGGACCGCGTAATGGGGCGCTGACGCACACGCGCTTCGCAGCTCGAGTTGGCGAGGCCGAACGGAGGCGGGTCAGGGGACTGAAGGACCAACGGGCGTGAGGGTGCGCCGTGGCGAACTCTCGACCGCCGCAACGATCTGCGGCGCCAGTGGGATCAGCCGGGCGAGGACGAGCCGCCCCGCGCGGATCTCGACGACCGCAATATCGTGCTGACGCAGATCCTGCTGGAACGGCAGATGGGCATCTCCCGTGAGCAACACGTCGAAGCCGGCCGCGACGGCGGCGCGAAGCAGCTCGCCGTTCGAGAGGCCGGTCCAACCGACCGTACTGACATGCTCCGCCTGGTGTGGAGCGAGGTAGCGCGTCAGTCCGACGGGTAGGTCCTCATCGAGGAGGACGCGCATCTAGGCCTCGAGGGTGACGCGGGCCTTCGCCGCTTCGAGGACCTCCAACGCCTGCTCGCGCGTGACGCTCGGGTGCTCCCGCAGGAAGCTCTCGAGCGATTCGCCCTCTTCGAGGTGGTCGAACAGGACGCTCACCGGGACGCGCGTGCCGGAGAAGACGAGCGTCCCGCCCTGGACATCGTCCGACCGCGCGATCGCTGACGAATGTCGCCGTAGCTCGTTCATGAGCACATTCTGACGTACGCCCATCGAGGGCGGTCGTCGCGGTTGGTCCCGACTCGTCCGGTCTCAACCCGAGCCGTTGGCTGTACGCGTGGCTGTACGGGACGCGGCGCCCGGCGCACGCGATCGCGAAACGCGCGGAATTGCCAACAAAATGCGGAGGGGGTGGGATTCGAACCCACGGGAGCCTTGCGGCTCCAGCGGTTTTCAAGATGGCGTGCGCGCTTCGCGAACCCTAGCAATTTCGAGTGTTCTCGAACGTTCGCCACGTTCGTCGTCCC
>DATEDA010000146.1:0-22087 GCA_035286595.1 Burkholderiales bacterium | reverse complement strand
TCGGCCTGATGGAGTGCCCCCTCCCGGTGATCGCCGCGGTGAACGGGCACGCGTTCGCCGGCGGCTGCGAGACCGCGCTCGCCTGCGACTTCATCTACGCGGTGCGCGGGGCGCGCTTCGCGCAGACGGAGGTGCGGCTCGGGATCATGCCCGGCGCCGGCGGCACGCAGAACCTCGCGCGCGCCGTCGGCGAGCGGCGCGCGAAGGAGATCATCCTCACCGCGCGGCCCTTCACCGCCGAGGAGGCGTACGCGTGGGGTCTCGTGAACCGCCTGTGCGAGCCCGGCCGCGCGCTGCCGGAGGCGCTGGAGACCGCGCGCACCATCGCCGAGAACGCGCCGCTCTCGGTGCGGCAGGCGAAGAAGTCGATCCACTACGGCCTGCAGATGGATCTCCTCACCGGCTACCGGTTCGAGATCGAGGCCTACAACCGCCTGGTGGACACCGCCGATCGGCGCGAAGGCGTGCGCGCGTTCAACGAGAAGCGGAAACCGGAGTTCAAGGGGAAGTGATCATGAGCCCGCCGGGCCGCCCCGAGGGCGAATCCCGAGCGAGCGTAGCCGCGAGGGTAGTCCAATGAGCCCGAACGTCGACGTCAGAGTGCGGGAAGTGGGGCTGCGGGACGGCCTGCAGCTCCTGCCGGAGTTCTTCCCGACCGCCGAGAAGCTCGCCTGGATCACGGCCGAGGCGGCGGCCGGCGTGCCGGAGATGGAGGTCACCTCGTTCGTGCCGGCGAAGGTCGTGCCGCAGTTCACGGACGCCGAGGAGATCGTGCAGGCGGCGCTGCGGATCCCGGGCCTGATGGTCGTCGGGCTGGTGCCGAACCTCAAGGGCGCCGAGCGCGGCATCGCCCTCGGCGTGCACAAGCTCGACTTCGTGATGTCGGTGAGCCGCACCCACAACCTCAAGAACGTGCGGCGCGAGCGCGAGGAGTCGATGGCCGACTTCCGGCGCATCGTCGAGCTCGCGAACGCGCAACCCGAAGGCCGGCGGCCGTTGCTTCAGGGCGGGCTCTCCACCGCGCTCGGGTGCTCCTTCGAAGGGCGAGTACCGGTCGACGACGTGCGGCGCTACGCCGCGCAATACGCCGAAGCCGGCGCCGACGAGATCATCGTCGCCGACACGGTCGGCTACGGCGACCCGGCGCAGGTGCGCGCCGTGTTCAAGGCGGTGCTCGCGGAAGTGGGCAAGCTGCCGGTCGCCGCGCACTTCCACGACACGCGCGGCACCGGCCTCGCCAACGTCGCCGCGGCCCTCGAGTGCGGCGTGCGCGGCTTCGACGCCTCGCTCGCCGGGCTGGGCGGCTGCCCGTTCGCGCCGGGCGCGACCGGGAACATTGTGATGGACGATCTCGTGTTCATGCTCGACTCGATGGGGCTGCGCACCGGGATCGATCTCGAGCGGCTGGTCGCGGTGCGCAAGATCCTCGAGCGCAATCTCGCCGGTGCCGAGCTGCACGGCGCGGTCGCCAGGGCCGGCCTGCCGAAGAACTACGTTCCCGCTGCCGGCCGGATGCGCGCGGCGGCCTGAGCGCCATGAACGCGCCCGTGACTCCCGGGCAGGTGAGCGTCCAGCTCGGCGAGGACTATCCCGAGATCCGCGAGAGCGTGCGCCGCATCTGCGCCGACTACCCCGGCGCGTACTGGCGCGACCTCGACGAGCGCGAGGCCTATCCGACCGAGTTCGTGCGCGCCCTCACTGAAGCCGGCTACCTTGCGGCGCTGATTCCCGAGGAGTACGGCGGCGCTGGGCTGCCGCTGCGCGCGGCCGGCGTCGTGCTCGAGGAGTGCCATGCCGCCGGCTGTTACGCCGCCGCGTGCCACGCTCAAATGTACACGATGGGCACGCTGCTCCGGCATGGCAGCTCCGCGCAGAAGATGCGCTTTCTGCCGCCGATCGCGCGCGGCGAGCTGCGCCTGCAGGCGTTCGGCGTCACCGAGCCCTCGACCGGCACCGACACGACCAAGCTCAAGACCCGCGCCGTGCGCGAGGGCGACCACTACGTCGTCACCGGGCAGAAGGTCTGGACGTCGCGCGCGCTGCACTCGGACCTGATGCTGCTGCTCGCGCGCACGACACCCCGCGATCAGGTGAAGAAGAAGACCGAAGGCCTGTCGGTGTTCCTGGTCGACATCCGGGACTGCCTCGGGAAGGGTCTCGACATCCGCCCGCTCAAGGCGATGATCAACCACAACACCACCGAAGTCTTCATGGACGGCATGCGCGTGCCGGCCGCCAACCTGATCGGCGAGGAGGGCAAGGGCTTTCGCTACATCCTCGACGGCATGAACGCCGAGCGGATCCTCGTCTCGCACGAGTCGATCGGGGATGCGCGCTGGTTCATCCGCACCGCGTCGAAGTACGCCTCCGAACGCATCGTGTTCGACCGGCCGATCGGCCAGAACCAGGGCATCCAGTTCCCGATCGCGCGTGCCTACGCGGAGATGCAGGCGGCCGACCTGATGCTGCGCAAAGCCGCGACGCTGTTCCAGGCCGGGCTGCCGTGCGGCGAGGACGCGAACGTCGCGAAGCTGCTCGCCTCCGACGCCGCGTGGCATGCGGCCGAAGCGTGCATGCAGACCTTCGGCGGGTTCGGCTATGCGCGCGAGTACGACGTCGAGCGCAAGTGGCGCGAGGCGCGCATCCAGCAGATCGCGCCGATCTCGACCAACTTGATCCTGGCGTACATCGGCGAGCACGTGCTCGGGATGCCGCGGTCGTATTGAGGGACGCAACCTGGAGGTGACCATGCCCGGACTGACCCGACAGCTCGCCGAGTTCATCTCCGGACTCGCGTTCGAGAAGCTTCCGCAGACGGCGGTCGAGACCGCGAAGCGCGGCGCGATCGACACCGTCGGCGTGATGTTCGCCGGCCGGGACGAGCCGGTGGCGAAGTTCGCGGCCGAGCTCGCGGCGGCCGCGGCGGGCGGCGAGGCGCGCGTCGCCTTCGACCGCGGCTTCGCCCACTCGCAGGACGCCGCCCTCGCGAACGGCACCGCCGGGCACGCGCTCGACTACGACGACGTCGCGCTCGAGGGCCATCCGAGCGTGGTGCTCGTCCCGGCGATCCTCGCCGAGGGCGAGCGCCTCGGCGCGAGCGGGCGCGACCTGATCGCGGCGTACGTCGCCGGCTACGAGACCTGGGGCGAGCTCCTCGAGCGCGACGACGATCAGCACCACGGCAAGGGCTGGCACCCGACCGCGGTGTTCGGCACGGTCGCGGCCGCGGCGGCGGCGGCGCGGCTCGCCCGGCTTGATCCCGCGCGGACCGCCAATGCGCTAGGCATCGCCGCCTCCATGGCGGCGGGACTCGTCGCGAACTTCGGCTCGATGACCAAGCCGTTCCAGGCCGGGCGCGCGGCGCAGAGCGGCATCCTCGCGGCGCGCCTCGCGGGCCGCGGCATGACCGCGTCGCCCGACGCGCTCGAGCATCCGAGCGGGTTCCTGCGCGCGTTCTCACCTGCCGGACGCGTGCGCGTCGACGGCGAGCTTGCCGCCGGCCGCGACTGGCACATCGTTCGCCAGGGCCTCAACGTCAAGCGGTATCCGGTGTGCTACGCCCTCCATCGCGCGATCGACGGGATGCTCGCGATCCGTTCGCGCCGCACGGTCGCCGCCGAGCAGGTGGCAGAGATCGAAGTGTCCCTGGGCCGGACCCAGATGGTGCCGCTCCGCGAGCACCGCCCGCGCGGCGCGCTCGAGGCGAAATTCAGCGCCGAGTTCGCGATGGCTTCGGCGCTCGTTGCCGGCCGGGTCGGAATGGGTGAGCTCAGCAACGAGTTCGTCAATCAAGCCGCCGTGCAGGCGCTGATCCCGAAGGTGCGGGTCACGCCGGTCGACGACGCGGATCCCGAGGACCCGCTGTTCGCACCGTTCGACCGGGTGCGGGTGAAGCTCAACGACGGCTCGACGCTCGAGGGCGAGGCGGTGCGCTACGCGCTCGGCCACGCGCGCAACCCGATCGGCCTCGACGAGCTGCATGCGAAGTTCCGGGACTGTGTCGGCAATGCGCTCCCGCCCGATGCGTCGGCGCGGCTCTTCGAGCGGCTGAGCCGGCTGGAGGCGCAGCCGGCGGTAGCGGGGCTCTACGCGAAGTGAGCGAATCTCCCTTCCCGTGCGGGAGGGGAGGAGAGTGTCACCCTTGATCCGGTCCTTGCTCGGGGCCCGCTACGGCCGGTTCGGGATCAGAAGAGATCCCGCCATTTCGATCTCACCTTCTCCTGCAGCTCCTTGCTCGCCTCCGCCACGTCCGGAAACTCGTCGATGTAGTCGTACGGGCGGCAGGCGTCGATGACCGCTTTCGAGCTGAACGGCGCGTTGTACGGGTACGCGATCGACATCGGGTCGTTCTTGGATCCCATGCCGCGTTTGATGATGTCGATGTCCAGCTCGGGATCGGTCCGGGTCGCGACGGCCCACATCACTTCCTGCAGGTTGGACGGGTCGATGTCCTCGTCCACCACGACGGCGTACCTCGACATGTACGCGCCGACCCCGCACTGGCTGAGAATATGGCCCGCCTGCCTGGAGTGTCCGGCATAGCGCTGCTTGATCGATACGACGTTGAACATGCGCGCCCCGCCGATCTCGTGCGCCCAGACGCCCTTCACCTCGGGCACTCCGGCAGCGAGCAACGCATCGAACAACAACGCCGACCTCATCACCGCCTTCGAATACGAGTAGTCGTTCGGCGGCTTTGCCGGAGGGCTACCCACCAGGATGGGTTCGTTCCGGTAGTAGACGCGGGCGATCCTGACCACGGGCGCGGTGGCCGCCTTGCCGGGGTAGTAGCCGTGGAACTCTCCGAACGGGCCTTCGATCCGCGCTTCCCCGGGGTAGGCCCAACCCTCCAGGACGATCTCGGCGTGGCTGGGGAACGGCAGCCCGGTCAGTTGACCTCTCAGCACCGCGACCGGCTCGCGCAGGATCGAACCGATGTAGTTGTACTCGCACATCCCGAACGGCACTTCGATTCCCGAGATCAGGTAGCACAGCGGGTCGGCGCCGGCCACGATCACCACCGGGAACCGCTCGCCGGCCTGCATGTGCTTCTCGTACTGGATGCGCCCGTGCTTGCCCGGCACCATGTCCAGCCCGACGCTCGCCCGGTCGTGAACCATGACCCGGTAGGTCCCCACGTTCACCCAGTCGGAATCGAGATCCCTGGTCACCACCGAGCACCCGGTCCCGATGTAGCGTCCGCCGTCCTTCTCGTGCCACACCGGCGACGGGAAGGTGAAGAGATCCACCTCGCCGTCGCTCTGGATGTTCTCGAGCACCGGCCCCGTTGCGACGACAGCGGGATCGTACTTCGCCGCTTCCGACTGCCACGCGCTCGGGCGGCCGCGCAGTTTCTGGACCAGCGCGGAATGCGTCTTTTCGACGCCCAGGCGCAGGATCGAGGACAGCCGTGCCGGGCTGCTGGTGCTGCAGGTCAGGACCCGGAACCCCTGCGGGTAGCCGACGATCTGATCGAACAGCAGCGCCGGCGCCGAATCCTGCTTGACGTTCAGCTCGCTGATCGCGCCCAGCTCCAGGTTCCAGTCGGCGCCATTCACGTCCTTGAGCTCGCCGAGCGCCCTGACCTCGCGCAGCCAGGCGCGCAGATCCAGCGGGTTTCCGGCCGCGGCGCGGGTCACGGGACTAGGGCTGCGTGCGTTCGTCGGGGTCATGGGGCGGTTTTGCGCCGGCGGGCAGCGAGCTTCACCGCATCGATGATCTCCGGATACGCGGCGCAGCGGCAGAGATTCCCCGACAGGTAGTGCCGGATCTCGTCCTCGCTGGGGTCGGGCTTCTCCGCCAGCAGCTGGCGGGTCATCAGCACGAATCCGGGCGTGCAGAACCCGCACTGGAAAGCGCCGGTTTCGATGAACGCTTCCTGCACCGCGTCGAGGCCCTGTTCGGACGCCGAGTGTTCGACCGTGACCACTTCGGCGCCGTCGGCGAAGGCGGCGAGGTACAGGCATCCCGAGACCGCGTGCCCGTCGACGAGCACGGTGCAGCACCCGCACAACCCCTGGCCGCAGCTCTCGCGCGCGCCGTACAGGCCGAACTCGCCCTGCAGCACTTCGACGAGGTTCGCGTGCGGCGCGACCTCCGCCGCCACGGCCTCGCCGTTGAGCTTGAATCGGATCGTCCGCCGCACCGCGCTCACCTCTCATTCCTCCGGAAGCGGCTCGCCGTTCGCGGCCCGGAGCGCCCGGTAGACGGCCTCGGCGCTCAGCGGCAGCGACGTCAGCCGGACGCCCACCGCGTCTTCGATCGCATTCGCGATCGCCGGCGACACGCCGAAGGTGCCGGTTTCGCCGACGCCTTTCGCGCCGAACGGCCCGGTGCGCTGCTCGGCGACCACCGCCTCGTTCACCATCTCGCGCGGCAGGTCGAGGAGGCCCGGGATCTTGTACTCGGCGAGCGAGGCGTTGCGGAGCTGCCCCGCGGCGTCGAAGTCCATGCGCTCGAACAGGGTGAAGCCGAGCTGCATGATCGCCGCCCCGGAAAGCTGCGTCGCGACGATCTTCGGGTTGATCGGCGTCCCGACGTCGGCGACGTTCACGAGCCGCGCGACGCGGACGTGGCCGGTCTCGGTGTCGACCTCGACTTCCGCGCCGGTCCCGCCGACCATCCAGAACGGCGTCGCGTTCGGGGTGAGGCCGGTCGCGTAGTCCGGTGGCGTGTAGCTCGGGATGAAGCTCCCGGTGCCGATGACGTTGCCGGCCTGCATGCCGTACTTTTTCCTGAACACGTCCGCGATCGGCGTCTCGGCCGTCAGCCCGACCTCCGCGGCCAGGGCGCGGAGCTTCGCGCGCGCGTCCTCCGCCGCGAGTCGCACGGCGTTGCCCATGTGGAACAACGAGCGCGAGCCGAGCGTGGCCATGTCGTACGGCGTCACGTCGGTGTCGGAGTGTACGATCGAGATCGCCTCGGTGGGGAGATTCAGGACCTCGCCGGTGATCTGCGCCATGGCAGTGTCGGAGCCCTGGCCCATGTCCACGGTGCTGCAGTAGACGATGCAGCTCCCGTCGGCGCTCACGTTGACCATCGCGACCGAGGTCGTCGGCGAGATGCAGGCCTTGAAGCCGATCGCGATCCCGCGGCCGCGGCGGACCGTTCCGCTGCCGCGATCGAACGGCCGCTCCCAGTCGAGGAGCACGCCGAGCCGCTCGAGCACCTTGTCGATCGCCGCGTCCTGCATCGGGGTCCCGGTCGCCTGCGGCCGGCCCTCCCGGAGAATGTTCTTTCGCCGGAACTCGATCGGATCCAGCTTGAGCGCACGCGCGATCAGGTCCGTGTGGCTCTCGTACGCCCACACGAGCTGCGGGATCCCGAAGCCGCGCAACGCGCCGGCCGGCGGCAGGTTCGTGTAGAGCGCGTAGGAGTCGATCGCGACGTGCTCGATGTCGTAGGGCCCGGGCGCGGTGAATCCGGATTTCTGGGTCACGCGGGGACCGATGTCGGCGTAAGCGCCGCCGTTCCACCACACCTCGCACTGGCGCGACGTTATCCGCCCGTCCTTCGTCACGCCGGACTTGATCCTGAAGGTGCTCGCGTGCTTGGTGAGGGTGAAGAACTGCTCCTCCATCGTGAGCGAGATCTTCACCGGCCGGCGGGTGAGGAGCGCGAGCACGGCGACCAGCGGTTCGAGCTTGACGTAGAGCTTCGCGCCGAAGCCGCCGCCGAGGAACGGGACCTTCACGCGGATGCGGTTCTCGGGCCAGCCGAGCAGCCGCGCGAGCTCGATGCGCACGAACGACGGGCTCTGCGAGGCAGTGTGGATGGTCAGCGACGACTCCCGGGGCTCCGCCACCGACACGAACGGCTCGAGCGGCGTGTGCATCACCTGCTGCGTCCGGAAGGTGTGCTCGAACACATGGTCGGCGGTGGCGAGCGCGCGCTCCGCGTCCCCGCGGCGCAGATGGAAGTCGAGCGCGACGTTGGTGTTCGTGCGGCCCTTGAGATGCTTGAGGTCGGGGAAGGTCCCGGCGGGCTTCAGCGTCTCGTGGACGATCGCTTTCGAGGTCATCGCCTGGACCTCGTCGAACACCGCCGGAAGCTCCTCGTATTCGGCGACGATCAGGTGCGCGGCCTCTTCCGCGACGTGCGGGTCCGACGCGAGGACCACGGCCACCGGCTCGCCGACGTGGCGCACCTTGTCGATGGCGAGGATCGGCTGGTCGTGGAAGGCCGGGCCATAGTAAGGCTCGGGGAGGAGAGTGCGGATGTCGTCCGAAGTGACGACGCGATACACGCCGCCGACCGCCTGGGCGGCGCTCACGTCGATGCGCCGGATGCGGCCGTGTGCTACGGACGCGCGGAAGATCTTCCCGTAAAGCATCCCGGGGAGGCGCAGGTTGTGAACGTACTCGGCGCGGCCGGTCACCTTCTGCTGCGACTCGAGGCGCGGGACGGAACGCCCGACTTGCGGGGTCTCGGTCGGCTGGGTCGGCCGTTTCATGCCGCGCCTTTCGCCGCCGCGCGCACCGCCCGCCCGAGGTAGACGCGCAGAAGCTGTTTCTTGTAGCTCGCGGAGCCGTGCGCGTCGCCGACGATGTCGAGCCCCTCGGCAGCCGCCTCGCCGGCCCGCGCGAGCGTCGCCTCGTCCAGGCTCGCGCCGCGCAGCACGGCCTCGGCTGCCGCGAGCCGGGTCGGCTTGTCGGTGGCCGCGCTGATCACCACGCCCGCGTCGTGGATCGCGGCGCCGTCCATCTCGAGCGCCACCGCGATCCCGAGCGCCGGCCAGTCGTCGGCCGAGCGGATCGTGCACTTGAGATACGCCGCACGCTTGCGTCCCTGCAGCGGCACGGTGAGCGTGGTGATGAGCTCGTTGCGGCGGAGCACCGTCTCGTAATAGCCCGTGCTCAAGCTCGCCACGGGCACCGTCCGTTCACCCGCCGGGCCAGCGATGGTGACGCGGGCGCCGAGCACGCTCAGCACCGGGGGCAGATCCATGTGCGGGTCGGCATGGGCAAGATGCCCGCCGACGGTCGCGACGTTGCGCACGCGCACATTCGAGAGCGTGGCGAGCGTGCGCGCGATCACCGGCCATTCGCGCCGCACTACCGCCGAGCGCTCGAGCACGGCGAGCGGCGTCAGCGCACCGATGCGGAGCTCACCGCCGGGACCGGTCTCGACGCCGGAGAAGCGGCTTTCGATCGCGCGGAGGCTGACGAGCCGACGCGGCCGGAACACGCCGGCCTTCATCATCAGCATCACTGCCGTGCCGCCCGCGATCGCGCGGATCGACGCGTCGTCGGGATCGAGAAGGTGGATCGCTGCGTGCAACGACCGGGGCTCGACGAGCTCGAACGGGGACATGGGAGCGCACGGATGGTACACAATTGCGGGCAGCGGAGGCGAGCCATGAGGTTCGGGATCAACTTCTTCCCGTCGTTCCGGCCGTCGGACGGCACCACGGCGGACTACTTCGAGCAGTCCCTGCGGATCGCCGAGCGCGCCGACGCGCTCGGGTTCCACAGCATCAAGACCGTCGAGCATTCGTTCTTCGACTACGGTGGGCACTCGCCCAACCCATGCGTGTTCCTTGCGGCGGTCGCGGCGCGGACGAAGCGCATTCGCCTGGTCACCGGCGCGGTGATTCCGGCGTTCCACCATCCGGCGCACCTCGGCGGCGATCTGGCGATGCTGGACAACCTGAGCAAGGGACGGCTGGAGGCCGGCTTCGGTCGCGCCTTCCTCCCCAAGGAGTTCGAGGTCTACGGCGTGCCGATGTCGGAGAGTCGCGAGCGCTTCGAGGAAGCGATCGGCATGATCCGGCGGATGTGGACCGAGGAGCGGGTGACGATCAAGGGCAAGTACTGGAACCTCGAGGACGTGCGGCTCATGCCGCGGGTCGCGCAGAAGCCTCATCCGCCGATCTGGGTGGCGGCGATCTCCGCCGAGGAGTCATTCGCCTACGCGGCGCGAAACGCCTTCAACGTCATGATCGTTCCCTACGCAGGCAAGCCCGGCCAGCTTCGGGACTTCGTCAAGATGTACCGCAGGATCTGGGCCGAGTCGGGCCACGCCCCCGGCGCCGAGCAGGTGCAGGTCTCGCAGTTCTGCTACGTGGCCGAGAACCGGGACGAGGCGCGCGCCGGCTTCGAGCGCATCGCCAAGCGCTATCTGGAAGTGTTCGCCGATGCGGTCGCGTCCTGGCAGGGCAAGACCTCCGACCAGTACCCCGGGTACGAGAAGATGGTGGCAAGCATTATCGCGACCACGCCGGCCAAGATCCTCGAGGGCGGCGGCGCGTTCGTCGGGACGCCCGAGGACGTGGTCGAGCAGGTCAAGCTCTGCACGGAGACCTTCGGCCCGATCGAGCCCTCGATGCAGATCAGCTTCGGCGGCTCGAGCGACGCCGAGGCGTTCCGGACGCTGGAACTCTTCGCTGCGCGCGTGATGCCGCGGTTCGCGGGCTGAGCGGGACCCGTCCGGCTCCAGCGCCCCATCCGATAGTCGTAGGCGCGCGAGATCCGGTCGATCAGCGTCGGGTCGCGCGCGGTGGCGCCGGAGGTGTTGAACTCCACGCGCACGCTGCCGTCGGCCTGGGTCCGGACGCTGGCGACGACGTCGATGCCGTCGCGCGTGCCGCGAACCACGCCCGCCGCGCGATCCTGGGCGGTGATACGCACCCCCTGGTCCTCCAGCGCACCGACCGCCGCCGACCACGAGCGGTCGAAGCTCGTGGCTGGATACGGCGAATACACGCCGGGCACCGTCTGGTAGACGGTGCAGCCCGCTGCGAACCCGGCGGCGAGCGCAAGCGCAATCGCTGCCCGCGCGGCCCCGCTACGGAGCAGCACGACCGGCCCCATTCGCGTGCGGCGCCGCTCAGCCCCGCACCGCGGACGCCATTGCACCGCCCGACGCGCGGTTCTTCAGCCGGAACGCGAGCACGAGCAGCAGGATCCCGAACACGACCGCGTAGGCCGCGATGACCCACACGACGGCGAGCGCGCCCTCCACCGGCCGCGCCAGCATCGCCGCGCCGAAGACCACCGACAGCACGCCCGACAGGCCGAGCAGCCACTCGTGCGCGATCTCCTTGCGCAGGCGAACCGCGGCGATGATCTGGAAGATCCCCATGAAGAATGCCCACACCGCGATGAGCGTGAGCAGCGCAAGGGCGGTGATCCCGGGCCAGAGGAAGGTCACGATGCCGGCCGCAATCCCCAGGATGCCGATCACGACGAACATCCACATCGGCCTGCCCCGGTCGCGGATCCTGAATGCCGCGATCAGGGTGAAGATACCTTCGACGAGCGCGTAGGCGCCCCAGAACAGCACGAGCACGACGATCGTCGCGCCCGGCCAGGCGAACGCCAGCACGCCGAAGATCACGGCGGCCGCGCCGCGCAGCGCGATCCAGACCCAATTCCTGGCGATTTGGTCCAACAACGCTTCAGTTGCCATGACATCCCCCTTTCGCGGTCAAGCCGCCGGCAGTTTAACCGCGTTGCGGTCGGCGCTCACCCCGGAGCGTCATAATGCGCGCGCCGAGACGGGCGGCTCGGGTGAGCGGCCTGCTCGCCATCGCCAGGGAGGGACAAATGGATAGCGCGACGTTCCGAAGCCGCCGATTTCTCATCCTGCTGTCGACGCTGGCGGTCGTTCTGGCCGTGCAGTCGCTCAGCCAGGGCCTCGCGGCGAGCTCGATCATCACCGACGTGCTAGTCATCCTGGCCGTCCTGGCGGTGTTCTTCCTCATCTTCGAGCAGACCTCGCAGCGGCTCGCGGCGCTGGTGGCCGCGATTGCGGCGATCGCGATCACCGGGGCGCATCACCTTCTGCCGGACAAGTTCCACGTCCCGCTGGCGGTGGCTTATCACGGCTTGCTGATCGTCTTTCTCGGCTGGGCCCTGGTCGAGATCCTGCGGAGTCTGTTCGCGGAGAAACCGGTCCAGACCGACGACATTTTCGGGGCGGTGTGCGGTTATATCATCGCCGGCAGCGCGTGGGCGAACCTCTATGCGCTGTCGGAGCTGCTCGTCCCCGGCTCCTTCAGCGTCGACCCCACCATCCAGGGCGAGCTCGCGGACTGGCACGGCCGCCGCGCCCTGTTCGCCTACTTCAGCTTCACGGCAATCTCGTCGCTCGGCTACGCGGATGTCACGCCCACCCGCGCTCCCGCCACCACGATGGTCCTCATGGAGGTGGTGTTCGGACAGTTCTACCTGGCGGTCGTAGTTGCGCAGATCGTCAGCATGCGGCTGACGCAGGCGGTCAAGTCGCTGGGCAAGTAGCCACGGCCGCGCGCCCACCTTGACGACCCGGCTTGATCCGGGGACGATCACCCTCCCTCAGCCTGGCCGGAGCGCTTCCACCATGTCGAGCAAGGCCGCCGTGGAACAAACAGCCACCCCCGGGACAGGCGCCCCGGCGCGGGCGATCGCCGGAGCGACGGGCGCAGCAGCACCGCCCTCCGGCAACGCGATGCAGCTCGTCCGCGAACTGCTGCGGCCCTACACCGGCTCGCTCGTGATCGTCCTCGCCGCCATGCTGGTGCAGACGGCGATGTCCCTCGCCGCACCGTGGCCGCTGAAGATCATCCTCGACAACGTCGTCGGCACCCACAAGGCCCCGGAGTGGCTCGACGCCTTGCGCATCATCCCGCTCGGCGCCGACAAGCTCGAGCTCGCCCTCGTGGCGGGGATCATGGTCGTCGTCATCGCGGCGCTGGGCGCGCTCGCGAGCTACGTCGAGAACTACTACACCGAGAGCGTCAGCCAGTATGTCGCGCACGACCTGCGCATGCGGGTCTACGACCACCTGCAGCGCCTCTCGCTCGGCTACTACGACACGCACCAGGTCGGTGCGATCCTCTCCACCATCACCGCCGACGTGAAGACGATCCAGAATTTCGCCTCGTCCGGAACGCTCGGGATCTTCGTCGATCTGCTGACGATCGTCGGCATGCTGTTCATCATGTTCTGGCTCGACTGGGACTTCGCGCTCATCGCGATCGCCGCCACGCCGTTTCTGCTGCTGTTCGTCGCCCGGTTCAACCGCGCCGTGAAGAAGGCAACTCACGAGGTCCGCAAGCACCAGGCCGAGATCGTCTCGGTGGTGCAGGAAGGCCTCGAGTCGGTGCGGGTCGTGAAGGCCTACGGGCGGCAGGACCGCGAGGAGGAGAACCTCTCCGCGGTCAGCCACGCGACGGTCGACGCGGCGCTCAAGGCGCGGCAGATCAAGGCGGTCCTCTCGCCGGTGGTGGCGATCGTCGCCGCGATCTGCACCGGGATCGTGCTCTGGCGCGGCACGGCGCTCGTGCTGTCCGACGTCATGACGATCGGCGCCCTGACCGTCTTCCTCACTTATCTCTCGAAGTTCTTCAAGCCGGTGCAGGATCTCGCCAAGATGGGCAGCACGATCGCGCAGACGGCAGTCGCGATCGAGCGCGTGAAGACGATCCTCGACACCGACACCATCATCCCCGAGCGCGCCGACGCGCGCGACCCGGGGACGCTGAAGGGCGGGATCGAGTTCGAGCACGTGGCGTTCGCCTACGATCCCAAGGCCCCGGTGCTGAAGGACGCCCACACCAAGATCGCGCCGGGCCAGTTCGTGGGGATCGTCGGCCCGACCGGCGGCGGGAAGTCGACGATCGTCAGCATGATCCCCCGCTTCTACGATCCCTCCGCCGGACGGGTGCTGATCGACGGCGTCGATCTGCGCGACTTCACGCTCCAGGGGCTGCGCGGCCAGATCGGCTTCGTCCTGCAGGACACCGTGCTCTTCCGCGGCACGGTACGCGACAACATTGCCTATGGGCGGCCGTCCGCCACCGACGAGGAGATCGCCCAGGCCGCGAAGCTCGCGAACGCCGACGAGTTCATCGCGAAGATGCCCGACGGCTATCACACCATGGTGGGCGAGCGCGGGCTGACGCTCTCGGGCGGCCAGCGGCAGCGGATCGGGATCGCGCGCGCGATCATCCGCAACGCGCCGATCCTCATCCTGGACGAGCCGACCGCGGCGCTCGACAGCGAGTCGGAGAAGCTGGTGATGGAGGCGCTCGAGCGGTTGATGAAGGGGCGGACCGTGCTCACGATCGCGCACCGCCTGTCCACGATCCGCGATGCGCACAAGATCCTCGTCCTCAAGGATGGCGTGGTGGCCGAGGAAGGCACGCACGACGAGCTCGTCGCGCGGAACGGCGTCTACGCCGAGCTGTACCGCGTCCAGGTCGGGGCGCCCGCGGCGCCGGTCGCCAAGAAGTAAGGGGGAGACCTCATGTCACGCTCGCTGATCGTCATGCCGGACGACTCGGCCAAGCCGATTCTCGAAGCGATCGCGGGGGCGAGGAAGTCGCTGCGCATCAAGATGTTCCTCTTCTCCGACCCGGCGCTGCTCGCCGCCGTGATCGCCGCCCAGAAGCGCGGCGTGAAGGTGCGGGTGATGCTCAACCCGGCGCGGCGCGGCGGCGAGCCCGAGAACGAGGCCACCCGCAAGAAGCTCGAGAAAGCGGGTGCCGCGGTGACCGACAGCAACCCGGCGTTCGCGGTCACCCACGAGAAGTCGATGGTGGTGGACGACGAGACCGCGTTCGTGAAGTCGCTCAACTGGGAGACGAAGAACCTGACCGAGACCCGCGACTACGCGATCGCGACCTCGCACCGCCACGAGGTCGAAGAGGTCGTCGGAGGCTTCGAGGCCGACTGGCACCGCAAGGCTTTCGCCCCCGGGGCGGGCGCGCGGCTGATCTGGTGCCCGATCAACGGCCGCGACCGGCTCGCCCAGTTCATCGACGAGGCGAAGCACACGCTGTTCGTCCAGAACGAGCGTTACCAGGATCCGATCATCATCGAGCGCCTGGTGCGGGCCGCGGGCCGCGGCGTCAAGGTCCACCTGATGGCGCGCGCGCCGCACACGCTGAAGAAGGAGAAGCTGGTCGAGGGGATCGGCGGACTGCGCATCCTGTACGACGTGGGCGTCAAGATCCACCAGCTGAAGCATCCCAAGCTGCACGCCAAGATGATGCTCGCCGACGAGGCCCGCGCGATCGTGGGGTCGATCAACTTCAGCCCCGGCAGCTTCGACAGCCGGAGGGAGCTCGCGATCGAGGTGGACGACCACCACATCGTGAAGCAGCTGCACCACGTCGCACAGCATGACTGGAAGCACGCGCACCCGCTCGACCTCAGCGACGAGGGGTTGCTCGAGGATCTCGCGAAGCGCGGCGGCGAGGGCGCGGACAAGCTGGCGCTCAAGGTCGGCAAGAAGGCCGGCGGGAAGGCCGCCAAGAAGGTGGGCAAGAAGAAGCTCAAGAAAGCGAAGCGTTGACGCCCGGGGGCTGGTTGCCAGAAGACCGTTAAAAGACTATATTCGGTCCTGTCATTCGAGGTGATCTCCAACCATGAAGTACTCGACCCGGATCAGGCCGATCAGCTATCTCAAGGCGAACGCAGCCGAGGTGGTTCGCCAGCTCACGGAGCTGCGCGAACCGCTCGTGATCACCCAAAACGGCGAGGCCAAGGCGGTCATCCAGGACGTTGCCTCCTTCGAGCAAACCCAGGAAACGCTGGCGCTGCTCAAGATCCTCGCGCTCGGCAACCGACAGATCGAGGCGGGTAAGACGGTCCCAGCCCTAGAGGCCATCCGTCGTCTTCGCGAGAGAACGGCAGCGCGTAAAGCCGAGGCCTGATGCGCTTCGAGGTGCTGCTGACCGAGGACGCCAGCAGCGACCTGGAAGAACTCTACGACTACGTCGCCGAGCACGACGCGCCTGCGAAAGCCGACTACGTACTCGACCGGATCGAGAGGGTCATGGAGACCCTCGCGACTTTTCCCGAGCGAGGCTCCTTTCCCAAGGAACTCCTCGCGCTGGGCATCCGGGAGTATCGCCAGACGTTCTTCAAGCCCTACCGCGTCATCTACCGGGTCGTCGGCGAGCGCGTGTACGTGTACCTGATCGTGGACGGGCGGCGGGACATGCAGGCGCTGCTGCAGCGAAGGTTGCTGGGAGCCTGAAACCGACGCCGGGGGCGGCCCCCTCAGACCCGGACCTGGATCTCCCCGTTTGCCTCCCGGACCGCGTAGGTCGCGAGCTGCTGCGGTCGCCGGCCCGCGCAGCACCGCGCCGATCGCGATGTCGAACTGCGAGCCGTCGCCCTCATCTGCACGGTCGGTCCTTCACGGCCGAGCGCGAGGCCCGCGGTCTCGATCCAGCGGTTCAACCGTAGCCCTTGCGGACTTTTCCGCGGAAGACCCAGTAGACGCCGATCGTATAAACGGCAATGACGGGCAGGACAACGACGCCCCCGTAGAAGAGGAAGCTCAATGACGCCTCGGGTGCCGCCGCGGTCGCCACCGTCACCGTGTAGGGAATCATGTATGGCCAGAGCATCACTCCCAAGGTCAGGAAGGCAGCGAGAAAGAGCAACACGGTCATCGCGAACGGCACGCCGTCGCGCGCTGGATGCCGAAGAGCTCGAACTCGGGCTCCCAGGCGAATCTCCTCACGTCCCAGCTCGTCTTGGGGAGGTCTTCGTCGCGCCAGCGCTTGCCCGCCTCCATCACGCCGACGCGATAGCCCTTCTCGACCGCGCGCATCGCGGCGACGCTGCCGCCGAATCCCGAGCCGATGACGATCACGTCGTAGTCGAGAGTCGCCATTGCTTCTCACCCTGCCTTTCTACGGGTCGCGCGTCGAGTCCGAGTTTGATTCAGGGATTCCCGAGCCCCGGCTCGGACCGCGCGATAGTATCAGCCGATCCCACCCTGACGAACAATTGGACTTTGGTCCTATAGAGAAGACGCCGGCAAGGCTCGAGGATCCCGAGAAGCACGGCGGCGAGGGTGCGGAGAAGCTCGCGCTCAACCTCGGCAGGAAATCCGCCGGGAAGACCGGCAGGAAGAAGGGCGGGAAGGCTAAGCGCTGACGCCGGCCGTGAGCATGCGCAGCCGCCCTCGAATCGCAGCCGTTTTCCGCTATCCAGGCGTTAGCGGAGTAGCCTCACCACGCGCCGGCGGCCCGCGGCGTCGCCGGGCGCAGTGCTCGCGCTCGCGCGGCGGGCCCGCGATTCGGGTCCCGTCGAAAACACCCGGTTCGCGAACTCGGTCCCGTCGAACCGCGCGGTGATCTGCCAGCTGCGCTCGCGGTCGCCGAGGCCCGGCGGCAGGCCGGATTCCACCAGGACGCGCGCGGCGTCGAACATCTCGGTGCAGAGCCGCACGCGCTCGGCTGGCGTCAGGCGCCGGTACTGCGCCGCGACGAACCGCTCGAACTCAAGGGTCGTATCCCGCATCCATGCACTTTCGCAACAGCGCGTCGACGCCGAGCTTCTCGCTCCAGGCGCGAGATAGGCCTCGTCGGCGCCGGATGCAACGAGCTTCCGCACGTCGCGCAGCTGGAGCGCGGACTCGGTCGGTGCCGCCCACGCGAGCTTGGAGAGAATCAGGTCTTCTTTGCTGATCACCCACACCGAGCGTCCGCCGAGGTCGTGACGCCGGCGCCGGGCGAATTCGTGCCGCTGGAAGTCGTCGTCCCCCGGCACGATCAGGTCGACCTTGACGAGCCTCGCGAGGTGAAACAGGTTGAACATGCCGCGCGCCGCGACTGCGGACCGGACCGCCTCATCGTCGACGTAGTACTCCGGCGAAAAGAGTCCCACCACGCGCCCGGCGTCGGCGCCCGCAAGCGCGACGACGACGTCGATGTCGCGGGTCATCCGCGGCTCCACGTAGACGCTCATCGCGACCGAGCCGGTCAGCATGTAGTCGATGCCGGCGTCTTCGAGCCGGGCCACGACGTCGAGCAGCACCTCGAGCTCGCTGTTCATTCGCGGTGCGGATGGTTGGGTTGGGACGGCGGCGCCGCCGGCGACGAAGCGTAACCGCGCCCGAAGCGTACCCGCACACACAGCCCCGGACCACCCTCGCGGTCGCGGAGCTCGACCGTCGCCCCGTGGCGCCGGGCGATCTCGCGCACGATCGCGAGCCCGAGCCCGCTGCCCGAGCCCGCGGCCGCGCCGCCCCGATAGAACCGGTCGAAGACGCGCTCGCGCTCCGCGGGAGGAATGCCGGGGCCGGTGTCGAGCACTTCGGCAACGACGTCCTCGCCGTCGGTGCGCACGCGGACGTCGACCTTGCCGCCGGCCGGCGTGTAGCGGAGGGCATTGTCGACGAGATTGCCGAGCGCCACGCGCAGGCCCTCCGCATCGCCTTCGACTTGCGCCGCGGACGCATCCAGCCCGAGATCGATGCCGCGCGCCTGCGCCTGGGACGCCTGCTCGACGACCACCTCGCGCGCGACCGCCGCAAGGTCGACCCGCGTCGGGAGCCGATCGGTGACCGCCTCGTCCTGCCGCGCGAGGTCGAGCAGCTGCCCGACGAGCCGCGCGGAGCGCCCCACGCCCGCCTTGAGCCGCGCGAGCGCCTGCTCGCGCTCCGGGCCTTCGGGGACGCGCTCGAGGAGCTGGAGCTGCAGCGCGACCGCCGCGAGCGGCGTGCGCAGCTCGTGTGCCGCATCGCCGATGAACGCGCGCTCGCGGTCCAGCGCGCGCCCGAGCCGCACGAGGAGGTCGTTGAGCGACGCGACGAGCGGCCGCACCTCGTCGGGTACGGTCGCTTCGGGAAGCGGATCGAGCGCGCGCGGACCGCGCGCCGCGACCGAGCGGGCGAGGCCGGTGAGCGGCGCGAGGCCCCGCCCCACCACGAACCAGATCAGAGCCGCGAGCAACGGCAGCGCGACGAGCAGCGGCACGAGCACGCGCAGCGCCGCCTTCGCGGCGCGGTCGCGCCGCAGGCTCATCGGCTGCGCGACCTGCACGATCTGGTTCTGGGCGTCGATGCGGTACACGCGCCAGTCGCCGCCGTCCGCCGTAACGGTGCTCAGGCCGACGGGCGCACGCACCGGCGGCACGAGGCGCGCGCTCGACACGAACACGACCGCGCCGTCCGCGCGCCACACCTGGATCACGAAGTCCTCGCCGTCGCTCCCGCCGCCCCCGCCGCCCTCGAAGATCCGGTCGCGCAGCGCGATCCCCATCTGCTGCAGCTGATAGTCGAAGAGCTCGGCGGCCTCGTCGTAGGCGGTGCGGTAGACGCCGACGGCGACGAGCGCACCCGCGACCGCGACCGTGGCGAGCAGCCCGACGAGCAGCGTGCGCCGGATCGAGCTCACGACCGCTTCGCCAGCATGTAGCCGACGCCGCGCAGCGTCCGGATCAGGTCGGCGCCGAGCTTGCGCCGCAGCGCGTGGATGTGCACCTCGACCGCGTTCGACTCGATCTCCTGCTGCCAGCCGTAGAGCCGCTCCTCCAGCTGGGCCCGCGACAGCACCGCGCCCGGCCGCTCCAGGAGCGCCTCGAGCACCGCGAACTCCCGCGCCGAGAGCGCGACTTCCTTGCCGTCGACGAGCACCTGGCGCGCCGCCGGATCGAGCGTGAGCGCGCCGTGCTCGATCACCGGCGCAGCGCGGCCGGCGCGCCGCCGCGCCACCGCGCGGATGCGCGCCGCGAGCTCGTCGAGGTCGAACGGTTTCACGATGTAGTCGTCGGCGCCGGCGTCGAGCCCGGCGATGCGGTCGGCGACCGCGTCGCGCGCCGTGATGATCAGCACCGGGAGGCCGGCGCCGCCGGCGCGCAAGCCCTTGAGCACGTCGAGACCGAGCTTCCGCGGCAGCCCGAGGTCGAGCAGCACGATCTCGTGCACCCCGGCCGCGAGCGCCGCCTCGGCGGCGCGTCCGTCCTGCACCCAGTCGACCGTGTGGCCCGCGTGGCGCAGACCGGCCGCGACGCTCTCGCCGATCATGGCGTCGTCCTCGACCAGCAGCACGCGCATCGGGTCCCCCAAAACGAGTCGGGCGACACGGCTGGGCACCGTGCCGCCCGGGATTCTGACCGACGGGCGCTGCCGCCGCTCGCGGGGCGGGTTACAGCTTCATCTCCCAGACGAAGGCGACCCGCGCGGAGGTGTGCCCGGCGACGCGGACCTTGCGCTCGAGCAGGTGCCCGAAGTAGGTCGCCTTCACGACGTACTCGCCGTCGCGAATCTTCGCGAGCAGGTAGGGTCCGTCGGTGCGCACCTTGAGCACGCTCGTGCCCGAGCGGTCGATCACCTCGACATCGACGTCGATGATGTACGTGTCGTGCTGGGCCGCCTTCCGGACGAACTCGAGCGCAAGCGGAAAGCTCGACTGCGCCTGCCGGAACGACTCGAACGCCGTGTTGCCTACGCCCCCGGTGAGGTACTCGACCTCGCCCTGGGCTTTGAGCGGCGGCAGCGCGGCGGGCGCGGCGTTGCCGCCCTGACCGAGCGTCCAGACGACCGCACCGCCCCGGGGCTTCAGGGGCGAGCGCCGCACGTTGAGTCTCCTCCTGATCGGATACGGCATGGTCCGGGCTCAGCCGAAGTTCACCGGAACGTAGATCTGCGCGTCCTCGCGCTGGACCAGAACCGCGATTGACTTGCCCGCGCTCCCGACCAGGCTGCGAAGGTCGCCGACGTTTTGCACCGGCGTCCCGTTCACCGCGAGGATCACGTCGCCCCGCTGGATGCCAGCCCGCGCGGCCGGGCCGGACACGCTCTCGACCACGAGACCGTCCTTGCCGCCGTTCTCCTTGCGCTCCTCGGACGTGAGGGGCCGAACCGCGACGCCGAGCTTGCCTGGCGCCTCGCTGGCGCCCGGGGCTTCGGCGACCTGCTCATCCTTCGTCTCGCCGACGGTGACCGCGACCTCCTTCGCCCCGCCGTCGCGCCACAGCTCGAGCCTGGACTGCGTACCGGGCTTCATCTCGGCGATGCGGCGCGCGAGCTCGCCCGAGCGCTCGATCGGCTTGCCGTCGAGCTTGAGCACGACGTCGCCGGCCTTGAGGCCGGCGCGCTCCGCCGGGCTGTCCTTCTCGACCGAGCTCACGAGGGCGCCGGTCGCCGTCTTCATACCGAAGGAGCTGGCGAGCGCCTGGCTCATCTCCTGGATGGAGACGCCCAGCCGGCCGCGGACGACGCGCCCGTGGGCGACGAGCTGGTTCTTCACGTCGAGCGCGACATCGATCGGAATTGCGAACGAGACCCCTTGGTAGCCGCCGGTGTGGCTGAAGATCTGCGAGTTGATGCCGATCACTTCGCCCGCCATGTTGAAGAGCGGCCCGCCCGAGTTGCCCGGGTTCACGGCGACGTCGGTCTGGATGAACGGCACGTAGCTCGAATCGGGCAGCGCGCGCCCGGTGGCGCTCACGACCCCCGCGGTCACGCTGCTCTCGAGACCGAAGGGCGAGCCGATCGCGACCACCCACTCGCCGGGCCGGACCGATTTCGGATCACCGAGCTTCACGGTGGGAAGGCCCGTGGCGTCGACCTTCAGGAGCGCAACGTCGGTGCGGCGGTCGGCGCCGATCACCTTGGCGTTGAGCTCGCGCCGGTCGGAGAGCTTGACCGTCACGTCGGTGGCGTTCGCCACGACGTGGGCGTTGGTGAGAATGTAGCCGTCCGCGCCCACGATGAAGCCGGAGCCCATGCCGTGCTTCGGCATGCCGTCCTGCGGCATCGGCCTCTGGAACCGCTTGAAGAACTCGTAGAACGGATCATTCTCGTCGAACGGCCGCTGCGGCAGGCCTCGCGCCGCCGGAACGGTCGCATTGACCGAGATGTTGACCACTGCCGGTCCGTACTGCTGGACGAGCTGCGAGAAGTCGGGCAGCTGCTGCATGGCGGCGCCCGGACGAGCGGCAGGCGCCGCGGTCGCCGTTGCCTGGGCGTGCGAGCTCTGGATCAAATCGCGCGCCGCGTAACCGCCGCCGAGCGCGGCGATGACGGCGGCCGCAACCAGGCTCCGGGAGAAGGTCTTGCGCTGCATGCGGATTCCTTTCGGTCTCGAGGATCGGGCGCGGGGCCCGGACTCGCGCAAGGTAGGCGCGGAAACTTAAGGCAGCCTTAAGAAGCGGCCGGACGCGGGGATGCGCCCGGCCGGGTGCGACTTACTTCGCGGTCGTCGGCTGGGCACCAGGCTTGGCGTCGGCCTTCGGCTCGGCCTTGGTCGACGGCGACTTGGCCTGCTTGGCTTTCTCGGCGGTCGCCGGCTTCTGCGCGGCGGCCTCCGCTTTGTGCTTCTCGGGCGCCTTGTCGGCGGCGACGGCGGCGAGACTGGCCG
>DATEDA010000145.1:0-28322 GCA_035286595.1 Burkholderiales bacterium | reverse complement strand
GCCTCTCCCAGGCCGGGGCGGAGCGAATCGCCGCCGCGCGGCGGGAGCGGCCGTTCGCAAGCGTCGACGAGCTCGCGCGCCGCGCGCGCCTCGACCAGCGCGACCTCAAATGCCTCGCCGCCGCCGGCGCGCTCAATTCGCTCGCGCAGCACCGGCGACTCGCGTACTGGGACGTCGCCGGCGTCGAAACCCGGGCCGGGCTGCTCCGCGATGCGCCGGTGATCGAGGCAGCGCCGCGCCTGCGTCCGCCGACCGAAGGCGAGAACCTCGTTGCCGACTACGCGAGCCTCGGCCTCACGCTCGGCCGGCATCCGCTCGCCTTGCTGCGCGACCGGCTGCGTCGCATGCGGCTCGCCACCGCCGAGGAGATCCGGAGCCTCCCGCACGGCCGTCTCGCGCGCACCTGCGGGATCGTCACCGGCCGCCAGCGGCCCGACACCGCAGCGGGCGTGGTGTTCGTGACGCTCGAGGACGAGACCGGCTACGTCAACGTCGTCGTCTGGCGCGACCTCGGCGAGCGCCAGCGCCGCGAGCTCCTCGGCGCGCAGCTGATGACGGTGCACGGCGTGATCGAGCGCGAGGGCGAGGTCGTGCACCTCGTCGCCCGCAGGCTCGTCGATCACAGCGCACTGCTCGGGCGGCTCGCCACCCGCTCGCGCGACTTCCATTGAGTACACTCTCCCCGTGCTCGAGGACACCCTGAAGCTGATCCTCTCCCTGCCCGGGCGCAAGCCCGCCCGATCGCTGCCGCGCCGCCTCGACGGGCTGTTCGCCGAGCTCGCGCGCGTACCGGGAGCGCCGGAGGCAAGCCGGATCGAGACCCTGATCTGGAGTGCCTGGATGTCGCACGCAGACCCCACGGCCGAGGAGAGCCTCGAGCGTGCGACCCGCGCCATCGCCGCCCACGACCCCGCCGAGGCCGAGGCGATCCTCGACGAGCTCGTCCAGGCGCATCCGGACTACGCCGAGGCCTGGAACAAGCGCGCGACGCTCTACTTCCGGATGAACCGGGACGACGAGAGCGTGCGGGACATCCGCCGGACGCTCGAGCTCGAGCCGCGACACTTCGGGGCGATCTGCGGGTTCGGCCAGATTTGCCTGCGCCACGGCAACCGCGCCGCGGCGCTGTTCGCCTTCGACGCCGCGCTCCGGATCAACCCGCATTTAGGCGCCGTCCGGACGGTTTTCGAGGAACTTGCCGCAGAAACGGGCAGGACGGCGCACTAGCCGGCGCCGCCCGCGCGTAGATTGGCGGTGATGTACACCGAAACCCTGAAGCTCATCGCGACTTCACCGCGGCGGCGGCCGTCACACCGCCTCCATCGCGGACTCGACGCCCTCCTCCGCCGGCTCGCGGATCTCGCGTCCGCGCCGGGAGCGGAAGCGACCCAGGACGAGATCTGGCGGCTGTGGATGACCTATCCGGACGCCCGAGCCGCCGCCGAGCTCGAGCGCGCCACGCGCGCGATCGTCGCCTCCGACTTCGCGGCGGCCGAGCGCATCCTCGAGCGCCTCATCGCCCTGCACCCCGGCTTCGCCGAGGCCTGGCACAAGCGGGGCACGCTCTACTACATGCAGCAACGCGACGAAGAGAGCGTGCGCGACTTCCACCATGCGCTCGCGCTCGAGCCGCGCCACTTCGGCGCGATGCTCTCGTTCGCCGAGCTCTGCACCGCCAACGGGCGCGCCGACGCCGCAGCGTTCGTCCTCGATATCGCGCTCCGGCTCAATCCGCACCTCGAGGAGAGTCGGAAGGAGCTCGATGCGCTGCTCGCCGAGCGTCCCCAGCGCCCGCACTAGCGGGCGAGCACGCTCCCGAGCGCCTGGTCGAGGAGGCCGAGCATCGCGTCGATCTCGGCGCTCGTGGTCGTCAGCGCCGGCATGAAGCGCAGCGTCTCGGGCCGCGGCGAGTTGATCAGCAGCCCGCGCTCGCGCGCCGCGTCGACGACCTTCGCGCCCGCCTCGCGGCCGAGGTCGAGCGCGACGAGGAGCCCGCGGCCGCGTACCTCGCCGAGGCCGTGCTTCGCTGCAAGCTGCTGCAGCCCGCCTGTGAGCTGGCGCCCGCGCTCGGCGACACCGTCGAGAAACCCCGGCGCCAGCAAGGTTTCCATCACCGCGCAGCCGACCGCGGTCATGAGCGGATTGCCGTTGTAGGTCCCGCCCTGGTCGCCGTGCTCGAAGCAGCACACGCCCTGCCTGGCGACGAGCGCGGCGAGCGGCACGCCGCCGCCGATCCCCTTGCCGAGGGTCATCATGTCCGGCTCGATCCCGGCGTGCTCGTAGCCGAAGAGCTTCCCGGTCCTGCCGATCCCGGTCTGGACCTCGTCGAGGATCAGGAGCAAACCGCGGGTCCGCGTGAATGCGCGCAGCTCTCTCAGGAACTCGTCGGTCGCCGGCAGGACGCCGGCCTCGCCCTGGATGGGCTCGAGCATCACCGCCACCGTCCGCTCGGTCACGAGCCGCTCGACCGAGCGAAGATCGTTCAGCACGGCCTTCGGAAATCCGGGCACCTTCGGCTCGAAGAGCTTGTCCCAGCCGGCCTTGCCTGAAGCCGCCATCGTGGCCAGCGTGCGCCCGTGGAACGCGTGGTCGAACGCGATGATCTCGTACGCCCCGCCCTTGAACCTCGCTCCCCACTTCCGGGCGAGCTTGATGGCGCCCTCGTTCGCCTCGGCGCCGGTGTTCGTGAAGAACACCCGGTCGAAGCACGAATGCGCGACGATGAGCTGCGCGAGCCGCGCGCTCGGCTCGTTCCAGAACGCGGGGCTGGGGTTGATCAGCCTGGCGGCCTGCGCGGCGAGCGCGTCCACGATGACGCGCGGGCTAT
The DNA here is from genome assembly GCA_035286595.1 of Burkholderiales bacterium. GTDB lineage: Bacteria > Pseudomonadota > Gammaproteobacteria > Burkholderiales > SG8-39 > DATEDA01. Next base: position 25,495 of record DATEDA010000145.1, on the reverse strand, counting down.
GGCCGAGGCAGTTGACCGCCCAGCCCTGCACGAAGTCGAGATACTTGCGGCCCTGGTGGTCGTAGATCCAAGCACCCTCGCCGCGCACGAAGACGAGCGGCGGGCGGGAGGTGATCTCCATCAGGGCGTTCAGCGGGAAGTCCGAGAGCTGCATGGGCGTTGTCCGTCCGGTAGGTGAAAACACGAAGGCCACAGGGTCTGCCCGTGGCCTTCGACCGTCGACTCAAGTGCTGCCGCTCATCGTCGTCGCGCGCACAGGCGCCTGGCCGAGGGCGGAACTCGGCGTCGGCGGAGGAGCGCGGAAAGCATCATGGACCGAGTGTGCCGAAGCGGAGACGACGCGTCAACCCGCGCCATACATGAAGTCCCTGGTCAGCGGCAGCGGGTTCGCCCTCGGCCCGCCGTCCTTGCAGGCGAGCACCTGGTAAATGTTCATCCAGTTGTGGGCGAAGCCGTGGGCGCAACCGGCGAGATAGACCGACCAGATCCGGTAGCGTTTCTCCCCGGCGATCGCGCGCGCGCTTGCCTGCTGGGCTTCGAGCCGGCTCGCCCAGAGCGCGGTGGTCATCGCATAGTGACGCCGCAGGGACTCGACGTCGACCACCTCGAAGCCGCCGGCGGCCATCTCGCGCAATACCAGACCGATGTGCGGCAGCTCGCCGTCCGGGAAGACGTACCGGCCGATGAAGTCGCCTGCGCCCAGCCCCACCGCGCGGCTCTCCGGATCGACCGCCGTGATCCCGTGGTTCAGCGCCAGTCCGCCGTCCTTGAGGAGCGAGTGCATCTTCTGGAAGTAGGTGGCGAGATTGCTCAAGCCGACGTGCTCGAACATGCCGACACTGGCGATCTTGTCGTACCCACCCTCCTCCGGCACGTCCCGGTAGTCCTGCAGCCGCACCTCGCACCGGTCGGCGATGCCCAGCTCGCGGAGCTTCGCCTGCACGTACTCATACTGATTCTCCGAGAGCGTGATCCCGACCGCGCGCGCGCCGAACTTCTCGACCGCGCGGAGGATGAGGGCGCCCCAGCCGCAACCGATGTCGAGCAGGCGCTCGCCGGGCTTGAGCGCGAGCTTGGTCAGGATGTGATCGAGCTTCTGCTCCTGCGCCACCTCGAGGCTGTCGTCCTCGCGCTTGAAGTACGCGCACGAGTACACCATGCGCCGGTCGAGCCAGAGCGCGTAGAAGTCGTTGGAGACGTCGTAGTGGTACTGGATCGCCTTCTTGTCGCGCGCCTTGGTATGGGCGACGACCTTCTTGAGCGGCGCGAGCGCCCCGCCGTCGGCGGCGACGCGGGCGAAGCACTCGCCGACCCGGAACACCTCGTGGACCGATCCGTCCAGGTCGATGTGCCCTTCGACGTACGCCTCCCCGAGCTTTCCGAGGTCCGGCGAGACGAAGTAGCGGAGCGCCGAGGCTTTGGGGATGGTGACGGTGACGGTCGGCTCCGGGCCGAGCTCGTAGCTCTGTCCGCTCCAGAGCTTGAGCCGCAGCGGCACCGGCTGCGTCCCCCGGACTTTCTCGACCAGTTTCTCGAGGCGGTTCTCCAGGAACATCGCGTCCTCCCTAGGCGCGTAACAGTTTAGCACCGCGAACGGGGCGCTCGCAGGTGCCGTTCCGCTAGAATTCCCCCGGCTCGCCACCGGAGATTCACGCATGAGCGACATCCGCATCCGCCGCGCCCACTCGAAGCCGCTCGCCGAGGCCCGCAAGGATGCCGAGCGGACGGCCAGGCAGCTCAAGAAGGACTTCGAGCTCGACTACGGATGGGACGGCCACGTGCTGCGATTCGAGCGGACCGGTGTCGAGGGAGAGCTGCACGTCACCACGAAGGAGATCCGCCTGGACGCGCGCCTCGGCTTCCTGCTGGCGTTCCTGAAGCCGCGGATCGAGGCGGAAGTCGAAACGATCCTCGACCGGCTGCTCGGCGCACCCGAGAAGGCTCACGCCCCGGCCAAGCGCCAGCCGGCCACCCGGAAGACGCCCTCCCGGCGGTAGGCGCCTCGCCGCCGGCGCGGCGCTCAGCCGCTCAGGGACTTGACGAGGTCGATGTACTTCTTCATCGCCTCGTCGCGCGCGACACCCTTCACCTTGGCCCACGCGTCGTACTTCGCACGGCCGATCATGTCGGTGAACCCCGGCCGCTTGCCCTGCACCTCGCCTTCGCTCCCCTGCTTGTAGAGCGCGTAGAGCTGCAGCTTCACGTCGTTCCCGGGGTCTTCCTTGAGCTTCTTGACCGCGGCGGCGGCGCCCTCGAACTTCGTCGTCAGATCGCTCACTGGCCTGTCCTCCTTGGGCTCGCTCCGTGGCGTTTCGGCGGAGCACGCTCGGCTATTATAGGAACCCCTTCCAAAAAAAGAATGAGCGCCCCATCCCCAGCCCCGGCGCTTCCCCCAGACCGGGGGAAGCCAACGCGCGAACGCATGTCGAGCGTCGACACCGCCTGGCTGCGGATGGATCGCCCGACGAACCGCATGGTGATCGTCGGCGTGCTCGTGTTCGACACCCCGCTCGACTACGACCGGCTGCGCGCGACCGTGGAAGCGCGCATGCTGCGCTACCGCCGCTTCCGGATGCGCCCGGCCGAGGGGCCGACCGGAACCTGGTGGGAGGAAGCGCGACGCTTCGACCTGGCGAACCACGTCCGGCGAGCGGCCCTCCCGGCGGACGCCGGCCCCCCCGCGCTCAAGCGCCTGGCCGGCCGGCTCGCGTCCCGACCCTTCGCCCGCGGCCGGCCATGGTGGGAGTTCCACCTCGTCGAGCGCTACGGCAGCGGCTCGGCGCTCATCGCCCGCTTCCACCACAGCTACGCCGACGGCATCGCGCTGATCGGCGTGATGCTGTCCCTGACGGACCCGTCCGCCGACGCGCCGGTCGACGCGGCGCCCGCGCGTCCGGCGCGCGCCGCCCGGGGCGACGCCGCCGATGGGCTCCTCGCGCAGCTGCTGGCGCCGCTGTCGAGCGCGGCCTCGGGTGCCCTGCGGCTCTCGGGCGAAGCGCTCGAGAAGTACATCGCGCTCCTGCGCAACCCGCAACAAGTCATCGAGTACGCCCGGATCGCCGGGAGCGTGGCGGCGGAGGTCGCCCAGCTCGCGACGATGCCGGACGACTCGCGCACCCGCTTCAAGGGTAAGGCCGGCGCGAAGAAGGTCGTCGCCTGGGCCGAACCGCTGCCGCTCGACGAGGTCAAGGCCGTCGGCCGGGCGCTCGGCTGCTCGGTGAACGACGTGCTGCTCGCGACGGCCGCCGGCGCGCTGCGCCGCTACCTCGTCGCGAAGGGCGATCGGGTCGGCGGCGTGGAGCTGCGCGCGATGGTGCCCGTGAATCTGCGCCCGCCGCAGGACGACGGCGAGCTCGGCAACCGCTTCGGGCTCGTCACCCTGCTGCTGCCGGTCGGCATCGCGAACCCGCTCGCGCGGCTGTACGAGGTCCACCACCGCATGGAAGCGCTGAAGACCTCCTATCAGCCGCTCGTCGCGTTCGGGTTGCTCGCGCTCGCCGGTCGCCTCCCCCGCGTCGCGCAGCAGGAGATGCTCGATCTCCTCGCCAGCAAGGCGACCGCCGTGATGACCAACGTCCCGGGCCCGCAGCAGCCGCTGTTCCTCGCGGGCGCGCGCCTCGCGCAGATCATGTTCTGGGTGCCGCAGTCGGGGGACATCGGGATGGGCGTCTCGATCCTGTCGTACGCCGGCGGCGTCCAGTTCGGCCTCATCACCGATGCGGGGATGGTGCCCGACCCGGAGGGCGTCATCGCCGGGTTCCGCCCGGAGTTCGAGCGGCTGCTGCTCACCGTCCTCATGGAGCCCTGGGACGTGCGGCGCGCGCCGGCGCTGATCGAGCGCGAGCTCGCGGCGGCCGCCGGAAAGCGGCGCGCCCGGTCGCGGCCCGGGTCGAAGAAGTCGCTGCCTAGCGCAGTTCCGCCGCGTCGATCCCAGGCAGCGTAGTCATTCGAGCTCCGCCTTCGCCGCCTCGACGTCGAGGCGCTCCATCGCATCCATCGGCCGCTGGCCGGCCGCCTCCGCGTATAGCTTCTCCGCGTCCTTCATCCGCTCCTTGCCGAAGAGAATGACGAGGGCGTTGGCGTACTCGATGCGCGCGATCGCAGAGTCCGGGTTCAGCTTCAGCGCCTTGGCGAAATGATCGAGCGCCGCGTCCCTCTTCGCGCCGTAGGTCAGACCCCCGACCATTGCCCCGACCTTGCCGATGATCTCGGCGTGCCACGCACCCAGCGCGATATGCGCGTCGGCGTGCTTCGGCTGCAGCTTGATCGCCTGCGCCAGCGCGTCCTTGATCTTCCCGCCGAGTCCCTGCGCGAGCGCCTTGGCCACCGAGATCTCCTGGCCGTACCGGCCCGCGGCCAGCGCGTAGAGATAGTGTGCGTTCGGATCCCGCGGTCGCGCCGCGATCGCCGCCTCGCCCCGCTCCATCGCGTCCTCGAGCAGCTTCACCTTCTTCGCCCCGGTCTTCTCGAGATACGTCGCCTGGATCGTGGTCGCCTTGTTCGCGACGTTGTAGCCCTCGACCTCCGGCGCGAGCCCCGCCTCGGCCGCCTTCTCGAACTCCCCGGCGTGGTAGCGACGCCACGCCTCCTGCAACGCGTCGCTCTTCGGGAACGGCTCGCAGTCGCCGCGATGGAGCCGGTCCCAGTGCCGTTTCAGGTTCGCGCCGTCGTACAGATACGCCTTGTCCACGTAGGGAAACTTCGCCCACCCCGCCTTGGCCATCGCCCCTCCTTCGCTCAGCTGCTCCGCTACGCGCTCACGTAGGACGCGGCGAGGCGTTCGAACAGCGCCCGCGACTTGCCGACCAGGAACGGCGCGACCAGCGCCATGACCTGGTAGGCGCCGCGGGCGAGCGTTGCGCCTTCCTGCGGGTTGCGCGGGTCGCGCACGTACTCGAACGACAGCCAGTACGTGGTCACCACCACCATGTTCGTCGCGAGCGCCGGGATCTCCGTCCGGGTTGCGCGCATCTCGCCGGCGGCAACCAGCGCCTCGCAGAGCGCCGCCGCCGTCCGCACCTTCTGCTCGAGGAGCCGCTTCAGGTGGAGCTCGAGCAGGCGGTTGCGCGACAGCAGGTCGTTCAGATCGCGGTAGAGGAACCGGTACCGCCAGATCGCCTCGAAGAGCACGTGGAGGAACAGCCAGATGTCCTCCACGTTCGCGCCGCGTGCGCTCGGCGCGGCGAGCACGCCCTCGACCTCGCGCTCGAACTCGCCGAACAGCGTGTTGACGATCTCGTCCTTGCTGCGGAAGTGGTAGTAGAGGTTGCCCGGGCTGATGTTCATCTCGTCGGCAATCGCCGTCGTGGTGACGTTGGGCTCGCCGAAATCGTTGAACAGCCGCAGGCTCGTCTCGAGGATGCGCTCGCGGGTGCGGCGCTTCGGCTTGCGCTCCACGCTGGAACTCGTGTCCTGACCCGGGGCGCGCGAAGGATAGCACGCCGCAGCGGCCGCGCCGCTCAGCGCGCGTGGGCGCGGCGGCGCGCGAGCCAGTGCGGGAGCGAAGCTCCCGCACCGGCGAGCGGATTACTGCTTCGCCCGCGCCTTACGCGCGGCTGCGCGCGGCTTCCGCGCGCCGCTCAGCTTCTGCACGCTCGCGGTCAGCGCTTCGACCCGCTTCGACAGATGCTGGATGTCGCGGTTGGTCGGGACGCCGAGCCGGTTCAGCGCGCGCGCGACGCGGCTCTCGAACACCTGCTCGAGCTTGTCCCAGGTCGCGGCCGCCTTGGCGGTCGCGTCGGTGGCGGTCTTGCCCCACTGGCTGCTCACTTCGCTCATCTTCGTCTCGGCGAGCCGGCGCGTCTTGCCCTCGAGGACTTTGCCTTCCTTCACCAGCGCCTCGAACACCTTCGCGCCCTCTTCCTGGGCCTTGCCGAACGCGCCCAGGCCCGCCAGCCAGATCTGCTGCGCCGAGTCGCGGATCGTCGACGCGAGTTGCCGTTCACCCGCGCTGTCGGCGAGCGCCTTCAGTCTCTTTCCCATCTCGAGCTCCTTCCGTCGCTGAATGTGCCGCCGGCGCCGCCGGCAGACGACCTCAGTCTAGGAGGATGCTCTAGAGGGCTCACACTAAAGTACCAAGTACCCGCGCCCCTGAGACCTAGCCCCCGAGACCCTGGAACCGCGGGCTTATAATCGATCGGCCACGCCCTCGTGCGCTGGGACCGGCCGACAAGAACGCCGCCTTAGGAGGAACCCGCCATGCATTACTTCGTCACCGGCGCCACGGGATTCATCGGCCGGCGCCTGGTCCGCAAGCTGCTCGAGCGCAAGGGGGCGGTCGTGTACTTCCTGGTGCGGGAGAAATCGGCGCAGCGCGTCGACGAGCTCCTCGACTACTGGGGCGTCGACAAGGCGCACGCCGTGCCGGTCCACGGCGACCTCACGCTGCCCGGGCTCGGCATCACCAAGGCCGAGCGAAGCAAGCTCGAGCACCGGAAGATCGTGCACGTCTTCCATCTCGCGGCGGTGTACGACCTGAAGGCCGACGCGGAGTCGCAGCGCGCCGCCAATATCGACGGCACGCGCAACGTCGTCCTGTTCGCGAACGAGCTCGGCGCCACCTGCTTCCACCACGTGAGCTCGATCGCGGCGGCCGGCCTCTACGAAGGCGTGTTCCGGGAAGACATGTTCGAAGACGCCGAGAACCTCGACCACCCCTACTTCGGCACCAAACACGAGGCCGAGAAGCTGGTGCGCGAGGAGTGCCAGATCCCGTGGCGGATCTACCGCCCCGGCATCGTCGTCGGCGACTCGCGCACCGGCGAGACGGACAAGATCGACGGGCCCTACTACTTCTTCAAGCTGATCCAGCGCACCCGGCAGCTGCTGCCGCCCTGGATGCCGACCATCGGGCTCGAGGGCGGGCGCATCAACCTCGTCCCGGTCGACTTCGTGGTCGACGCGCTCGACCACATCGCCCACAAGCGCGGCCTGGACGGCAAGTGCTTTCACCTCGTCGACCCGGAGCCGCGGCGCGTGGGCGAGGTGCTCAACCTCTTCGCCAAGGCCGGTCACGCCCCGCCGATGTCGGTGTACGTCAACGCCGCCCTTCTCGGCTTCATCCCGAACAGCGTGAAACGGGGGCTGATGGCACTCACGCCGGTGCGGCGGATCCGTGCCGCGGTCCTCAAGGACCTGGGGCTCCCCGAAGACATCCTCACGTTCGTGAACTACCCGACGCGGTTCGACTGCCGCGACGCCCAGGCCGCGCTGAAGGGCACCGAGATCGCGGTGCCGCCGCTCGAAAGCTACGCATGGCGGCTGTGGGACTACTGGGAGCGCCATCTCGACCCCGACCTCCAGATCGACCGGACGCTCAGGGGACAGGTGAAGAACAGGGTCGTCGTGATCACCGGTGGATCGTCGGGCATCGGCCTCGCCACCGCGCGCAAGGTCGCCGCTGCCGGCGCCACGACGATCATCGTCGCCCGGGACCCCGGGAAGCTCGCCGAGGCGAGGAAAGCGATCGAGGCAGACGGCAACACCGCCGTCACCTACTCGGCCGACGTCTCGGATGCCGCCCAGTGCGCCGACCTCGTGAAGACGGTGGTCGAGGAGCACGGCGGTGCGGACATCCTCGTGAACAACGCCGGGCGCTCGATCCGGCGCGCGATCGAGAACTCGTTCGACCGCTTCCACGACTTCGAGCGCACGATGTCGCTCAACTACTACGGTGCGCTGCGCCTGACCCTCGGGCTGCTCCCGACGATGGTGAAGAGGCGCCGCGGCCACGTCATCAACATCTCGTCGATCGGCGTGCTCACCAACGCGCCCCGGTTCTCGGCCTACGTCGCTTCGAAGGCCGCGCTCGACGCCTGGACGCGGTGCGCCGCCTCCGAGTTCGCCGACGTGGGGATCCAGTTCACGACGATCAACATGCCGCTGGTGCGGACGCCGATGATCGCGCCGACCAAGATCTACACCCAGGTGCCGACCCTGTCGCCCGAGGAGGCGGCCGACCTGGTGGCCGAGGCGATCGTGTACCGGCCGGTGCGGATCGCGACGCGGCTCGGCGTCTTCGGCGAGGTGCTGCACGCGCTCCTGCCACGGGTTGCCCAGGTCATCATGAACACGAGCTTCCGGATGTTCCCGGACTCGTCCTCGGCGGCCGGCAAGAAGGACGAGGCGACGCCGGCGGCGACGCCCGACATGATCGCGATGTCGAACCTGATGCGCGGAATCCACTTCTGAGCCATGCCGCGACCAAAGCCTGGTGATCCGGCGCCCGACTTCTCGGGACTCACGACGGACGGCGCACGGGTGAGCCTCGAGGACTTCCGCGGGAAGAAGCTCGTTCTCTACTTCTACCCGAAGGACGACACCCCCGGTTGCACTGCCCAGGCGTGCTCGCTGCGCGACCACAATGCGGAGATCAAGGCCAAGGGCGCTGCGATCCTCGGGGTCTCGGCGCAGGATGTCGCTTCACATGAGCGCTTCACGAAGAAGCACCGGCTCAACTTTCCCCTGCTCGCCGACACCGATCGCTCGGTGGCCCGCGCTTACGGCACGATCGGCGGTGGGGTCGGCGGGGCGCTACGCGGGATGCTCGGGCTCGCCGAGCGCGTGACGTTCATCATCGACGAGAAGGGCCGCGTCGTGCACGTGATCGACTCGCCAGACACGGCCAACCATGCGGAGCAGGTGCTGAAGCTGCTGTAGGGCTCAATTCAAGAAGCGGAAATGCACACCGCTGAGCGACGAACCGCCCCAGCCGCTCTTCGCTTTCGTTGGCCAGCGGGTGATTGGCGCGAATCCGGAAATGAGAAAGCCCGCACTCGGCGGGCTTTGCGTGAGCGAGACGCCTCCTACTCGGTGCAGTGCGGCTTGCGGCGGCGAGCGAAGCCGAGACCCGCGAGTGCGAGGCCGAGAAGCGCGAGGGTGGTGGGTTCGGGGACAGCGGCCCTAGCGGTAAACACGCCGACGGGACCATTGCCGCCGACGCTCGCACCGAGCGTATCGCCGTTCTGGAAGGTGAGCGTCTGCAGGAAGAAAGTACTGTTCATACCCACGACGGTCGGCAAGGGGAGAGTCGTCAAATCATTGACGTTCCCCATGAACGTCGAGGGTGCCGGCCCGCCGTTCCATCCGATATCCGGGTTGAAGCCCGCCCCGATGATAGTGAGGCCTCCGGAGAACGTATCGACGAACAATGGAGCGGGCGCGACAACCAGTTCACCCACGAACCCAAACGCAGGCGCGGTCAGGTCGACCGAGCTGACAGCGAATCGACCTCGACCGCCTGACGGGTCCAAATCCGGCGTAGTGCTGTCCAGCAGGACCCGGAACGTCAGCTGGCCGGACGGCGCATTGGCGGCACCGTTGAACGACGCGGAGAAGCCGCCTGTGAAATCGAACAGCATCTCGATCGGGGCAGCCGGAATTGCACCGGCCACGCCGAAGAAGAGAGCAAAGCCTATCAAGAGTTTCTTCATTGTCGATCCCTTTGGCAGTCGACCAGGACACATGCTTAATTCTGGAAACGTCGCAATAAACGTGCCGTCTATGGCATGCATCCATAGAAATCAGTAGCTTAGAATTGCAAATGCGAATGTCGGTCGGTCGCCACACATGAATCTGTAACCTGCCCCGACATATTCGCTCTTCGGCGTAAGCGAATCAGGGCTCAAAGAACGTTCCAAAGATCAGCACCGCTCAGCCACCCCCGGCGATGCCCTGCCCCACCCCAATGCACATCGTGCACAGCGCGTAGCGCCCCCTGATCAGCTCGAGCTGATTGATCGCAGTACTAGGAGCGGCCCGTGCTGTTCGAGGTTCGATGTAGTCATTTGCGCACGGCAGCGTTCGCCGCGTCGAGCTCCGCGGCGACGAGCTCGAGCACCTCCCCCGAGAACGCCAGCGAAACATGTCCGATGCCCGCAAGAGGCACGTTGCGCGCCGCCGGGTGCACGCTGCTCGTCTGCGGCGCGACGAAGTTGTCCTGGTAGCTGAAGATCGAGGTGAACGGGACGGCGAAGCTCTGTGCCTCGGACCGCGCGAGCGCGTCGAGCCAAGGCGATCCCGGCTCCATCTGGCGCGCGTTGGCGCCGGCACCCAGGTACGCGTGAACGCTGCCGTGATGCGGCCCGCCTAGGGTCACCAGCCGCGCGACCTTCGCCGCGCCGTGGTCGCGCAGATACGCACGCGCGACGAGCCCGCCCATGCTGTGCGTGACCAGCACGACCTGCTGCGCCCCGGTGGAGGCGAGGAACTCATCGATCCGCGCCGCGAGCGGCTCGACCAGGCTGTCGATCGCGCCATACACCGGTTCGAGGGTCACCGCCCAGACCGTCTCGCCCCGCGCCTCGAGCGCGCGGCGAAACACCCACCAGACCCCGCGGTTGGAGACATAGCCGTGCACGAGCAGCATCGGAAGCCGCCTGCCGCCCGCGTGCGGCGGTTGCCCGTCGCCCATGAAAACGCGAACGAACGGCTGCAGCGCGGTGTAGCCGGCTATCCACACTGCCGCTTCCCTGAGCGCGTGCGGGAGCAAGGCGAAGACGCTCCGCCGGAACTCGGGTGGCGTTGGGCTGCGATTCCGCCACGCGAGCGCGTAGGTCACCAGGATGAACGCGACGCGCCAGCCGAGCGCGATTGCCACCACAACGCCGACGGCGGCGGCGAGCCCCCAGCCGCGCCCGACACACAGCCAGGCGCCGAGCACGACGTACACGCCGACCTCGCCGCCCAGGATAAGCCGCAGCCGGCGCGCGAGCGTTTCCTGCGTCGGCGCCGCCACGTCAGCCGCTCGGCGGCGCCGCCTTGCCCGTCAGGTCGGCCGCAAGCGCGGACGCATTGCGCGCCGTCAGCGCGTAGATCGAGAGCTGCGGATTCACCCCGAGACTCGTCGGGAACACCGACCCGTCGTGCACCGAAACGTTCGCGAGCTGGAAATGCCGCCCGCCGGCGTCCACGACGCCCCGCTGCGGCGAGTCCGCCATGCCGCAACCGCCCATCACGTGGGCCGAGACGACGCGCGTGAGCAGCGGTTCGAGCGGCAGCGCCTCGATCCCGGCTCGCGCCTCGGCCCACGACGAATAGGGTTGCGCCCGCTCGTGGACAGGCAGGACTTGCTTCGCGCCCGCGGCGAACTGGATTTCCGCCATCGCGAGCAACGCGCGCCGCACCGCCTCCCAGACCACCGGCGTCAGGCCATAGCCGAGGACCGGCGAGCCGTCGTCGCGAAGGCCCACGGCGCCGCCGTGGCTCTCCGGATGAAAGCCGTCGCGAAGCAGCGCGATCAGCACCTGCGCGTGCGGGAACGCCTCCATCAGCGCCGCATGCCGCTCGCCGAACCCCTGGAGCGTCATGCCGAACAGCACCGGATGCAGCGGCGGCGCCTCCAGCTTGAAGCCGATCGGCCCGTCGATCGGGCCCCGCTCGAGAAAGTGATCGGAGAAGATCGTCTGCGGCGCGCCGGCATGCCCGTCGACCCGCTGCGGCATCACCGCGGCGGAGATCACGGTGGGATGCAGGAAGGTGCGGCGCCCGAGCGTCCGATGAGGATCCGGCGCGCGGCTGCGGATCAGCACCGCCGGCGAGCCGATTGCCCCCGCAGCAAGTACATAGTGCTTCGCGCGGACCCGGACCTGCTTCCCGGTCGCGTGCACGCCCCGCGGATCGAGCGCGGCGCAAACCAGCTCCGTCGCCCGCCCCCCCTGCAGGCGGAGCCGATCGACCCGCGCGCCGCACACCAGCCGCGCGCCGCGCGCGAGCGCCGCCGGGATGGTCGTGACGAGCATCGACTGCTTTGCGTTCGTCGGGCAGCCCATGCCGCAGTAGCCGATGTTCCAGCAGTCCTTCACGTTGCGGCGGATCGCGCCGGTGGCAATCCCGAGCTTCGCCGCGCCGCGCGCGAGCAACGCATTGTTCTCGTTCGCCGGCACCGTCCAGGGGCCGATCGCGAGCCGCTGCTCCATGCGCTCGAACCATGGCGTGAGCTCACCCGCGGTCAGCACGCTCAGCCCGAATCGGTCGCGCCAGAACGCGAGCGTGGCTTCCGGCACGCGGAAGCTCGACGTCCAGTTGACCGTGGTCGAGCCGCCGACGCAGCGGCCCTGGAGGATGGTGATCGCCTTGTCGAGCGTCTTGCGCGCCGCCGACTCCTGGTAGAGCTGGGGATAGGCCTCGGCCTCGAGCATGTGAAAGTCGCTCGAACTCCGCAGCGGCCCCTCCTCGACCATCACGACGTCGAGGCCCGCCGCGGTCAGGGTCTCCGCGGTGACCCCGCCGCCGGCGCCCGTCCCCACGACCGCGACATCGGCGTCCAGCACCAGATCGCGCTCGAGTCGGGACGCGTCAGTGACCTTCCACCCGGCGGCGAGACCGTCGCGGATCGGGTCGCGGATCACTTCACCTCCGGCGGACCCGCGTAGCCGATCGCCGGCCAGCTGTCGGGCCGCGCGTACCAGGCGGCGAGCACCAGATCGTGCAGCGCGTGGTAGCCCTGTTGCAGCAGCGCCCAGCGGCTGAACCGCCAGCGCTCGAGAAAGGCGGCGACTTCCTCGCGGGACGCTTCCGGCCAGGGCGACGCGACGCCCGCGATCCACCGGCGCCCGGGCCACGACCCCAGCAGCGCCAGCAGCTGCAGGACCTCGCGCTGCAGGTGCGGCGGCAGACCGGCGACGGCGCGGTCCACGCTGCCGACCAAAGCGTCGCGCCGCTCTGGAACCGCGCCGGCGAGCAGCGCCGGGGCGATCGCGGCCAGCACGGCGCGATCCTCCGCGCCCAGGACCGTCAGCGGCTCCGCGCCGCTCGCGGCGCGATACACGCGATCCGCTGGCTGGCTCCGCGCAATCCCGGCCGCCGTGAGCGCGAGCGCGCCGGCGACGCCGTACCTCAGGAACTGCCGGCGGGTCGGCATCAGCGGAGCAGGAAGTCGACCAACCGCTCGAAGCGCTTGCCGTAGGGCGGCTTGAAGAGACCCATCGTGCTGAGACGCGACTGGCGGAACACCGCCTTCCGCTTCGAGAACGCTTCGAACCCCTCACGGCCGTGGTACTCGCCCATCCCGCTCGGTCCGACACCGCCGAACGGCAGGCTCTCCTGGGCGATGTGGAGGATCGTGTCGTTGATCGTCACGCCGCCGGCGACGGTCCCGGTCAGGACCCGGTCGATCCGCCGCGCGTCGCGGTCGAAGCAATAGAGCGCCAGCGGACGCGGGCGTTCGTTGACGTAGGCGAGCGCGTCGTCCAGCGCCTCGTAAGGCACGATCGGAAGGATCGGGCCGAAGATCTCCTCGCGCATCAGGCGGCAGTCGCCCGGCGCTCCGAGCACGATCGTCGGCGGGAAGCGCCGCGTCGTTGCATCCGGTGACGCGTTCGGTGCGAGCGCGACGATCTCCGCCCCCCGCGCCCGCGCTTCGTCCAGATACCCCGCGAGCCGGGCGAAGTGCCGATCGTTCACGATCGCGGTGTAGTCCGGCGAGCGCAGCGGATCCGGATAGCACTCGGCGACGGTGCGCCGCGCCGCGTCGACGAACTCGCGGATGCGTCCCGCCGGGACGAGCGCGTAGTCCGGCGCGATGCACGTCTGGCCGGCGTTCATGCACTTGCCGATGAGAATCCGTTCCGCCGCTTCGGCGATCGGGTAGTCCGGACCGACGATCGCCGGCGACTTCCCGCCGAGCTCCAGCGTGACCGGGGTCAGGTTCTCGGCTGCAGCGCGCATGACTGCGCGCCCGACGCCGGTCGATCCGGTGAACAGCAGGCGGTCGAACGGCAGCGCCGCGAACGCGCGCGCGACCTCCGCGTCGCCGTTCACGACCCGGACCTCGTCCGCGGCGAAGCGGCTCCGGACGAGCGCGTCGAACAGCGCGCCGGTCGACGGCGCGAACTCGGACATCTTGACGAGCGCCCGGTTGCCCGCGGCCAACGCGCCGACGAGCGGGCCGACGGCGAGGTAGATCGGGTAGTTCCACGGCACGATGATCCCGGCCACGCCGATCGGCTGGGAGATCACTTCCGCCCGGCCGGGCTGGAACCACAGTGACACCGCACGGCGCTGCGGCTTCATCCAGCGGCGGAGATGGCGGCGCGCGTGTTTCACCGCCTCCAGGCTCGGAAAAATCTCCAGCAGGCGCGTCTCGTGGTGCGAGCGGTGCCCGAAGTCGCGGGCGATCGCCGCCGCGATGGCCTCGACGTTCTCGCGCAGGAGCCGCTCGAGCCCGCCCAGGCGACGGTCGCGCGTTGCGGCGTCGGGGAACGGCGACCGGGCGAACGCTTCGCGTTGGGCGTCGAACGCGCTCCGGAGGGGATCGGGCTCCGAGGGGAGCCGTTGCGGCGCGGCTGCGGACATGCGAATGCTCAGGACGGGTGCGCCCCGAGTGGCGACCCATTCTAACCCCCGGTCGCGGCGCAAACCCTAGAGCGGCCCCTCTAATCGAGGCCGGTCACGTTCCTATAATCGCCGGCGATGGACACACCCGTCCCCGGGAAGGCCGACGCCGTGCGGCGGCTGCGCGAGCACCTCGCCGACGTGCGCGAGCTGCGGGCGGCGGCCCGTGTTGCGCCGGCGTTGGCGCGCGACCGGCGCGCACTCCGCGAGTGGCAAGCCGCGCGGCTCGCGCGCACCCACCGCGATCTCCTCGACAGCCCGCGCTACGGTGCGGCCGCGGCGTTCTTCCTGTCCGATCTCTACGGCACGAAGGACTTCGCAGCCCGCGACGAGGGCATCGCGCGGATCCTGCCGATGCTCGCGCGCGTGCTGCCGGCCACCGCGCTCGACGCGATCGCGCTGGCCGTCGAGCTCGACGCGCTGTCCGAGCGGCTGGACCTTGCAGTGGTGCGCCACCTCCGCAGCGGCCAGCCGGAAGGCCCGCTCGTGATCGCCGAGGCGAGCTACGCCGAAGCCTTCCGCGCGACCGCAGCGCGGAGCGAGCGCGAGCGGCAGATCGCGCTGGTCGTCCGGATCGGCACCGAGCTCGACCGGCTCGCCCGCAAGCGTCTCGTCGCCGGTGCGATCGCGATGATGGAAGCTCCCGCCCGCGCGGCGGGTTTCGCGGTGCTGCGTGATTTCCTCGCGCGCGGGTTCCGGACGTTTCGCGGGATGCGCGGCGCCGACGAATTTCTGGCGACGATCGCGGCGCGCGAGACGCGGATCATCGCGCAGCTCTACGACGGCGCATCACGGCCGTTCGCGCCTGGCCCATAGGACTAGGCCAATTGGCCTAGGCGCCGGCACTTCCGGATCGCGAATGGCGTCCAGGAGTTCCTGATTTTGCCTTTTGTTTTAGCAGGTTAGAGCAGGCGTCGCGGCGACGCGCGGCGGTATGCACGACCCCTGCGTAGGGATATCAAGGACAACGGCATGATTGAGTCGGCGCGCGCGTCTCACTATATTGAACACCGTCAGGTTCATCGCGTGGCAACGTCGCCGAGGTCGCGTTGTCGGCGCGCTGGTGGTCAGCCAGCAAGGCCCGTTACCTCCGAGAGCGCTGGTCATCGCGCTCTTCCTCCCTGTTGACGGCCCTACGGGCCGTCTTTTTTTGCCCACGTCACGGCGTTGCTCCCTTCGGCAGCGTCTCGACGTCCGGGACCGCCCAGTAGAGGAACAGCTCGCGTCGGCCGCTCGCGGGAATCGTGAACGTCCGCGTCTGCGCCTTGCCGCCGTACGTCGTCTGCAGCTCGTACTTCCCGGGCGCCAGGCGCGCGAGCAGAAACGGCCCGGCGAGCTCGGTCTCGAACACGACGCGACCGGCAGCGTCGCGCACCACCACCTCGGCGCCGGCGAGATATGCACCCGACTTCTCGGCGGCGGTGAGGACCCGCAGGTTGTAGTCCGGGAGCAGCATCAGCATGTCGACGCGCTCATCCTCGCCGATCCCGCCGCTCACCCAGCGTGCATCGTCGCCGCCTCTGACCTCGAGCGCGTAGACCGGACCGGCGGCCGCAATCACGGCCGCGGCGAACAGTGCCCATGCGATCGTCCTCATGGCAGCAACTTACCGGGGCTCCTGCGCGAAATCTTGATCGGGATCAAGCACCCCGCGCCGTATCGCGAAAGAATGATGGCGGTCTTGCTCGATCGTCGCGCCGTGCCCTGGAACGAATCGTACTACCCGCGCTCGATGAATCGCCTGTCGCCCGCAGTGCGCGCGAAGGCGATCGAGATCGCCAACGCGCTGCTCGAATCGGGCCGCGAGGAAGGCAGCGCGATCCGCATCGGGATCGCCAAGGCGAAGGTATGGGCGGTGCACCACGGCGTTCTTCCAGACCAGGGGGCGCCCCGCCGGCCGAGGTCCTGACCGCTCAGCCCCGTGCCCGCCGCTGCGCCCGCGCTCGCTTGGGCGCGGCCTGCGTCGGCGCCGGGGCGGGTGCGTCCGGATCCTCGATCAGGCCCGGCAGCTTCCCGCCGCGCGCGGCGGCGATCTCGCCCCGGTCCTCGCGCAGCTCCGGCGGGATCCAGGGCAGACCGACCGCCGCGAACACCGAAGCCTCGGTGTCCCCCGCCACCCGCTTCTCGCCGCGGAACACCCCGTACTCGTTGAGCTTCAGCCCGCGCGCCTGCGCGAGCCGCCGGACGGCGATGTTGTGCGCCTTCGAACCGGTGAAGTAGTGGAGCGCCGCGCCGAAGCTCTCCGGCGGCACGACCCGGAGGTCGACCTGGAGGCCGCAGGCCAGGATCACGCTGGCGCGCGTGTCGCCGGCCGCGGTGACCTCCTTCACCTCCGGATAGGCCGTGAAACGCCTGATCACCTCCGCCGACTGCCCGGCGGTCACGAGCACGTCGACGTCGCCCACGGTGTCCCGGTGTCGGCGGTAGCTCCCGGCGAGCACCACTTCATCGACCCCCTTGGTCCGGCGCAAGTAATCGGCAAGCGGCTCGGCGTACCGGGCCGCGGTCGCGAGCGGGAAACGCCGCTTCTTCGAGAGCTGCGCTGCGACCGCCTCGAGGACCCGCGCTTCCGTCTTCTCGCCGAAGCCCGCGAGCTCGCGCAGCCGTCCTCGCTCCGCCGCCTTCGCGAGGTCCTGGAGGCTCTTGATCTTCAGCCCTCGGTAGAGCGCTGCGACACGCTTCGGCCCGAGCCCCGGAATCCGCATCAGATCGGTGATGCCGGCCGGATAACGCTTGCGCAGCCGCTCGACGAGACCGCAGGTGCCGGTGGCCGCGATCTCGCGGATCTTCCCGGCCAGGTCCTCGCCGATCCCGGGCAGCTTGGGCAGCTCGCGCCCGGCCGCCACCTCGCCCGCGAGATCGAGCGCAAGGTTCTCCACGATCCGCGTGGCGTTGCGGTAGGCGCGGACGCGGAACGGGTTTTCATTGCCGAGCTCGAGCAGATCGGCGATTCTCTCGAAGACCTTTGCGATGTCCGCGTTGCGGACCGGCATCACGCCCCCTCGTCAATGGCGGAAGTGTCGCGCGGGCGTGGCGGGGACCTGTTGATGTAGTTCAAGCGATCCTGGAAATTCCCCCGCTCGTCTCCTCGCTCGCGGCCCCTTTGGGCGACGGGGCCTGGTCGAGCGCGCGCTGCGCGGCGTCGTCGACCGTCTCCAGCCACTCGAACTTCAGCCGCTCGCGCGCGCCCTCCGGCACGTCCACCAAATCCTTCCTGTTCCGCGCCGGGAGCATCACCGTCGCGATGCCGCTGCGCATCGCCGCGAGCACCTTCTCCTTGATGCCACCCACCGGCAGGACGAGGCCGCGGAGCGAGATCTCGCCGGTCATCGCGGTGTCATTCCGCACCGGCCGTCCCGTGAGGAGCGAGGTAAGCGCCGTGAACATCGCGACGCCCGCGCTCGGCCCGTCCTTCGGGATCGCGCCCGCGGGCACGTGGACATGGATGTCGCTCTTCTCCAGCATCGCCGCGTCGATGCCCAGCGCCCCGGCACGCGACTTGACGAGCGTCAACGCGGCCTGCGCGCTCTCTTTCATGACCTCGCCGAGCTGGCCGGTCAGGATCAGCTTGCCGCTGCCCGGGGTCCGGCTCGCCTCGACGAACAGAATGTCGCCGCCGACCGGCGTCCACGCGAGCCCGGTCGCAACGCCCGCGACGCTGGTCCGCTGGGCGACCTCGGACTCGAACTTCGCCGGCCCGAGGATCTCCGCGAGCAGGGGCACGTCGATCCGCACCGGCACCGACGCGCCTTCGGCGATCCGCACCGCCGCGTGGCGCAGCACCGCGCCGATCTCGCGCTCCAGGTTGCGCACGCCCGCCTCGCGCGTGTAGTCGCGGATGATCGCCGCGAGCACCGCGTCGCCGATCTGCACCTGATCCGCCTTCAGGCCGTTCGCCTCGAGCTGGCGCTTGACGAGATAGCGCTTCGCGATCTCGAGCTTCTCCTCCTCGGTGTACCCGGGGAGGTGGATGATCTCCATCCGGTCGCGCAACGGGCCCGGGATCGAGTCGAGCACGTTGGCGGTGGTGATGAAGACCACCTTCGACAGGTCGAACGGCACGCCGAGGTAGTTGTCGCGGAAGCTGTTGTTCTGCTCGGGGTCGAGCACCTCGAGCAGCGCCGCGCTCGGGTCGCCGTGGAATCCCTGGCCGAGCTTGTCCACCTCGTCGAGCATCATCACGCAGTCGCGCGTGCCGGCCTTCTTGATCGCCTGGATGATGTTCCCCGGCAGCGCGCCGATGTAGGTCCGCCGATGACCGCGCATCTCGGCCTCGTCGTGCACGCCGCCGAGCGACACGCGCACGAACTTCCGGCCGAGCGCGCGCGCGATCGACTGCCCGAGCGAGGTCTTGCCCACTCCGGGCGGTCCGACGAAGCACAGGATCGGCGAGCGCCCTTCGGGGGCGAGCTTGCGCACCGCCAGGAACTCGATGATCCGCCGCTTCACCTTCTCGAGGCCGTAGTGGTCCTCGTCGAGGATCCGGCGCGCCTGCCCCATGTCGAGCACCGGGGGCTTCTCCGCCTTCCACGGCAGCTCGACGAGCCAGTCGAGATAGGTGCGCGCCATCGAGTACTCGGTGGAGGAGTCCGGCATGCGCTCCAGCCGCTTCAGCTCCTTCTTCGCATGCGCCTGCACCTCCTCCGGCATGCCGGCGGCCTCGATCGCCTTCGCGAGCTCCGCGAGCTCGGCGGCGGTGCTCTCGCCCTCGCCGAGCTCCTTCTGGATCTGGCGCATCTGCTCGCGCAGCACGTACTCGCGCTGGCGCTCGTCCATCGTCGCCTTGGTCTTGCCCTCGATCTCGCGCGAGAGCTTCAGCACCTCGATGCGGTGCGAGAGCAGCTCGAGCACGCGGTCGACGCGCGCCGTGATGTCGACGATCTCGAGCACCGACTGCTTCTCGGGCGCCTTGAGGTCCATGAACCCGGCGATCATGTCCGCGAGCTGCCCGGCCGAGGTGAAGCCCTGCACCCCCTGCACGAGCTCCGGCGGCGTCTGCGGCAGGAGCTGCAGCGCCTCGAGCGCGCGCTCGCGGAGCTGATGGAGCCGCGCCTCCATCTCCTTCCCCTCCTCGACCTCGGTGGGGAAGCGGATGACCCGCGCCACCAGGAACGGGTAGCCGTCGAGGAACTCGAGCACGCGGAACCGCCCCTCGCCCTGGGAGACGACGTGGTGCGAGCCGTCGGGCGTGGTGATGTAGCGCAGGATCTGCGCGACGGTGCCGATCGGGTACAGATCTTCCGGCCGCGGGGAGTCGACGTCGGCCTGGCGCTGGAGCAGCAGCCCGATCGGGCGGTCGCCCTTCACCGCCGCCTGCGCCGCCGCGACCGAGCTCTCGCGGCCGATCGCGACCGGCAGGATCATCCCGGGGAAGAGCACGAGGTTGCGCACCGGCAGGACGATCAGCGCGTCCTCGGGAATGGCGAGCGCCGGCGGCCCGGCGCGGGCCGGGAGCGTCGTCGTCACTTCCTCGGCTTCGATCGCCGCGGGTTGATTGCGCTCGAGATCCATTTCTTCCACCTTTCGCAACTCACGCGATCCGGCGCAGGCCGATCACGAGGCAGCCCTGGTCGAGCTGCTGCGCGATCAGGTCGTAGCGCCCGGTCGGCAACGCCACGCGGCGCTCGAACCGGCCGTGCGGGAGCTCCAGCCGGCGGATCGTCGTGGTGTGCGCCACCGGCGGGAGGCTGCGCTCGCCGCGCACCACGAGCTCCGTGCCCTCGAGCGCGACCTCCACCTGGCCCGCCGGCACCCCCGGCAGGGCATAGAAGAACCACACCTCGTCCTGGGACTCGAACACGTCCACCGGCGGTTCCCAGCGCGGCGCCGCGGTCGAGCGGACGCTGATCTCGAAGAACCGCCGCTGGAGGCGGCTCGCCTCGTCGAGCATCTCCAGGGCATCCGCCCACATCCACCGGTTCTTCGGGTCGCGCGATTGCATGGGGGTCCTCGGGTACGATCTAGACTCGGCCCCTCGGCCGGGACGGGCCCTCCGACGATAGATGGTTCTTGCCGGGCGAGCAATCAAGCCCTGTCTCGCGATGACGAAAAAACTCGCGGTCGCCCGGTTGCCGTTCCGGAGCGCCAAACCCTGAGCGCTAATCGAGCTTCGCGCCCGAGATGCGCACGACCTCCGTGCAGCGTGGAATTGTGCCGACAACCGTAACATTCTGTTGCAAACGAGGAAACTTTTGACAAACCGCCCGGAGGCCGGGCCGGTACGATCCACGGCGCCGCTTCACAACCCGTACCACGCGTGCTCCGCAGTCTCCTCGCCGCTTCCATCCTCTGCGCCCTCGCCGCCGGCGTCGCCAATGCCGCGGTCCGGATGGAGCAGGTCTACCCGGCCAGGGCCGCGGCGAACCCGACCGAGCGCGCGATCCTCTTCTCCGGCGAGGATCGCCAGACGATCGACCACTTCTTCCGCCGTCAGAGCACCCAAAACGGCGGCAACGGCGGCAAGGCCCGCCGCGATCCGTTGCTCATCCGCGAGCGCGTGCCGCAGGGCGTTCCGACCCGGCCCCTGCCCTACGCGCTGGACCACCGGCTCCCGCCGCTGCCGCCCGGCTACGCGCGCCTGATTCTCGGGCGCGACGTGCTGCTGGTCGAGCGTCGCTCGCAGACCATTCTCGACATCGTGCGCGAGGTGGTGCGCTAGCCGGGTCCTTCGGGCCAGGCTCACGTGGTGAGCCTGCGCCTGCCCCATCCTTCGCTCCATCCGGATCCGAGGGAGCGGCGGCATGGGGGCGTTCTTCGAAGGCACGCAGGACTTCTTCACCGAGGAGTCCTCCGGGGACCCGCACGAGCGGCTCCGGCGGCCGCCTCGATCGGCCGAGGCGCTGGTCGAAGCGCTGAAGCGCGATCACCGCGCGCGCATCGTCGGCGAAGTCGTCACGCCGGCCCGCGAAGCTCGCTACGCGCCGCTCCCCGAAGCGCTGGACCCCCGCCTGCGGGTCGCACTCGAGGCGCGGGGCATCCGGCAACTCTACAGCCATCAACATGAGGCGTGGCGTCATGTCGCCGCCGGCCACGATACGGTGGTCGTCACGCCGACCGCCTCCGGCAAGACGCTCTGCTACAACCTCCCCGTCCTCGACGCCGCCCTGAAGCGCGGCGTGAAAGCCCTGTATCTCTTTCCAACCAAGGCGCTCTCCCAGGATCAGGTCAACGAGATCCTAGAGCTGAACGCCGCGGGGCAGCTCGGCATCCGCGCCTACACGTTCGACGGGGACACGCCGGGCGATGCCCGCCGCGCCGTGCGCACCCACGGTGACATCGTGGTCTCCAATCCCGACATGCTCCACCAGGCGATCCTGCCGCATCACACCAAGTGGGCGCAGTTCTTCGAAGGCCTGCGCTTCGTGGTGATCGACGAGCTGCACACTTACCGCGGCGTGTTCGGATCGCACGTCGCCAACCTCGTCCGGCGCCTGCGGCGGGTCTGCCGGTTCTACGGCTCGAGCCCCCTCTTCATCACCTGCTCCGCGACGATCGCCAATCCCGCCGAGCTCGCCGCAAGGCTCCTCGGCGGCCCGGTCCGGGCGGTCACCGAGTCCGGCGCGCCACAAGGACGAAAGCATCTGCTCGTCTGGAACCCGCCGGTGCTGAACGCCGACCTCGGCATCCGCGCCTCGGCCCGCTCGCAGTCGACCCGCATCGCGCGGCTCGCGGTGAGGCTCGGGCTGAAGACGATCGTCTTCGCCAACTCCCGGCTCGAGGTCGAGGTGCTGACCAAGTACCTGAAGGACGTCTTCGACCGCGATCCGCGCCAGCCCGCTCGCGTCGCCGCCTATCGCGGCGGCTATCTGCCGACCGCGCGGCGCGACCAGGAAGCGAAGCTGCGCGCCGGGCGGCTCGACTGCGTGGTGTCGACCTCGGCGCTCGAGCTCGGCATGGACATCGGGGCGCTCGACGCCTGCGTGCTGAACGGCTACCCGGGCTCGGTCGCGGGCGCGCTGCAGCGCTTCGGGCGGGCGGGGCGGCGGCAGCGGACCGCCGTCGGCGTGCTCGTCTGCACGAGCGATCCCCTCGACCAGTACCTCGCGCGCCACCCGGAGTTCTTCCTCGGCGCGAGCCCCGAGCACGCGCGGATCGACCCCGATCAGCTGCTCGTCCTGATGGACCACGTCCGCTGCGCCGCGTTCGAGCTGCCGTTCGCCGACGGCGAGACGTTCGGCGGCGTGAAGCTCGACGACGCGCTCGGGTATCTCGCCGAACAGGGCGTCCTCCATCGCGAGGGGACCCGGTGGCACTGGATCGCCGACAGCTATCCGGCGAACGCGGTCTCGCTGCGCTCGATCGCGGAAGGCAACTTCACCGTCATCGACGTCACGGGCGGGCGCAAGGACGTGATCGCCGAGGTCGACTATTCGGGCGCCGCCGCGACGCTCTACGAGGGTGCCATCCATATGGTGCAGTCGGCGCCGTGGCAGGTGGAGAAGCTCGACTGGGTCGGGCGGAAGGCGTTCGTCCGCGCGACGAACGCGGACTACTACACCGACGCCATCGACTATACGAAGCTGAAGGTGCTGGACGAGTTCGGGGACGAAGCGAGCCCGACCGCGCGGGCCGCGCACGGCGAGGTCCACGTCGTCCGGCGGGTCGCGGGGTACAAGAAGATCCGCTACTACACCCACGAGAACGTCGGCTACGGACGGGTGAATCTCCCGGACCAGGAGATGCACACGACGGCGCTCTGGTGGGAAGCCGAGCCGCGCGCGCTCGAGCAGGCGTTCGCGACCCGGTTCGAGGCGCTCGACGGGTTCCTCGGCGCGGCGCACGCGGTGCACCGGATCGCGGTCTTCCTCTCGGCTGCGGAGCCGCGCGACGTCGGCCGTGCGGTCGGCGACGGCGGACCCGAGGGCGCGTGGGTGGCGGCGGCCGGCGCCGACGGTCGCGCCGAGCCGCGCACGCTCGATGGGGCGGCGATCGAGGTGGCGGACGCGAGCCGGCCGTTCCGCCCGACGCTCTATCTCTACGACAACTATCCCGGCGGGATCGGCATCTCCGCGCCCCTCTTCGATCTGCGCCGGCAGGTGATCGAGCGCTCGACCGAGCTCGTCGCCCAATGCGCCTGCAAGCACGGCTGTCCGGCGTGCGTCGGTCCGGTAGTGGCCGCCGAGAACGAGAACCGGCTCGCACCCAAGCGGGCCGCGCTGACCGTGCTCGCCCTGTTGCGCGGCTGCGAACCTCCCGCGCCGCCGGCGCTCTGACGATGGACCTGCAAACCCGCCTGATGCAGCTTCGCGCGAAAGCCCAGGCGCGCGGGCTGGCGCCTTCGCCGGCGTCCGTCCCTGGGCTCGAACGGCTCGAACCGTTGCGGGTCGGCGCACCGGCGCGCGGCGTGTCGGCGGCGGAAGCACTCGAGGCGTCCGTGGAGGGAACCGTCGTCGCCCCCGGACTGATCGAGGTCGAGCGGACCTACGCGTTGCCGTTCGAGCATGGGGACGTTTCGATCGCGAGCGGCTCATCGCTCGCCGAGGCCGCGAAATCGGTGGGCCGGCTCTCCGGCGCGGTCTCGCCCGAGCAGCTCCTGTTTCTCGACACCGAAACGACCGGGCTCTCGGGGGGCACCGGCACCACTGCATTCGTGGTCGGCGTCGGCTGGCTCGAGGGCTGCACGCTGCGGCTCGTGCAATGGCTGATGGCGGGGTTTGCCGCCGAGAACGGGCTCGTGGCGAGGGCCGCCAACCGGATCGCTCGCGCCGGCGTCATCGTGAGCTTCAACGGCAAGTCGTTCGACCTGCCGCTGCTCAAGACCCGCGCGCGGCTCGTCGGCCGGGAGCTCCGCGCCGACGGATTGGATCACGTCGATCTGCTGCACGTCACCCGGCGGCTGCTTCGCAGCGGCTGGCCCGACTGCCGGCTCGCGACCGCCGAAGAGCGCGCGCTCGGGCTCGAGCGCACGAATGATCTTCCCGGCGCCGAGGCACCGGCGGCGTGGCGGCGCTGGCTCGAGCGCGGCGACCCGAACCTGCTGGGGCGCGTGCTCGATCACAACCGCGCCGACCTGCTCTCGCTCGTCGCGCTGCTCGCCCTGCTCGAGCATCCGACGGCGCGCGAGGCACCGTTGCTTCACGCGCCGGCCTGATCGGAGCGGCGGGCGCGCACACCTCGCGGGCTTCGGTGCGCGTACTGAAGACCTTCCAGCCGGGCGCACTCGGGGCCCGGCGTTTTGCGGCTCGCTTCGGGAAGTGGCTCGTGTGCGTCAGATACCGACACGATCCCGCCACCGGCGCCCGCGTCACGACCGTCGAGCTGATCGTCGAGAACACCCGCGTCTACTGCCGGCGGTCGAACTCGGGTGGCGCTACTGCGGCCGCGGCCCCCGAGCCCCTGCGGGTGAAGATCGGCCGTGGAGAAATCCTGCTGCGGCAGCAGATCAAGGCCGCCGGCGGGATCTGGCGCTACCCTGAGATGGTCTGGGAGGTCACCCCGGAGATCGTGAAGAGGTTGCGCCTCCGGGACCGGCTGGTGCGAAAGCCGGGCCCGGTCGAAGCGAGCAACCATCCGCCGGCCGTGCCGGATGCCTACCCGTGGATGCCTACCGATGCCGAATGATGGCTACCCTTGGCAATCCCAGGGTATCCGTGCCAATCTTCTCTCACGTCTACTTAACGTTGGGCGTCATAGCTGTGATGACCCTATCCGACCGTCGGCAATGGTTTGAAGGGAATCTACCGACGATCTCGAAGGCGATTCCGAAATCCGTCGCCTGGAGGCCAACGCGCACGTGCTCATGCTGTGGTTACCTCACATTGCAGCAGCGCGGAGCTCACGAAATCTGCTGGCTGTGCTGGTGGGAAGACAACGGCCAAGATGATTCAACAGCCGATGAAGTTCGGGGCGGGCCCAACTGGAAGTACTCCCTAACGGAGGCGCGGCGCAACTTCGAGCGGTACGAGCGAGAGTGGCTTAAGACAACGGGCCCCCGCCCTGCGTCGTTAGCTCTTGCAACACCCGCTGAACTGCGGCGTCACATGCTATCCGCATTTGAGGAAATTCTCGCTGGATCGCAGACTGGGGAGTCTTGGACAGTGATCAGTGAATGCCGCGAGGTGCTCGCTCGTCATCTTTCCGGCAGAGATCGGATGAGTACGTGGGATTGGCTGGAATGACGCCCAACCCGTCGTTGCACCGGACCCGCTACGGCGGGCTTCGCCCG
>DATEDA010000144.1:0-17984 GCA_035286595.1 Burkholderiales bacterium | reverse complement strand
ACCCGTTGTGCGGCGACCACATCTGGGTCGCGCTGAAGCTCGACGGCGACCGGATCGGCGCGATCGCGTTCGAGGGCGACTCGTGCGCGATCTGCAAGGCTTCGGCGTCGATGATGACCGTCGCGGTCAAAGGCAAGACCGTGGACGCGGCGGAGCGCCTCGTCGAGGGCTTCCGCGGCATGGCGACCGGGCAGCTCGATTCGGCGACCGAAGCGAAGCACCTCGGCCGGCTGACGGTGTTCGCCGGGGTCAAGAACCTCCCGATGCGCGTGAAATGCGCCATCCTGCCGTGGCACACGCTGCATGCGGCGCTCGGCCGCGAGGACACCACGACGACCGAAGGGGCCGCCGACCCGGTGGGGCAGGCAAGCTGATGCCCAAAATCGCCGAAATCGAGCGCACGCCGAACCCGAACGCGCTGAAGTTCGTGCTGAAGGAGCCGCTCACCTACGGCGTGTCGCGCTCCTTCGACTCGAAAGAGGACGCGCAGGGTGACCCGCTCGCCGCGGCGCTGTTCGACATCCCGCGCGTCGCGAACGTCTTCTACGTGGACAACTGGATCACGGTGACCCAGGACGGCGGCGCCGATTGGGGCGAGCTGTCCAAGAAGGTCGCCGTGCCGATCCGGGAGGCGCCGGCGGCGGAGGCACAGTCGCACGCCTACGCGGCCTCCGCCAGCGGGCACCCGGCGTTCGACGACAAGCGGCTCACCGATGAGCAGCGCCAGAAGCTCGGGCTGATCACCGACCTCATCGACGAGCGCGTGCGCCCGTACCTCCAGGGCGACGGCGGCGACCTCTACGTCGTCGAGCTCGAGGGCAACGTGCTGAAGGTGCACTACCAGGGTGCCTGCGGAAGCTGCCCGAGCTCGATCTCGGCCACGCTCACCGGCATCGAGGGCCTGGTCCACTCCGTCGATCCCGAGATGCAGCTGGTGCCGGTATAGTCCTCGCCGCCGGTGCCTGAGCAAGGTGGCGCCGGGAGCGGTCGATTCGCGTCTCATCACTTAAAGGAGGGGGCAGATGATCGACGGCAAGTGGGCACCGTACGCGGCGTTGCTGTTGCGGGTCAGCATGGGCATCCTGTTCATCCTGCACGGCATCTATCTCAAGGTCTTCGTGTTCACGATGGCGGGGACCGGCAAGTACTTCGCCAGCCTGGGGCTCCCGGACTGGTGGGCTTGGGTGGCCATGCTGTACGAGACGATCGGGGGATTGGCGCTCATCGCCGGGATCCAAGCCCGCTGGGTTGCGGTCTTCCTCGGCGTCCACCTGCTGTTCGCCGCCTACCTCGGGCATGCTGCGAACGGCTTCTTCTTCACCAACAAGGGCGGCGGCTGGGAATACCCGCTGTTCTGGGCGGTCGTGTGCTTCGCGCTGGCCCTGCTCGGCGACGGCGCCCATGCGCTGAAGCCGAGCCGCCAGGCGCGCTAGCGCCCGGGCGTCGAGCCCGCGGGCGGGCTGTTCAGCGGCCGGCCCTCTCTGCTATTCTCGGGGCACGGCATGTGCCGGTTTGGAAGAAAGGAGGTGATCCAGTGTCTAGTCGATACTTGAGGATCGCTGCCGTGATCGGATTTTTGCTCGCGAGCAGCGCGGCGTCGGCTTGTCCCGGCGCGAAGGCGAAGTCGGCGGACGGATCACAGGGCTCTACCTCCTCCAGCTCCACGCAGCGGGGAGGCTAGCGACCCGCCCTACCGACCGGCTTCGATTCGCCGGCGCGGCTCCGGCCGCCGCCGACGCACAACCAAGTACGAACGAAGCCTACAAGGCATTCCCGGCCGCAGGTTTTTTCCTGCGGCCGTTTTCTTTTCTGGGGTGCTAACCTCGGCGCGTGCTCTCGATCCGCGGTCTCTCGAAAGGCTATTCCGGTCCCCGCCCGCGCGCCGTTCTGAGCGGCATCGATCTCGACCTCGCCGCGGGCGAGTACATCGCCGTGCGTGGCGAATCGGGGATCGGCAAGTCGACGCTGCTCAACCTCATCGCCGGGCTCGACCGGCCGGACGCCGGCTCGATCGCGCTCGACGGCGTCGAGCTGACGCGGGCCGACGACGACGCGCTTACGGTTATCCGGCGCGAGCGAATGGGCTTCGTTTTCCAGGCGTTCCACCTCCTGCCGTACCTCACGGCAGCGCAGAACGTGGCGCTGCCGCTGCTCCTCAACGGCACGCTCGACGGCGCGACGAGCCCGCGGGTGAGCGAGATGCTCGCCGCGGTCGGGCTCGCCGACCGCGCCGCGAGCCGGCCAAGCGAGCTGTCGGGCGGCGAGCTCCAGCGCGTCGCCATCGCGCGGGCGCTCGTTCACCAGCCACGGCTCGTGCTCGCCGACGAGCCGACCGGGAACCTCGATCCCGACAGCGCCGCGCAGGTCCTCGAGCTGCTCCGCCGCAGCGTGAAGGGCGAGGGCGCGGCCGGCATTCTCGTCAGCCACTCGCCCGCCGCCGCGGCCACCGCCGACCGGATCTACACGCTGACGGCATCCGGCCTGCGGTCGGGTTGACGCCGTGCACCGCACCGCGCTCGCCCTTGCGCTGTTCCTCGGCCCCGTCAGGCAGAGCAGGGGCCGGCTCGCGCTCTCCCTCGCGGCCATCGCCCTCGGCGTGGCGCTCGGCTACGCGGTGCAGCTCGTCAACCAGTCGGCGATCAACGAGTTCTCCCAGGCGGTGCAGACGCTCTCCGGCACCGCGGACCTCGAGATCCGCGGTGCTCGCGCCGGCTTCGACGAAGCGCTTTATCCGCGGCTTGCGCGCCTCCCGGAAGTGGCCGTCGCGAGCCCGGTGATCGAGGTCGACGTCCGCCTCGGCGGGCGGAGCGAACGGCTGCGCGTGCTGGGCGTCGACGTCTTCCGGGCGGCGCTCGTTCAACCTCAGCTCGCCGCCACGACGGTCGGGGATTCGCTCGACACGCTGCGCCCCGACACGATCTTCCTCAGCCCCTCGGCGGCGCACGGGCTGGGCGTGAAGGAGGGCGACACCATCGCCGTCCAGACGGGGCACGGCGAGGTGCGGTTGCGCGTTGCCGGGCTGACGCGCGCCGACGGCACGCGCTTCGGGCTGGTCGACATTGCGGCGGCGCAAACCGCCCTCGACCGGTTCGGGCGGATCAACCGGGTGGACCTTCGGCTGCGCCCGGGCGTCGACGTCGAGGCATTCCGGCGGCGCCTGCAGGCGGAGCTTCCGCCAGGCGTGCTCGCCGAGCGTCCCGAAGCGAGCGTCAAGCGCGCCGCGACTCTCTCGCGCGCCTATCGCGTGAACCTCAACGTCCTGGCGCTCGTGGCGCTCTTCACCGGCGGGCTGCTCGTCTTCTCGACCCAGGCGCTCGCCGTCGTCCGCCGGCGTGCGCAGCTTGCGCTGCTGCGCGTGCTCGGGTTGAAGGGACGGGGATTGATCGCGCTGGTGCTCGGGGAGGCGCTCGCGCTCGGCGTCGCGGGCGCAGGCGTTGGCCTCGCGCTCGGATACGGGCTCGCGCAGGCCATTCTGGATCTCGTGGGCGCCGACCTCGGTGCCGGGCATTTCCGCGGCCTGCAGCCGGCGCTGCGGGTCGACGCGACCTGGGCCCTGCTCTTTTTCGCGCTCGGGGTGGCGGTCGCCGTCGTCGGCAGCCTGGTGCCGGCGCTGGAGGCCGCGCGGACGCAGCCCGCGGCGGCGCTGAAGGCCGGCGACGAGGAGCGGGTGTTCGAGCGGCTCCGGCCGATCTGGCCCGGTCTCGCGGTCCTCGCCGGCGGCGCGATGCTCACGGCGTCGTCGCCCGTCGACGGGCTGCCGATCCTCGGCTACGTCGCGATCGCGCTGCTGCTCATCGGCACGATCATGCTCATGCCGCGGCTCACGGTGGCGGTGCTCGGCCGGCTGCCCGCGCAGGCCGCCGTTCCCGCGCAGCTCGCCGTGATGCAGCTCCGCGGGGCACCGGGACAGTCCATGCTCTCGCTCGCCACCATCGTCGCCGCGGTGAGCCTCCTGGTCTCGATGGCGATCATGGTCGCGTCGTTCCGGCAGTCGCTCGACGAGTGGCTGCAGCACGTGCTGCCCGCGGACCTGTACGTGCGAACGAGCGCGTCCGGGGATGCGGCGTTCCTCACGCCGCGCGATCAGGAGCGCCTCGCGCGTCTCCCGGGGGTGCGCCGGGTCGACTACGCCCGCGTGCAGCAGCTCCTGCTCGCGCCGGAGAAGCCTCCGATCACGCTGTTCTCGCGTCCCATCGACGCCGACGATCCCGGGCGGCTGCTTCCGCTCGTGAGCGGCTTCGTCGTGCCCCGCGCGGGCGAGCCGCCGCCGATCTGGGTGTCCGAGGCGATGGTCGACGTATACGGCTTCACCCTCGGACGCGTGGTCGAGCTGCCGATCGCCGGGCGGAGCGAGCTTTTCACGGTGGGGGGCGTCTGGCGGGACTACATCCGTCAGCACGGGTCGGTGCTGATCCACTCCGACCTCTACGTCCGCCTGACCGGCGACCGGACCGCGAACGACGCCGCGCTCTTCCTGGTGCCCGGCGCGGACTCGGCCGAGGTCAAGGACGCGCTTCGCGCGACCCTGCCGGGCGGCGACACGCTCGACGTCGACGAGCCGGGCGAGATTCGCCGGCGCTCGATGCAGGCGTTCGACCGGACGTTCGCCATCACCTACGTCCTCGAGCTGGTAGCGCTCGTCATCGGGCTCACCGGCCTCTCGTCGAGCTTCGGCGCGCTCGTACTCGCGCGCCGCCGCGAGTTCGGCATGCTCCGCCACGTGGGCATGACGCGCCGGCAGATCGCCGCGATGCTCGCGACCGAAGGATTCGCGGTGAGCGCGCTCGGGCTCGCCGTGGGCCTCGGGCTCGGCTGGGTGATCAGCCTGATCCTCATCCACGTCGTCAACCGGCAGTCGTTCCACTGGAGCATGGATCTCGCGATCCCGTGGGGGCCGCTGGCGGCGTTCTGCGCGGTCATGCTGGTAGCGGCTTCTCTCACCGCGACGGCGAGCGCGCGTGCGGCGATGACCGACGACGCGGCGCGCGCGGTCAAGGACGACTGGTGAGGCGCCGTGCCTTCCTGCTGAGTCCGATGGCGCTCGCCGCGCTGCGGGCGCTCGCCGCCGAGGGGTATCCGGCCGTTGCTCGCGGTCGCACGCTCGAGTTCCCGCGCGACCACGGCGCGCATCCGCAGTACCGCACCGAGTGGTGGTACGTCACCGGCTGGCTGCGCGACGCCGCCGGCCGCGAGCTGGGGTTCCAGGTGACGTTCTTCCGCAACCGCCCGCGGATCGCCGAGGACAACCCGAGCGCGTTCGCCCCGAAGCAGCTGCTGTTCGCCCATGCCGCGATCGCGGATCCGGCGCGGGGCCGGCTCTTGCACGATCAGCGCGCCGCGCGCGCCGGCTTCGGCCTCGCCGAGGCGCGCGAGGGGCCCACCGACGTGCACATCGACGACTGGTCGATCGCGCTGTCGGGAAGCACCTACCGCGCGCAGATCGCCGCGCGGGGGCTCGTGCTCGACCTCGCGTTCGAACCGACGCAGGGCGTCCTGCTGCAGGGCGACGGTGGCTACAGCCGCAAGGGGCCGGCGCCGGAGCAGGCGAGCTACTACTACAGCCGCCCGCATCTTGCCGTGTCGGGGGCCGTCGAGCAGAACGGCCGGCGCGAGCCGGTCCAGGGCGAGGCGTGGCTCGACCACGAATGGTCGAGCGAGTACCTGGCGGCAGAGGCAACCGGCTGGGACTGGATCGGCGTCAACCTCGCGGACGGCGGCGCGCTCATGGCGTTTCGCATCCGGGCAAAGGCGGGGGGCGCGTTCTGGGCCGGCGGCGCGCTACGCACGGCCGACGGGCGCCTGCGGACCTTCGCGCCGCGCGAGGTCGTCTTCGAGCCGCTTCGGAGCTGGCGCTCGCCGCGAAGCGAGGTGACGTACCCGGTCGCGATGCGCGTCCGCGCCGGCGCGCTCGAGGTCGAGGTCGAGCCGCTGATGGACGACCAGGAGCTCGATTCGCGCGCGAGCACCGGGACGATCTACTGGGAAGGCGCGGTCCGGGCAGCGCAGGGCGGCCGGCTCGTCGGGCGCGGCTATCTCGAGCTGACGGGCTACTGGAAGCCGCTCAAGCTCTAGCTAGGTACACTCCGCCGGAAGCCTCTTCCCATGGGCGAAGCCACCCCCCCGTTCGTCGACGTCTGCGGCCATCGACTGGAGGTGCAGACGATCCCCGGTGCCGCGACACGCCCGACGCTCGTCCTCCTGCACGAGGGCCTGGGGTCGATCAGTACCTGGCGCGAGTTCCCCTCGCAGGTTGCCGCCGCGACCGAGTGTCCGGTCGTCGTCTACTCGCGCTACGGCTACGGGAACTCCGATGTCCTCGAAGCACCGTTCGGAGTCGACTACATGCACCGCGAGGCGCTGGAGGCGTTGCCCGAGCTGCTCGCGAAGCTCGGGATCGCGCGACCGATCCTGGTCGGCCACTCCGACGGGGCCTCGATCGCGCTGATCTACGCCGCAGCGCGAGACGCCGTGCGCGGACTCGTCGCGCTGGCGCCGCACGTGTTCGTCGAGGACCTCTCGGTGAAGAGCATCGCGGAGGCGAAGATCGCGTTCGAGACCACCGATCTGCCGGAGAAGCTCGGGCGCCACCACGCCGATCCGCGGAAGACGTTCTACCGCTGGAACGACATCTGGCTGCACCCGGACTTCCGGCGCTGGAACATCGAGCCCTTCCTGCCGCAGATTACCTGCCCGGTGCTTGCGATCCAGGGCTACGACGACGAGTATGGGACGATGGCGCAGCTCGACGCCGTCGCGGTGCAGGTCGCGGGCCCGTGCGAGGTCGTCGGGCTCGCCGACTGCGGGCACCGGCTGCACCGGGATCAGCCGGAGAAGACGGTCGAGGCAATCGCCCGTTTCGTGCACCGGATCGCGGACCGCTGAAGGAGGTTGCCATGCGTGGACTTCAGGGCAAGGTCGCACTGGTCACCGGTGCGGCGAACGGGATCGGCCGCGCGATCGCGATGCGCCTCGCCGCGGAGGGCTGCGTCGTCGGCGTCTTCGACCTCGACGAGACCGGCGCGCTCGACTGCGCCGGGCAGATCCAGGCGCAGGGCGGGCACTCGCACGTCGAGCTGGTCGACATCGCGGACTACGCCGCCGTCGCGCGCGCCGTGCAGTCGTTCGAGCAGGCACGCGGGCCGATCGGCATCCTGGTGAACAACGCCGGCTGGGACCGCGCCGCCAACTTCCTCGACACCGAGCCCGGGTTCTGGGAGAAGGTGATCCGGATCAATCTTTACGGTCCGCTCAACATGCACCACGTGGTGCTGAGACGGATGGCCGAGCGCGGGCTCGGCTGCGTGGTGAACATCGCTTCCGACGCGGGCCGAGTCGGCTCGTCGGGCGAGGCCGTGTATTCGGCGTGCAAGGGCGGGATCATCGCGCTGACGAAGACGCTCGCCCGCGAGCTGGTGGGCAAGGGGATCCGGCTGAACACCGTGTGTCCGGGTCCGACCGACACCGCGATCCTGCGGAGCTTCACGGACGGCCCTGACGGCGCGAAGATCGTCGAGGGGCTGAAGCGCGCGATCCCGATGCGGCGGCTCGGGGCGCCCGAGGACTACCCCGGGCTCGTCGCGTTCCTGGCGAGCGACGATGCGGCCTACATCACCGGGCAGACGATCAGCGTCTCCGGTGGGCTGACGATGCACGGGTGACCGCTAGAACGCGAGCGCCACCCGCATTCCCTGATCGATCGCCCGCAGGGCGTCGAGCTCCGCCGCCACGTCGGCGCCGCCGATGAGCTGCGCGCGGACCCCCAGCGCGGCGAGCTCGTCGTAGAGCGAGCGCGACGATTCCTGCCCGACGCAGACGACGACGTGGTCGACCGCGAGCAGTCTCGGCGCGTCCTCGTGCCGGATGTGCAGGCCCGCGTCGTCGATCCGCTCGTAGGTCACGCCGACGAGGATCTTCACGCCGCGCCGCGCGAGCTCCGCCCGGATCGCCCAGCCGGTCGTCATCCCGAGCGTCTTGCCGGCGGGGGTGGGCTTCCGCTGCAGCAGGAAGATCTCCCGGGGCGAGGTCTCGCGCGGGCTGCCGTTCAGCCCGCCGTCGGCAAGCCCGCTCCGATCGACGCCCCACGCAGCGCAGAAATGCTCCGCCGGGTCGGCGCTGTCGGGTCTGCTGAGGTAGACCGCGGCGTCGAACCCGATGCCGCCGGCGCCGAGGATCGCGACCCGCCGTCCGGGCACTTTGCGTCCGCTCAGCACCTCGTCGTAGCGCAGCACCTTCGGGTGATCGACTCCAGGAATCGCGGGAACGCGCGGCGTCACGCCGGTGGCGACGACGATCTCGTCGAACCCCCCGGCGGCGAGCGCTCCGGCCTCCGGGCGGCTCCCGAGCTTCACCTCGACGCCGCATTGCTCCAGCCGGCGCTCGAAGTAGCGGATCGTCTCGGCGAACTCCTTGCCGGGGATTGCCGCGGCAAGGTGCATCTGGCCGCCGACCGCCGGCGCGGCTTCGAACAGCGTCACGGCGTGACCGCGCTCGGCGGCAGTGACTGCGCACGACAGTCCCGCCGCCCCCGCGCCCACGACCGCGACGCGCCTCCGCCGGGGGGCGGGACCGGCGGCGAGATCGAGCTCGCGGCCGGCGCGCGGGTTGACGAGACAGGTCGCCGGCTCGTCGCGGAAGATGAAGTCGAGGCACGCCTGGTTGCAGGCGATGCAGGTGTTGATGTCCGCGGCGCGTCCCGCGCGCGCCTTGAGCGCGAACTCGGGATCGGCGAGCATCGGCCGCGCGAGCGCCACCGCGTCGGCGAAGCCCTCGGCGAGCAGCCGTTCCGCGACCTCCGGCGTGTTGATCCGGTTCGTCGCCATCACCGGGATCGGCACTCCTTCCTTGAGGCTCTTCACCGCGAACGCGAACGCCGCGCGCGGCACCATGTACCCGATGGTCGGCACGCGCGCCTCGTGCCAGCCGATCCCGGTATCGAGCAGGTCGGCGCCCGCGGCGGCAACCGCGCGCCCCTGGGCGGCGGTCTCCGCCGCGCTCAGGCCCCCGTCCACGAGATCGAGCGCCGAGATGCGGAAGATGATGAGGAACCCGTCGCCGACGCGGCGCCGCGTCCGGCGGACGATCTCGACCGGAAAGCGGAACCGGTTCTCGAGGGCGCCGCCCCACCGGTCGGTGCGGTCATTGGTCCGCAGCGCGGTGAACTGGGTGATGAGGTATCCCTCCGAGCCCATGATCTCGACGCCGTCGTAGCCGGCCTCCTGAGCGAGCGCGGCGCACTCGACGAACGCCTCGATGACCTCCTCGACGTCCGCGTCGCCGAGCGCGCGGGGCCGGCGGCGGTTGATCGGCGACGGGATCTCGGACGCGCCGACCAGCTCGTCGAGCTTCGCGTAGCGTCCCGCGTGCAGGATCTGCAGGCAGATCGGCGCGCCCGCGGCGTGGACGGCGTCGACGATCCGGCGGTGGAACGGGAGCTGATCGCGGCGGTTGAAGACCAGCGAGTCTTCCTCCATGCGCCCGGCGCTGTCCGGCGAAACGCCGCCGGTGACGACGAGCGCGGCCTCGCCGCGCGCCCGCTCGGCGTAGAAGGCGGCGAGCCGCTCGGCGGGGCGGTCGGCGGACTCCAGCCGCGTGTGCATCGATCCCATCACGATGCGGTTCTTCAGAGTGAGGGACCTGAGCGCGAGCGGCTCGAAGAGTCGGGGGTAGGGCGTCATGCGCGTCCGGGCGGGGCGGGCGGATTATGGCGAGTTGCGGCGCACCGGAGCAATGGCGGCGTGGCCGCGCGCTTCGGCTAGAATGCACGCTCTCTCGGCCAACGACGCGAACGATGAAACGCCTCCTCGCCGCCGCCGCTTTCGCGTTGCTCGCCGATCCGGCGGTTGCGCAGGACAAACGCCTCGAGGCCGTCTGCGGCGATCTTTTCGGCGCGCGTCAGACGGCGATCCGGCTCCTGAAGGAAGGCTGGCCCGGCAACACCATCGTCCAGGACGCGCTGAACCGCCCGGAGTGGCGCAACGCGTCGATGCCGGACAAGAAGATGCTCATGGACCTGCTGCAGGAGACGTTCAACGCGCCGGGCAATCCGAGCTCGGCCGTGATTCGCGACTGCATGCGGCGCGCGGAGGCCGCTCCCAAGGGCGGATGAGCGCTGCCGCGGGCACGAAAAGTGCCAGCGGCGGCGAAGGTCGCCATCTCGCCCAACGAGATGGTCGACGGGGGAGAGTGAAGAATGTTGGCGAGTGCGGCGAGCATCGTCGGGCTGGCGGTCGCGGCGCTGATCGGCTTCGGGGCCGGATGGCTCCTGGCGCGACGGGCTCGCGAGCGGGCGGTTGCCGCGGCGCGCGAGGTGGCAACGGCGGGCACCTTCCAGCTCGCCGACGAGCTGTACGCACGGACGAAGCGCGCGACGGAGCTCGAGTCGAAGCTCGGGGCGGTCAGGGCGCAGGCCGGGGCGCTGAAGGACGCAGTCGCCGCGGCGGAGGAGCGGGTGCACGTCCTCGAGGCGGAGGTCGATCGGCTCGCCGCGTTGCTTAGGGCGAGGGATGACGAGATTGCGTCGCCGCACCAGCCCGGGGCCCCGGGGGCACCTGCGGTCCCGCCGCCTTCGTCGCGTGCGCGCCGGGCGGCTCGTCTGCCCGAGGACCCGCGCCCGGCGCAGCCGGAACGCTCCGGCGACGGGAACAAGCGCGACGATCCGAAGCGCGCGCGCAAGGAGCACCGCAAGAAGTACGGCACCGATCTCTGATGCGGGTGCGTGCCGGAGCCGGGGTTCAGCCCCGGCGCTTGCGCTTCCGGTCGGCCAGCAGCCCGCGCTTGCGGTGCCAGTCGATGATCGCCTCGTTCGGGAACCGCATGAACACCCGGTCGCGCCTGCCGCGCGTGAGCGGCACCCAGGAAGGTTTCGACTCGACGAGGCAGTGCTGCGATTCGCGCGGCCGCGGCAGCGGGGTATCGATCGCCGAGGCGAACGGATAGATCCACTGCCCCCAGCGGGGGTCCCAGAGCCAGAGGGCGCTCCCGCACTTCGAGCAGAAGTGGCGCTTGCCGGGACTTCGAACGAGCTTGCGGCCCTCCCGCCACCTGGCGCGGTACACGGAGAGGTTCCTCGCGCCTTTTACCTTCAGGGTGTCGGCGTTGCCCATGATGTTGATCGCGTAGCCGCCGCCGCCCTGCGTCTTGCGGCAGACCGAGCAGTAGCAGCGGAGATACGGGTAAGGCGTCTGCGAGTCGACCTTGAACGTCACCGCGCCGCAATGGCACGAGCCTTTCAGTAGCATCGGATCCTCCTCGCGCGTGGCGAGCGCCATCTTAGCGCGCGAGTGACCCACCCATGGACGAACCCGCCGAGCGCCTCCGCATCGACAAGTGGCTGTGGGCCGCGCGATTCTTCAAGACCCGCAGCCTTGCCGCCCAAGCCGTCGAGGGCGGGCGCGTGCAGGTCAACGGCGAGCGGGTGAAGCCGGCGAAGGACGTGAAACCCGGCGACGAGGTGGTCGTCCACATCGGCGGGCTGGAATGGGTGATCGAGGTCCGCGGGCTCTCCGCGCGCCGCGGGCCGGCCGAAGAAGCGCGGCGGCTCTACGCAGAGCGCGAGGACAGCCGGACGCGCCGCCAGGTGATCCTCGACGCGCGCAAGCACGCCCCCGAGCCGTCACTCGGGCTGCGCGGGCGCCCAACGAAGCGCGACCGGCGGCGGCTGAAGCGATTCACCGGGGGCCGCTGACGGGGCCGCCGGGCCCGCGATCGGCAGCCGACCGTGAAAACCTCCCTCGCGGCGACGGGCGCGCGCGGGTAACCTCGCGCGAGCTGTAAAGGGCACACCCGTCGAAAGGCGGGGTCGCAAAGCCTCCGGTCTACCGAGCCCTCACGGGCTCCACGATAGCGGGGTTGCCAGTGTGAGCCGCGCCTGAAGCGTCTTGCACGCCTTTCACGCGCGGCTTTTTCGTTGCGCGCCTTCGCGCGCACCCGTGTGTGGCCGGCCGTCTGCGGCGTCGTCGCCGGGCGTACCTCTTTGCAGCCTGGGTTTCGAACTGCACTAGAGGAGACGCAAATCATGGCCGTTGCGCAACGCTCGCCCGATGCTGCACCCGTGCGCATCGATCCCCACGACACGATCATCGCGTCGCTCGTCGAAGGACAGCCGAACTGGACGCATCCGCGGGCACGCCTCGCACGCGCGTTCCTCGCCGACGATTTCCTGCTGTTCGGCCAGCCGATCGTCTCGCTCGGCGAGGCCGGAAGGCGCGTCGAGTTCGTCGAGATCCTGGTGCGGCTGCGGGAGGAGGAGGCGCTCTGTCTGCCGCCGGGCAGCTTCCTGCCGACGCTCGAGAGCCACGGCATGATGCCCCTCTTCGACCGCTGGGTCGTGCGCCGCGCCGCGCGCTGGCTCGCGGAGCGCGGGCTCGAGTCGCGACCCGGGTTGTTCCTGAACCTCGCGCACGACACGCTCGTCGACCCCCGCTTCCCGACCTCGGTCGCGCGCACCCTGGAGTACACGGGAATTCCGCCGGCCCGCGTCTGTTTCGAGGTGCCCGAGCTGATGGCGGCGCAGGACCCTGCCGTCGTGCTCGCCGCGGTCAGGGCTTTCCGGGCGCTCGGTTGCCAGGTCGCCCTCGCGTCGTGCGGTCGCGAACCCGGCTACTTCGCGCCGCAAGTGCTCGCCGAGTGCTCGTTCGTCAAGATCGACGGCGGGCTCGTGGTCGACGCCGAGCACGACTTCGCCTCCGCGGCATGGCTCGGTGCGCTGCTTGCCGCATGCCGCGCCGCCGGGGCGCGCGTGATCGCGGAGTACGTGGAATCGGACGCCGCGCTGGAGCGGGCGGGCGAGCTGGGTGTGACCTTGGCCCAGGGCTTCGCGATCGCCCGGCCGGTGCCGATCGCCGAGCTGCCCGCCGTGATCCCCTGAGGCGGAATCCGAGTGGTTCGCTGGACGCGTCGCTTCCGGCGAACACACCGTTCCCCTCTCCCGCGCGCAGCGGGGGAGAGGGGCTAGGGGTGAGGGCCCGCCTTCAGAAGACGGTCATTAGCGCGACGGCGAGTAGCGCGTAGACCGCGACCGAGCTCCAGTAGTGGAACGGCGCCTCGTCGCGGGCGAACTCGCGACCCCATGCGCCGCTCTTGGCGAAAGTGCGCCCGGTGTACAGGCAGTAGGCGACGTAGCCGAGCAGGAGGCTTCCGAGGATCCTGAACATGGGCGGAGGATGCCATCTGGCGCGTTCCGCATGCGGTCGCGGCTCGCCTCCGGTGTGGCCTTTTTCACCTGCCGCCGGGTCCGGGACTAAGATAGCCGGACGCCGCCAAAGCCCGGAGGACCCATGGCTACGACCCCCTCCCAGGACCCCTCGGCCGAACGGATCAAGGACGCTGCCGCCGAGACCGTCCGCCAGGGCACGGACATCCGCGCCAAGATGCACGAGCTCACGCTGCTCGCGCTCCAGCGCCAGCGCTTCGACCGCCACGGCATGCGTGAGGTGATCCGCGCGGTCACCGAGGGCGCAGCGCTCGGCGCGGACAAGAGCCGGGCCGACATGCGCCGGGCGATGTCCGAAGCGCTGAACGGGCTCGATCAGGCGCTCAGGACCTCCGCCGAGGCCGGGCAGGTCGCGCTCAAGCAGCTCGCCGCGACCGGCAAGGGCTTCTCGGACAGCGAGTTCAAGCAGGCGCTCGCGAACCTGCGCAAGCTCGAGGACGACTTCCTCTCGACGGTGGAGCAGGTGGCCGACGCGGCGAACGAGCGCGTGCAGCCGGGGCTGCGCGACGCGGTGCGCACGGCGCGGCGCACCGGGACCCAGACCGGCAAGCAGGTGGCGCTCGCGATGGGCGACTTCGCGCAGAAGTTCTCCGCCGCGTCGCTGGACGCAGCGCTCGTCGGGCTCGAGGCGGCCGGCGAGTTCGGCGCGCGCTTCGCGGCCGTCGCGAGCGGCATTCTCGGCGGTGTCGCGGAGGCGCTGCGCGCGCCGCCCCCGCCACCGGAGAAGAAGGACCGGCCCAAGGAATCGTGATGCTGCGGGAAACCGTCGGCGTCATGCGGGACCTCCCGCGCCTGCACGAGATCACCTCGGTCTTCATCCGGCACGGCCTCGGCGACCTCGTCCGCCGGATCGGGATCGCCAACGTCCTCGAGCGCGCCGGGCAGATCCTGAGCTGGGGCGCGCGGGTCGAGAGCGTCCGTCTCGAGCCCGCGCAGCGGGTGCGGATCGCGCTCGAGGAGCTCGGGCCGACCTTCATCAAGCTCGGGCAGGTGATGGCGACGCGGGTCGACCTCTTCCCGCCGAACTGGATCGCCGAGTTCGAGAAGCTGCACAGCGAGGTCCCGCCGGTCCCGTTCGAGAGCCTGCGGCCCGAGCTCGAGCGCGCCCTCGGGCGCTCGCCGTTCGAGATGTTCCGCGACCTCGACCCGCGGCCGTTCGGCTCGGCCTCGATCGCGCAGGTGCACCGCGCGAAGCTCCAGGACGGCACGCCCGTCGTGCTCAAGATCCGGCGCCCGGGCATCCGCGCGAAGGTCGAGGCCGATCTCCGCATCCTGTTCCACATCGCCGAGCTGATCGAGTCCGAGATCCCGGAGGCCCGGCGCTACCATCCGGTCGAGATCGCGGGCGAGTTCGCGCGCTCGCTCGAGCGCGAGCTCGACCTCGGCGTCGAGGCACGCAACATGGAGCGGATCGCGAAGAACTTCGAGGGCGATCCGTTCATCGTGATCCCGAAGGTCTACCGGGAGTGGTCGAGCGAGTCGATGAACGTCCAGGAGCACGTCGCGGGGATCCCGGGTACCGATCTCGCGGCGGTGAAGGCGGCCGGGCTCGACCCGAGGCTGCTCGGCGCGCGCGGCTGCGAGGCGATCCTCAAGATGATCCTGGTCGACGGCTTCTTCCACGCCGACCCGCACCCCGGGAACGTCTTCTACCTGCCCGGCAACCGCCTGGCGGTCATCGACGTCGGGATGGTGGGCCGGCTGAGCCCGACCCGGCGGAACCAGGTCATCGACCTCCTCGCCGGGTTCGCGCGGATGGAAGAGGAGGCGATGCTCGATGTCCTCCTCGACTGGGCGGGGGATGCGTACGTCGACGAGGCCAGGCTGGCCGGGGACGTGAACGAGTTCGTGTTCGATTACGAGGGCATCGCGCTCAAGGACATCCGCATCGGGCCGCTCGTGCGGCAGTTCGCCGCGATCATCCGCAACCACTCGATCGTGATGCCGTCCGACCTGACGCTGATGTTCAAGGCGCTGATCACGATGGAAGGGCTCGGTCGCCAGTACGACCCGGACTTCCACGTGATCGACCACCTGACGCCGATGCTGCGGCGGGCGATCGCGGAGCGCTACCGGCCGACCGGGCTGCTGCGCCGCGGGCGGAGCACCGTCACGCAGTTCTTCGATCTCGTGAGCAGCGTGCCGCGCGATCTCGCGCGCCTGCTGCGCGACGCGCGCCGCGGCAAGACGCGCATCGACCTCGACCTGAAGCGCCTCGATACGTTCGGCAAGCAGCTCGACCGGACCATCGACCGCGCCACCATGGGGATCATGACGGCCTCGCTCGTGATCGGTTCCGCGATCGTCATGACCGTCCAGGAGGGGCCGTCGGTGTGGGGCATCCCGGTGCTGTCGGCTCTCGGGTTCCTCGGCTACGCCGTCGCGTTCATCAACAGCGTCTGGATCATCCTCGGCATCTGGCGGTCGGGGAAACAGTGACTTCGGGCCCTGTCCCGCGAACGCAGGGCGGTTAGAGCCGGAGGCGCCGGTAGAGCGCGGCGATCCAGAGGCCGAGCGCGACGAGAAACCCCACGAGCAGGCTCACGAAGAGCGATGTCGACAGCCGCGGCGGCGATGCCGCGTTCGCCGCGAGCAACGCGTAGTGGATCGCGGCGATCAGGACCTCCATCAGCACGCCGAGCCAGCACGCGTGCGCGAGCAGGTAAGCGACCGTCTCGTCGCGCCGCTCCGGCGGGAGCCAATGCTCGCGATTCGGGATGTTGATCCAGCCCGGCCGGACGCGCGGGAGCCACCCCATGGCGGCGACGATCCCGAGCGGCAGCACGACGATGAAGAACAGCATGAAGAGCCGGTAGCCGTCGCGCGTCATCCAGCCGTCGGCGAGACCGGCGGCGCCGAAGTGGGTCGCGACACGTGGGGGCAGCGCCGGCGTCGTCGCGATGACGAACGCAGCCGTGGCCAGCATGGCGACGACGAAGACCGCCGGCTGAAGGCGCCGCATGCCGCGCCTGACCACCCCGTCCTCGGCTTCGCCTCGGCCACCCCTCCTCATCTGAGGAGGGGAACCGCGGCTACTGCTTCTTCAGCCCGATTGCCTGCATGAGCTGGGCGAGCGTCGCGTCCTCCTTGGCGATCAGCTCGCCGAACTCGGCCGTGGGCATGAACGCGGGACGGACGCCGAACTTCTCGCTCGCCCGCGCGAACTCGGGGCTTTCGGCGGTCTTGCGGATCGCCGCCTCGAGCTGCGCGATGACCGGCTTCGGCGTCCCCTTCGGCACCGCGATCCCGCGCCAGGCTTCGAGCGACACGTCCCATCCCTGCTCCTGCGCAGTGGGCACGTCGGGCAGCGCCGGATCCCGTCGCGGCGCCAGCGCGGCGAGCAGGCGAACGCTCCCGCTCTTGACGTGATTCGACAGCGCCGCGGGCAGCTGGACGAGCACGTCGACGTGGCCGCCGAGAAGGCTCGGCACCGTCTGGGCGGCGGGGAAGGGCACGTCCACCACGTCGACGCCCGCGGCCTTGAAGAGGGCGACCGCCGAGATGTGGGTGTGGCTGCCGATGCCCGAGTTGCCCACCGAGATCCCCTTGGGCCGGGCCTTCCCGTCGGCCATCAGGTCGCCGAGCGTCTTCCACTTCGCGTCGCTCTTCACCGCGACGATCGGCGACTCGACCAGCACCCGCGCCACCGGGTCGAACGCCCGGTAGTCGAACGCGAGCTGGCCCGAGTGGTAGGTCGTCGAGATCGAGTTGGAGTTCCAGACGACCGAGTAGCCGTCGGGCTTCTGCGCCGCGACGTGGCGGTAGCCGATCGCGCCGCCCGCGCCCGGGCGGTTGACGACGATCACGTTCGCGCCCAGCTGCTTCGCCATCCCTTCCGCGAGCAGCCGTGCGGTCACGTCCGCCGACGAGCCGGCGGGAAACAGCACCGTGATCTCGAGCGGGCCTTTCTGCGGGAACGGAACGTCCTGCGCCCGAGCCGGGGCGCCGAGCGCGAGCAGCCCCGCGCTTCCGATGACTACGACCGCCTTGCTCCAAGTTCTCATGGGTTCCTCCTGGTCAACCTCTCGACAGAATCTCCGCGACCTCGACCCGGCGCCCGGTGCGCGCCGACTCGATCCCGGCGCGGATCACGGCGAGCGACGCCGTGCCGCGCTCGCCGTCCATCTCCGGCTGCCCCTCGCCGCGGACCGCGGCGGCGAATTCCTCGAGCTCGTCGCGGATGGCGTCGTTCTTCTCGAGCGCGACCGGGCTCGACCGGTCTCCACCGCGCTTCAGGAAGCGCAGGCCCTGGTGCAGATCGTAATACGCGCTCGCCTCCTTGCCGTAGACGTTCATGAGGTAGTACTCGGAGGCCGAGGCGTAGCTCGCGTTGAGTGTCGCGAGCGCGCCGCTCTCGTGCTCCAGGACGAGGCTCGCCACGTCGGGATTGTCGCCGGGCAGGACCAGCTGCGCGAGGCGGGCGTTCACCGCCTTGACCGGTCCCAGCAGGTACTCGAGCACGTCGGTGTAGTGGATGCCGATCTGCAGCATGACCCCGCCCGGCATCCCCTTGGCGGTGTAGCGCCACGAGGTGAGATCGAACTTGCCCAGCCGATCGCGGCTGATGTTCGCTTCGGCGTTGACGAGCTTGCCGAACACGCCGTCGTCGATCTGGCGGCGGATCCAGCGGAACGGGCTCTCGCGCCGGCGCTGATAGCCGAGCGCGAGCACGACGCCGGTCTTGCGGCAGGCTGCGGTGATCGCTCTGGCGTCGGCGATCGTGTTGGCGATCGGTTTGTCGAGGAAGACGTGCTTGCCCGCGGCGGCCGCGGCG
>DATEDA010000143.1:0-39154 GCA_035286595.1 Burkholderiales bacterium | reverse complement strand
CCACCGGCGCGGTGAACGATTCGACCGTGCCGAGCTGCATGCCCTCGATCTGGCTCGCGATCGTCCCGAGCTGGCCGCGGGGAAAGAGCTTCACCTCGATGCGGCCCTGGCTGCGCGCCTCGAGCGCCTCCTTGTACCAGTGCGCCCACTGGTGCTGGATGTCGTTCATCGTGCCGAAGCCGATCTTCATCGTGAAGTCGGCCGCCGGTGCGGCGCCGGCGCAGAGCACGAGGCCTGCGGCGACGAACGAGCGGACTGCGAGCGCAGCGCGTGACATGATTCCTCCTCCTCCTCCTCGATTGCGCCCCGGGGCTCCGGGGCGGGCGTTCACCAGACCAGGTCGCCTTCCCTGATCAGCATCAGGCAGCCGTCGGCTTCGGTGTACGGCGCGTGCGGCACGCCGCACGGCATCCGGAACCAGATGCCCTTCGAGTAGGCGGCGTACTCGTCCTTGAGGCAGCCGTCCAGCACCAGCGTCTCCTCGCCGATCGAGTGGTTGTGCGAGGGGAGCTTGCGGTT
Organism: Burkholderiales bacterium; assembly: GCA_035286595.1. GTDB lineage: Bacteria > Pseudomonadota > Gammaproteobacteria > Burkholderiales > SG8-39 > DATEDA01. The sequence continues at coordinate 38,635 of DATEDA010000143.1, read as the reverse complement.
CGGGGCCACGTTGCCGATGCGGCTGGTCTCGATGCCGTCGGCGTTCGGGTAGAGATGCAGCACCTTCGCGCCGCGGTGCGGGAAATCCAGCCACTGCGCGGTTCGCGCGTCGATGACGATGCGCTCGCCGGCGCCCGGGCGGATCGGCACGCGCCACTTCGCGTAGATCACGCAGCCGTCCTTCGACGCGGGGGTGTGGCGGAAGCCCGGCGGGTTGCGGAGGAACGAGTGCGCGCCGTACTCGCCGTGATCGTCGGCGTAGGTGCCTTCGACCACGACCACGTCCATCCGGTCCTCGAGGACGTGGGTGGGAATCTTCGCGCCGGGCGCGAACTTGAGGAGCGAGGTCTCGCGTCCCTTCTTCGGGTCGTGTACGAGCTCGAGGACCTTGCGCGAGACGCCCGGCCACTCGGTGGGCTCCCACGGCATCTCGTTCGTGTCCATCACCGCGACCATGCTCGGGTCCGCGTTGACCGGGGCGCGCGCGCTCATCGCCTTCCTCCTCCTCGAACGGGCCTTGCGAAGATTATTGGTTTACGGTAAACGAGACCGGCGCCGCCAGTCAACCGGCGTTGTGTTCCAGGAGGAGTGAGCGCCCATGGCCGACACGGACGAGGAACCGAGAGTCGCCCGGAAGAGCCCGTACAAGGCCGAGCTGCTGGCGACCTACCGCTATGCGTGGTGCCGATGCGGGCTGAGCAAGATGCAGCCCTGGTGCGACGGCTCGCACACCTCCACGAAGACCGGGATCATGCCGGTCGTCTGGACCCAGGATCAGGACAAGACCGTGTTCCTGTGTGGCTGCAAGCGCAGCGGCAACAAGCCGTTCTGCGACGGGACGCATAAGTCGCTCTAGCTGAGGAGCGCCGCGAGCCGGCGGCGAAGCTCCTCCGTGTTGCGGCGCACCCGCGCCTTGTAGGCCGCCACCTTGTTCCGATCGACCCGCCACAGCGCGCCCTCGGGATAGGTCTGCCCGAAGACGTCCATCAGCAGCGACCGGAACTTGCCCGAGGCCAGCGCCGCATCGCCGCTTTCCCGCTGCTCCCTGTAGCCCACCTCCTCGGCGCTCGTCAGCGCGCAGAGCAGGGGATGGACGCGCTCGGAGAACACCTTGCGATGGCGCTGGATCTGCTGGATCGTGCGGTCGAGCGGCAGGTCGTTCCAGATCTCTTTGCCGATGTGCAGAACCCGGTCGTCGGCGCCCGAAGCGAGCGGAAACGCGTTGATCAGCCAATCGCCGAGATAGGAGGCGTTCGAGCGCGACCGGCCGTAGAGCAGCAGGTCCTCCTCCGACCGCGCGTACCAATGGGTGAGCCGGTCGATGAGCGCGCCGAGCCGCGCCGCCGGCAGCACCTCGCGGTACTGCGTGCCGAAGATGCCGATCGAGGCTCCGGCGCGTCGCGCGGCTTCGATCAGCGGCTCGTCGATCAGGTCGCCGAACAGGCTGTTGCCGATCCCGATGACGACGAGATCCAGGCGCTCCGGGGCTGGCGCGAGCGGGCGCAGCGTCCCCCAGCTCACCTCCGCGTTCGGCGGCAGCACTTCGTTGAGCACGTGGAACCCGAGCCGGTCGCCGAAGTTGCCGACGTTGTTGTACGAGAGGACGTGCACGCGCTTGACCGCGGCCTGCGGGAGATCCGCCGCCACCTCGAGCTTGACGAGGTACTGCAGGTCGTCGATCTGCCGCTGGAGGGCCGGGCGATAGCCGCTTTGCCGCGCAAGCTCCAGGAAGGCGGCACGCGAGAAGTCGTTCACCCACCCGAGCGCCCGCCGGTCGAGATGCGCCGTCAGTTCGGTCGGGCAGTAGCTGCAGAGGATCGGCCGGCCCACGCGTGCCAGGGCAGCGAACATCTCCCCCGGCTTGAAGAGGTACTCCCAGACGCCGAGCATCACGACGAGATCGCACGCGGCGACTGCGGCCTCGGGGGCGCCGTGGGTGTTGAGGTCGATGACGATCGTCCGTTCGTCGCGGGCGACGACGTCGCACGGCTGATACGAGCACCCGAAGGGGAGGCTCCGCTCGAGCGTCATGGCGCCGCAGCCGAGCTCGAGGACCCGCGCACCGGCCGGCACGAGATCCGCGGCGACCACCGAGCGGGCTTGCCACATCGCCTCGAGCTGGACGGGATCCGCCCAGCGCTCGAGGTCGGTCTGGCCGCTGGCGATCACCCGCTTGCGGCGTTCGGCCTCGTCCAAGCTGCGCGCGAAAGCGTCAGACGACCGTGAGGCGCGGTGCGCCCGCGGCGAGACGTCCGATGGTGCGCGCCTCGTCGAAGCCCCGCTTCGCGAACTCCGCCAGCACGGCGCGCTCGGCCTCGGGTGCGCAGGCGACGAGCAGGCCACCGCTGGTCTGCGGATCGGTCACGAGCTTGCGCACCCATTCGGGCGCGCCCGCGGGCAGCGACACCTCGTGCCCGTAGCCCTTCCAGTTCCGGTCCGAGGCCCCGGTCGCGACGCCCTGCTTCACCGCCTCGAGCGCCTCCGGGATCACCGGCACCGCGTCGAACCGCACTTCGCCGGCGAGCTTCGACCCGCGCAGGATCTCGAGCAGATGGCCGGCGAGCCCGAAGCCGGTCACGTCGGTCAGCGCGTGCACCCCGGCCATCTCGGCGAGCGCCTCGCCGGGCGTGTTGAGCCGCGTGGTCGCATCGAGCATCTTCGCGTAGCCCGCCGCGCCGAGCTTGCCCTTCTTCAGCACCGCCGAGAGGATGCCGACGCCGAGCGGCTTGCCGAGCACCAGCAGATCGCCCGCTCGCGCCGAGCTGTTGCGCTTGATCTTGTCCGGATGCACGAGCCCGAGGCCCACCAGGCCGTAGATCGGCTCGAGGGTGTCGATCGAGTGCCCGCCGGCGACCGGGATCCCGGCCGCCGCGCACACCGCTTCGCCCCCTTCGATGATCTTCTGGATCACCGCCACCGGCAGCTTCTCGAGCGGCATGCCGACGATCGCCAGCGCGAAGATCGGCCGCGCGCCCATGGCGTAGATGTCGGAGAGCGCGTTGGTCGCGGCGATGCGGCCGAAGTCGTACGGATCGTCGACGATCGGCGTGAAGAAATCGGTCGTGGCGACCAGCGCCTGCGCGTCGTTCAGGCGATACACCGCGGCGTCGTCGGACGTTTCCGTCCCGACGAGCAGTGCCTCCGGCAGGCCGCGGATCGGCGTGGAGGCGAGGATCTCCGAGAGCACGGCGGGCGCGATCTTGCAGCCGCAGCCGCCGCCGTGGCTGTACTCGGTGAGTCGGATCTTGTCCAGGACGGCCGTCATGCGAGTTCCCTTTCGGCGGAGCGTGGATTCTAGTCGATCGCGCAGGAGCGAAAGCCGGCGAAAACATCGCCGCGATCAGGGGTATAGAAGTTGCGCCAGGTATTGCGGATCAGGCGCGCCGGCGTGGCGAAGCTCCCGCCGCGCAGCACCTTGTGCGTCCCGAACCACGGCTCGGAGTACTCCTGGTACGGATCCACGACGAAACCCGGATAAGGCGTGAAGGTGCTCGCGGTCCACTCCCAGACGTTGCCGATCAGCTGGCGCGCGCCCGCCGGATTGTCACCCGCGGCGCAGCCGCCCACCGGAACGACACCCGCGCCGTCGAGGTTGGCGCGCGCAGGGCTCGGACCCTCGTCCCCCCATGGATAGCGCCGCTTCGGCGCGGACGCCGCGAATTCCCACTCGGCCTCGGTCGGCAACCTCCGTCCGGCCCAGCGACACCACGCCCGGGCCTCGTCCCAGTCGACGTGCAGCACCGGCTCCTCCGGCGCGAGCAGCAGCCAGCGGTCGAACCGGCGCTGCAGCCACGCGCCGTCGACCTTCTTCCAGTAGCGCGGCGCTTGCCCGCCTTCCTCGACGTAGGCGAGGTAGTCGGCGTTCGTCACCGTTGCGCGCGACATCCGGAACGGCGCGATCTCCACTTCGTGGGCCCACTTCTCGTTGTCGAAGACGAAGCCACCGGGCGGCTCCGCCCCGAGCCGGAAGCGCCCGCCCGGATACTCGGCGTCGCGGCGCGGGGCGGGCGCGGCAGGCGCAGCAGGCGCACCGAAGGGATCCGGGTAGCCGAGCGTCTGGCGCGTGTAGTGGAACGCCTCCGCGTGCATGTCCTCGTGGAAGGTCACGAGACGGATGAAGTACCGGAGCGACTCGTTCCCGGGCTCGCGCGCGAGCCGCTCGCGCACCCGCTCGAGGACGTTCGCGAGGTAGGCGCGGGTCGCGGCGAGGTCCGGCAGCGGCAGGTCCCAGCGCGTGTCGTGCGCCACCGTGGCCGAGTCGTAGAGGGCATCTGCGCCCGGCAGGATCGAGTCGGCGAGCGCGCCCGAGGGCTGCAGCCGCAAGCACCAGCGCTCCTGGAACCAGCCGACGTGGCCGATCTCCCACAGCGGCGGGTTGACGATGGCGAGCTTCGGGCCGAGCAGGCGCTCGCCGTCGAGGTCCGCCGTGACGCGCGTCGAGCGCGCGCGGCTCGCGAGCAGATCACGCTCGAGGCTAACGGGGTCGGCTAACATCGTGCTCCACCCCACGGACACCCATGGCGCGCATCGCGATCGTCACACCGGCCGGCGCCGGCACGCGCACCGGCAATCGCCACACCGCGACGCGGTGGGCGCGGCTGCTGCGCAGCGCCGGGCATCGCGTTTCGATCGCGCTGGAATGGCGGGGCGAGCGCTGCGACGCGCTCGTCGCACTGCACGCGCGCCGCAGCCACGGCTCGATCGCGCGTTATCGCCACGCACATCCCGCCGGTCCGCTCGTCGTCGTGCTCACCGGCACCGACCTGTACCGCGATCTTCCGGGCTCCGCGGAGGCACGGCGCTCGCTCGAGCTCGCCGACCGGATCGTGGTGCTGCAGGAGGACGCGAAGCGCCTGCTCGACCCGTCCCTCCGGCGCAAGACCCGGGTCGTCTACCAGTCCGCAGTGCCGCGCGTTCGCCGCGACCCGCCCGAGCGGCGCTTCCGCATCGTCGTGATCGGCCATCTGCGCGATGAGAAGGACCCGTTCCGCGCCGTCGCGGCGCTCGCGCTGCTGCCCGATCGGCCGGAGCTCGAGGTGGTGCAGGTCGGCGGCCCGCTCGATCCGGCGCTGGGCCTGGAGGCCGAGCGCTGGATGACGCGCGAGCCGCGCTACCGCTGGCTGGGCAGCGTCCCCCACGGTCGCGCGCTCCGCGAGCTCGCGCGGAGCCACCTCCTCGTGGTCAGCTCGAAAATGGAAGGCGGAGCGAACGTCATCTCGGAGGCCGCACGCATCGGTACGCCGGTCCTCGCCTCGTGGATGTCCGGGAACATCGGCATGCTCGGCAAACGGTACCCCGGCTACTACCCGCTCGGCGACGAACGTGCGCTCGCGAGCCTGATCGTCCGCGCGGCCGACGATGCCGCGTACTACCGGCGGCTCGAGCGCGCGCAGCAAGCGCGGCGGCCGCGCTTCGCGCCGTCGGCCGAGCGCGCTGCGGTGCTGAGCGTGCTGCGCGAGGCGCTTCACTCCAGGAGCTCGGCGACGCGTTTGCGCACCGGCTCGCTCGACCAGTCGAGCTCGCCGTAGTGCACGTAGCGGATGCGGCCGTCGGGCCCGACCAGGAAGGTCGCTGGAACCACGCGCGCCTTCCAGGCCTTCGCCGCGCTGGAGTCGCGGTCGAGCAGCACCGGGAAGCCGAGCGGCATCTTCTCCAGGAACCGCTCGATCCGCCCCAGCGGCTCGCCGATGTTCACCGCCAGCACCTCGAACGGCGTGCCCGCCAGGGACTGGCGCAGCCGCTCGATGGAAGGCATCTCGTCGCGGCACGGCTCGCACCACGTTGCCCAGAAGTTCACGAGCACGACCTTGCCGCGGTAGTCCGCCAGCCGGTGCGTGCGGCCGTGCAGGTCCTGCAGGACGAGCGGCGGCGTCGCGCCGCCCGTCCAGGCCTTGAGCTCGGCCGCTCCCGCCGCCGCGGCGAACGCCAGAGCGGCGAGGACGACGAACGGCCGCACTAAGCTTTCACCTCGCGCGAGGTGATCGAGTACATAAGCGAGTCGGGATCGAGCTGATCGCGCATCTCGCCGCCGGTCTCGGCGTTGATGTACATCAGGTACGGCAGCTTCGGGCCGCTCGAGTTCGGCAGCTTCACGTCGTGGCCCATGTTGTAGGCGAGGTAGTTCATCTCCCAGCTGCCGAACAGGCGCTTGCGCGCCGCCTCGACCCTCGGGTCGTTGACCGCGAGCTTGCCCGGCGGCTCCTCGAGCACGACCTTCCGGACGTCCGCCGGATCGACCGGCACCCAGCCGTAGCCCGCGGCGAAGAACTCCGCGCGGCAGTGCTGCGCCCGGGTCACGTTGGGCGAGCCGACGCCGAGGCTCGCGTAGCCGTGCTCCGAGCGCGCCACCCGCAACCCATAGACGTCGCGCGCCGGCACGCTGACCGAGCGCGCGAGGCCCACGAACATGGCGTTCAGGTCCCCGCACTTGCCGCCGAGGTTCCCCGACTCGAGCATGGCCTTGATGTCGCCCCAGCCGCAGCCGCGCGTCTTCGGGTCGCGGAACGTGTTGTCGACCACCCATTCATAGATGGCGCGCGCCTTCTCCACGTCGCTGCTCGCGCCCTTCGTGATTTCGAGCGCCGTCTTCCGGACGATCCCGTCGGTCGGGATGAACTCGGTGGGCGCGAGGTAGAACGCGCGATCGGCGGGCGAGAGCTTCTCCGCGTTCGGGACCGGCTTGCCGAGGTCCACCGCGCGGTCGCGGGTCATGAAGCGGCTCGTGACCTCGATCACGGGCGCGGCTTCGCCGTCGCGCCATTCCGCGAAGACCATGGTCGCACCGTACTTGCCGTCGCTTGCGACCCGGGCGCGCGCCGCGTTCCCGGTCCACGTGCTGCCGACCGTCTTCTGCCAGTCAGTGTCGTCGGTCATGGGCAGCGGCACCCAGGCGCGCGACACGCCGCGGGGCTTGAGCACCTCGACCCGCGTGATCGTCTCGAAAGTCCGCCATTCGGTGCTCGCCAGTGCATCCCGCCAGGGCAGCGCGGACGCGGCGGCCGCGGCGGCGGAGGTCTGCAGGAAGGCTCTACGGTCCATGGGGGATCTCCTTTGTCTTCGGGTGTTGGAGGAACTGCGGGACGAGCGGAGCGTGCGGGCTGATCTTACCGGGCTACGTCGATAACAGCCGATTGGATGCGCGCATTCCGCGGTTTCGTCGCCGCGGCGGCACCCGGCCGGGGTTCCCGACCCCCGGGGGCGATCCTGCCGCCTACGAACGGTGAATTCTAAACCGGGTCGAGACCCTGGGCCGAGCACCGCCGGCGTCACCGCCGCGTGACCGTCCAGACCTCCTCGAGGCGGGTCCCGGACGCGCGGATCACCTTCGAGACCGGGCAGAACATCGCGAGCTCGTGCTTCACTTTCGCGACCGCGGCGTCGTCAGCGTCGGTCGTGACGTCGATGAAGAGCGTGGCGCGCGGGAACGGCACGTCCACCTCCTCGGCGAGCAGCACGCCCCGCCGGTCGAAATCGGCCTCGAGGCGGACGCGCATCGCGTGCAGGTGCACGCCGTTCGCGCGCGCCACCTTGTGGGTGATCACGTTCGTGCAGGCGATGAGCGCCGCCATCAGCGTCTCGGTCGGCGAGGGCCCCTGGTTCGTGCCGCCGCGCTCAATCGGCTCGTCGATCGTGACCTTGACGTCGCGGACGCTCACGTCGGTGCGGGAGTGCGACGCGCACTCGCCGTCGAGCTTCATCCTGACCTGCGTCTTCTGCCTGACCTCGACCATGACGCGTTCCTCCGGATGCGGGACGCGGATGTTACCTCGACCACAGTGCAGCGGCCGACCGCTTCGGGTACGCTTCGCGGCGATACGGCGGACGCAATGAGCTTCTCGTTCGACTTTTCCGGCAAGACTGCTTTGGTGACCGGCGGTGTCTCGGGCATCGGCGCGGCGGCGAGCCTCGCCTTCAAGCGCGCCGGCGCGAAGGTCATCGCCTGCGGCCTCACCGACGAGGAGCTCGCGGCCGCGCGCGCCAACCCGGAGTTCGCCGGCGTCGACGTCCGCAAGCTGGACGTGACCGACGCCAAAGCGGTTACCGGACTGGTCGGCGGCCTCGCGTCGTTGGACTACGTGGTCAACAGCGCGGGCATGATCCGCCGGGACGCGGAGCACTCGCCCGAAGTGTTCGAGCAAGTGATCGACGTGAACCTGAACGGGGGCATGCGCGTCACCGCCGCGGCCCGGCCGCTGCTCGCAAAGCGCAAGGGCGCGGTCGTATTCATCGCCTCGGTGATGTCGTTCTTCGGCGGACCGAAGCAACCCGCCTACTCCGCGTCCAAGGGTGCGGTGCGCAATCTGACGATGTCGCTCGCGGCGGCCTACGCCGCCGACGGGATCCGCGTGAACGCAGTCGCCCCGGGCTGGGTCATCACGAACCTCTCGAAGGGCGCCCGCGAGAACCCCGAGCGCAACGCCCAGATCCTCGCGCGCATCCCGCTCGCGCGCTGGGCGGAGCCGGCGGAGATCGCGGACCCGATCCTGTTCCTGTGCTCCGACGCCGCGCGCTACGTGACCGGGACCGTCATGCTCGTCGACGGCGGGTACACGAGCGTCGGCTAGGCCCGCGGCGCACGCTGCGTCGACGCGATCCAGATCCCCGTGCCGACCGCGGCGAGCCCGAGCACGAGGTTCAGTCCGATCGGCTCGCCGAGCAGCGGCACGGCGAGCAGCGCGGCGGTCACCGGGTTGACGGTGATCGTGTTGGCGACGCGCGTGGGCGTGGTGCGCTCGAGCGCGAAGACCCAGAGATAGAAGCTCAGCGCGCTCGCGAAGAACCCCAGGCTCGCGACCGCGGCCCATTGCGGCGCCCCGAACGCGAGCGCCGCGCCGAAGCCGCCGCGGACCCAGGCAGTCGCCACCAGGCACGCGGCGCCGATCCCCATGCCCGCGGTGAGAAAGCCTAGCGCGCTCGAGCGCGCGATGAACGGTCGCGACCAGACGTTGTAGAGCGCCATGCACACCGCGCCGCCGGCCATGATCAGGTCGCCGCGCCAGGCCCCGGGCGGCGCTTCCCCGAGCCCGCTCGCGAGCGCGGCCGCCACCCCGCCCATCGCGATCGCGACGCCGGCGCCCTTGCGCACGCTCAGCTTCTCGATGCCGAGCAGCGCAGCGATCGCCATGGTGAGCAGCGGCATGGCGGAGAGCGCAAGCGCGCCCCGCGCGGCGGTGGTGTAGACGAACGCCGCGTTGTAGAAGACGAAGAAGACCGCGAAGAACAGCGTGCCGAGGCCCGCGACGCCGAGCCAGTCGCGCCCGCGCGGCCAGCGGCGCCCGAGCGCCAGCGCGAGCGGCAGCAGGAGCAGGAAGCCGACGCCGAAGCGGAGCGCGGCGAGGGTCACCGGATCGGTCGCGCCGATCACGTAGCGCGTGGCTGCCGGCGCCGTCCCGCCGAACGCGCTCGAGAGCACCGCGGCCAGAATCGCGGCGCGCTCGCTCACTTCGGAGGCAGGACCATCTGCGTCTGGATCGTCAGCGAGAGCAGCCGGCCCGACTCGTCGGTGACCCGCGTCTGCCAGACCATGGTCGTCTTGCCGCGGTGGAGCGGCGTCGACTCGGCGCGGACGATGCCGGCGCGTCCGGCAGCGAAGAAGTTGGTCTTCGATTCGAGGGTGGCCGTGCTCGCGCCCGCGGGCAGGTTGAGCACCGTGGCGACCGCCCCGACCGTGTCCGCGAACGCCATCAGCGCACCGCCGTGCAAAGGCCCTGTCGTGGTGCGCAGGTCGTCGCGGATCGCAAGCTCGGCGATGACGCGCTCCGGGCTCGTGTCGACGAAGCGGATCCCGAGGAGCGCGGCGAGCGTCCCGTTCAGTGCCTGGGTGATCGCGGCAGGGTCCATGACCGTCGCATTCTGCGCGACGCGGGGAAGCAGTTCAATTACCCGCGAAGTAATGGCGGACCGACCGCGGCTGCCTATACTGGTCCCGTGAAAGCGCGCGAGCGGACGACGAGGCAACGTAGGGCGAGCTCCGTGGGGCTGCTGCTCAAGCAGTGGCGCGAGCGCCGCCGGATGAGCCAGCTCGGGCTCGCGACCGAGGCCGAGATCTCGGCGCGCCATCTGAGCTTCGTCGAAACGGGCCGCACGCGGCCGAGCCACGAGATGGTGCTGCACCTGTCGCAGGTGCTCGACGTGCCGCCGCGGGCGCGGAACGAATTGCTCACCGCGGCCGGGTACGCGCCGCTCTATCGCGAGACGCCGCTCGACGCCCCCGAGATGGCGCAGGCGAAGCAGGCGCTCGCGTTCATGCTGCGCCAGCAGGAGCCCTATCCCGCCATGGTCCTCGACCGGCAATGGAACATCGTCGCGACGAACGACGCGATGGGGCGCGTCGTCGGCCTGCTCCTCGAGGGGGACGCCGCGGCGGCCGGCGCGCCCAACGCGATGCGGCTCTGTTTCCACCCGCAGGGTCTGCGGCCGGCCATCGTCAACTGGGACGCCACGGCCGCAGCGCTCATCCAGTGGCTCCATCGCGACCTGATCCGCACCGGGGACGCGGAGATCCGCCGGCTGCTCGACGACCTGCTCGCCTACCCCGGCGTCCCGCGCGACTGGCAGGCGCTCGATCTCGACGCCCCCACCGCGCCGTTCCTCGCGATCGAGATGCGCAAGGGCGAGGCGCGGTTCAGCTTCTTCACTCTGCTCGCCAGCCTCGGCACGCCCTACGACATCACGCTCCACGAGCTCCGGATCGAGTGCTTCTTTCCCGCCGACCCGGCGACGGAGGCGGCGCTCCGCCGGCTGGCGTCACCTCGGCCGCAATAGCCCGCGCGCACTCGCGCGCGACCGATTCGCGGATGATCTCGGCGAGCCGGCGTTCGTCCCGTGAGGCGTAGTCGGGGTCCGCGAAAACGAGATAGAGCTCGGTCCAGCGCTCGGCACCCTCCCTGAGCGGCAGCGGGCGCAACGCGCCCGATTCCAGCTCGCTCCGGATGCTCTCCTCCGGATACCACGCGAACCCGAGCCCCATGCATGCGGCCCGGATCGAGGTCGCCTTGTGGCTCACCGTCCAGCGCTGCTCGGCGCCGAGCCAGGCGCCCGGCCGCGTCCGCTGGATCCCGCTGTCGCGGATCACGAGCTGTCGGTGGCGCCGGAGGTCCCGATAGGTGAGGTCCCGGCCGAGGCGGTGCAGCGGGTGGTCCGGGTGCGCGGCGGGGATGAAGCGCAGGCGCATCAGCGGATCGCCGAGGAAGCCGCCCGGAAGCTGCGAGGTGATCGCGATGTCGACCTGCCCGCCCGCGAGCGCCTCGTCGGTGCCGCCGAGCACCGTCTCGTAGAGCTCGATGCGGGTCTCCGGCCGTTCCTTCGCGAACGCCTCGAAGCACTGCAGCAGGAGCCAGGTCGGGAAAATCACGTCGACTGCGAGGCGGAGCTCCGGCTTCCAGTCCGCCGACATCGCGCCAGCGCCGCGCTCGAGCGTCGCCGCTTCCTCGACGAGCGTTCGGGCGCGCCGGTGGAGCACTTGCCCAGCCCCGGTCAGCACCGCCTTGCGGCCCTTGATCTCGAAGACCTTCACGTCGAGCAGCGATTCGATCTTCTTGACTGCGTAGGTCACGGTCGACTGGCTCTTGTGGAGCGCTCCCGCGGCCTGCGCGTAGCCGCCGGCGTCCACCACCGCTAGAAAGGTGCGCCACTGGTCCAATGTAATCCGCAGGTTAATCACAATCTATCTACCAGATCGATTGATAGTTGCCAAATCTTGCGCTTTAATATCGATCCAGTAAACCCGATCATCTGCGGCATCCGAACCTCGAACCAGGAGCCGCGCCATGAGCACCTTGCTGCAGCTGAATACGAGCCTCTTCTCTACCGGCGGACAGTCGAGCCGCCTCGCCGACGAGTTCGTCGCCGGGTGGCAAGCGAACCACCCCCGCGGCGACGTCATCGTGCGGGATCTCGCGCGCGAGCCGGTCCCTCACCTCACCGCCGAGCGCTTCGGGGCCTTCCTCGCCGAGCCCGGCGAGCGCACGTCCGAGCAGCGGGCCGTCGTCGATGACTCCGATCGCCTGATCGACGAGCTGAAGCGCGCCGACGTCATCGTGCTCGGCCTGCCGATGTACAACTTCGGCGTCCCGTCGACGCTGAAGGCCTATTTCGACCACGTCGCCCGCGCCGGCGCCACGTTCCGCTACACCGAAAGAGGTCCGGTCGGTCTGCTGACCGGCAAGCGGGCATACGTGTTCGCGACGCGCGGCGGGTTCTACAACGGCACCGACGCCGACACCCAGACCGCGTTCGTCCGGCAGTTCCTGGGCTTCCTCGGGATCACGGACGTGACGTTCGTCTACGCCGAAGGGCTCGCTGTCAGCGATGCGGCGAAGCAGGCCGGTATCGCGCGGGCGCAGAATGCGATCCGCAGCATCGGCGCGCCGGAGGCGCTCGCGGCTTGACGCCTCGCACCGGCCGCCCCATATACGACACTCACCAGGACAGGAGCAGCTCATGAGCACCCGCACGCTGCGCGAGATCGTCGAATCCATCCCCGCCTCGGACGGCGCGGGCGTCAAGCTGCTGCGCAGCGTCGGGCGCCAGGACCGGCTCCGGCTCGACCCGTTCCTCATGCTCGACCAGTTCTCGTCCGAGAATCCGGACGACTACGTCGCCGGCTTCCCGGCGCATCCGCACCGGGGCTTCGAGACCGTCACCTACATCCTCGACGGCCACATGCTGCACGAGGACCACCTCGGCAACCGCGGGCACCTGAAGAGCGGCGGCGTGCAGTGGATGACCGCGGGCCGCGGCATCATCCACTCCGAGATGCCGCAGCAGGACCGGGGGCGCATGCGTGGCTTCCAGCTGTGGATCAATCTGCCCGCGCGCGAGAAGATGAAGCCGGCCGGGTATCGCGACATCCAGGCGGATCAGATCCCCGTCGTCGCGCTGCCCAACGGTGGCCGCGTCAAAGTGGTCGCCGGGACGCTGGAGGCGGACGGACGATCCACGCCTGGTCCGATCCAGGGCGGCACCACCGACCCGCTGTACTTCGACGTCGAGCTTCCCGCGGGCGCCGCATTCGCGCATCCGTTGCCGGCCGACTACAACGCCTTCGTGTATCCGTTCGAAGGCAGCGTGAGCGTCGGTCCCACGGGCGCCGCGCGGACGCTGAAGACGCACAGCGCGGGCTTTCTGACCGCGGGCGACCAGGTGGAGGTCACCGCCGGTCCCGAAGGCGGGCGGTTTCTGCTGCTCGCCGGCCGTCCGATCGGCGAGCCGATCGTGCAGTACGGCCCGTTCGTGATGAACACGCGCGCGGAGATCGAGCAGGCGATCCGGGACTACCAGACCGGCGCGCTGACGCGCGCAGCGTAGTTCACCAAACCGACGGCGGCGGGGATGCCGAGGGGCATCCCCGCCTGCCGGCGACCGCTACCAGACGAACGCAACGAGCGGCGTGGCCTGCAATCGCTCGTCCGCGGTGACGAGTCTGGCACGCAACGTCTGCGCAGTCGCCAGGATGACGCGATCGGCAGGATCACCGGGAGCCGGGTCCTCGAAGCCCCCGGCGAGGCGGGCAATCTCGACGCTGACCGGCGCGAAGCGCAGCTCGGGGAGCGCGAGCAGGTCGGCAAGCCACTGGTCGAGCGGCGATCCGAGCTCGAGACGGCCGCGGCGCACCGCGGTTGCGATCTCGAGCACGGTGATTGCGGAGGCGATCACCGGACCTCGCCGCAGCCGCTGATCGATTGCGCGCTTCGCTCGCGCCGACAACCGCCCGCTGCCCGCCACCCACCAGACGAGCACGTGGGTGTCGAGGACGATCAACGGTTCATGTCCCACTCGGCCGGATCGATCACCGGCTCGAGCGGCCGTTCATAGCGCCGGACGCTGCCGCGCAGCCGCGCCCGTGCCGCGGCGACCTCGTCGGGCGACGGCGCAGGGGGCGCGATCTCGGCGATGACCGTCCCGCGCGAGGTGACTTTGATCCGCTCGCCGCGCCGCACCCGGGCGAGGTAGGCGGGAAGGTTCTGCCTGAGCTCGGTGACGTTGACTTTCTTCATGGCTTCGCTCTGTACATTAGAAGTGTACAGATGGCATGGACCCCGGTCAAGCGACCGCCGCGCCGGGCCGCGCGGCGACCATCCGCTCACCGCCCCCCCGGGGGGGCTCAGCCGAGCGCCTTGAGGTCCTCGGCCGCGAGCTTCAACGCGGCCGCGCCGACGTTCTCCTCGAGGTGCGCGATCGACGCGGTGCCGGGGATGGGCAGCATCATCGGCGAGCGCGCGAGCAGCCACGCGATCGCCACCTGAGCCGGCGTCGCGCCGAGACGCGCGGCGACGCGCTTGACGTTGGCCGAGCGCAGCGCGCGACCGGCGCCGAGCGGATACCAGGGGATGAACGCGATCCCCGCCTTCTCGCACGCCGCGAGCACGTCGTCCGACCCGCGGTTCTCCACGCTGTAGTCGTTCTGCACCGAGACGATCGGCGCAATGCGACGCGCGTCCATGAGCTGCCGCACGCTGACGTTCGACAGCCCGAGGTGACGGATCTTGCCCGCGCGCTGCAGCTCGGCGAGCGTGCCCACCGACTCGGCGAACGGCACCTTGGGATCAGGCGCGTGGAACTGGTAGAGGTCGATGCGCTCGAGCCGCAGGCGCTTGAGGCTGCCGTCGAGCGCACGCCGGAGGTGCTCGGGCCGCCCGTCCGGGTCCCAGGCGTGCCGGTTCGGGCGGAGGAGCCCGCCCTTGGTGCCGATCACCAGACCCTGCGGATAGGGATGAAGCGCTTCCGCGATAAGCGTCTCGTCGACCTCCGGGCCGTAGCTGTCCGCGGTGTCGAGGAAGTTCACGCCGAGCTCGACGGCGCGGCGGAGGAGGCGATGCGCCGCGGCGCGGTCCTTGGGCGGACCCCAGATGTCGGGGCCGCAGACGCGCATCGCGCCGAGCGCCATGCGGTTCACGGTGAGATCGCCGAGCCGGACGGTGCCGGCGGCCGCGGCAGGGGTCATCAGCCAGTCTCTCGCTCCAGCACCGCGATGGTGCCAGATCCGGCCCGCTACGCGGACCGCGGCCGCGGCAGCCACAGCTCCGCGATCAGGCCCGCGCCCGTGGCGCGGTTGCGCAGCCTGACGTCGCCGCCGTGCCAGCGCGCGATGTTCCGCGCGATGCTCAGGCCGAGCCCCGCGCCGCCGCTCGTGCGGTTGCGCGACGGCTCGAGGCGGAAAAACGGCTCGAACACGCGCTCGAGCTCCGCCTCGGGGATCCCGGGCCCCTCGTCGCCCACCGCGATGCGGAGCGCATCGCCCTCGTCCTCGACTTGCAGATGCGCCCGGTCGCCGTAGCGGATCGCGTTCTCGATCAGATTGTTCAGGCAGCGGCGCAGCGCCTCGGGATGGCCGCTGAGCGCGGCGCGCGGCGCACCCTCCACCGTGACCTCGCCCCCGGTCTCGCGCCAGTTCTCGCTGAGGCTCTCGATCAGAGCGCCGACGTCGACCGACTGCCGGCGCGCCTCGGCGCCGAGGCTGCGCGTGAAGTCGAGGGCGGATCCCGCCATCGCTTCCATCTCCGCCACGTCGCGGACGAACTTGGCGCGCAGATCGGGATCCGGGAGCAGCTCGGCCCGCAGGCGCATGCGCGTGAGCGGCGTCCTCAGGTCGTGTGAGATCGCGCCGAGCAGCCGCGTGCGCTCGAGCACATACGCGCGCACCTGCTCCTGCATGCGATTGAACGCGCGAATGACTCGCCGAACCTCGGTCGGGCCCGACTCCTCTACCGGCGGACCCCCGGGGTCCGCGCCGATCCGGTCTGCAGCCCGCGCCAGGCGATCGAGCGATCGCGTGATCAGGCGCACCGCCAGCGCCGCCAGCCCGAAGAAGATCAGGACCCACAGCAGCAGGTGCGGCACGAGCCGCTTGAGCCGGCCGAGCGGCTCCTGCGGCACCTGCCCGAGGAAGAGCGCCGTCGTGCCGTCGTCGAGGACGACCTGGGCGACGACCACGAACGGGTGGGGCAGCAGGAAGTAGAAGTTGCGCGCGACCCAGAGCTCCAGCGGCCCGTGCGCGGGCGGCTCGGCACCGGCCGTCCGCCGCGTCTTCGGCAGCTGCGTGATCTCGACCGTCGTGCGCAGCGGCGCGCCGATCGCGCGCTGGATCTGGCGGGCGAAAGCCGCCTCGTAGTCGGCGAACTCGTCGTAGTCGCGGTCGGCTTTGAACGGCTCCCGGGTCAGCGTCAGGCGCAGGGTGTTGCTGTTCACTTCCTCGGCCACCTTGGCCCGCTCCGCCGGCGGCAGGCGGTTCAGGATGCGCACGGTCTCGGCGATGCGGAGCGCCAATTGCTGGGCGCCGAGGCGATAGACCGACCCGCCGCGATCGAGCAGGTTGACCGCAATGCTCGCGATCTCAGCGAGCACCAGCCCCGCTGCGACGACGAGCAGCGTGCTTCCGATGAGCGTTCGTGGCAGGAGGCCCATCGTCCCGGGGCCCCGCTCAATCGACGCGCTCGACGGCGGCCGCGAGCACGTAGCCCTGGTTGCGCACCGTCTTGATGATCCGCGGCTCGCGCGCGTCGTCGCGCAGCCGCTGGCGCAGGCGGCTCAGCTGCACGTCGATGCTGCGATCGAACGGTGCCGCCTCGCGACCGAGCGTGAGGTCCATGAGCTGGTTGCGGTCGAGCACGTGGTTGGGGTGCTCGACAAACACCTTGAGCAGCCGGAACTCGGTGCCGCTCAGCGGCACGACCACGCCCTCCGGGGACCCCAGGCTGCGCGCGACGAGATCCAGGGTCCAGCCGGCGAAGCGCAGCCGCTTCGCCTCGAGGGACGCCTCCGGCAGCGAGCGGGCGCGCCGCAGCACGCTCTTGATGCGGGCGAGCAGCTCGCGGGGATTGAACGGTTTCGCGAGGTAGTCGTCGGCACCCATCTCGATGCCGATGATGCGGTCGAGCTCGTCGCCGCGCGCGGTCAGCATGACGACCGGCACGTTCGATCTGGCACGCAGGTCACGGCACAGCTTCAGACCATCCTCGCCGGGCATCATCAGATCGAGCACGACGAGGTCGATGCGGTTCGCGTCCAGCGCCTGCCGCATCTCCCTGCCGTCGCCCGCGACCGTCACCCGCAGCCCGTTGCGCCCAAGGTACTCGGCGATGAGGCTGCGGATCTCCGCGTCGTCATCGACCACCAGGACGTGATCCGGGCGTTCCATCGCGCCGGTATATAGCACCGCGCCGAGCCCGGCGACAACTCGCCGTGTATCACCATGTAACAGCGGCCCGCGCCGCAATAGTCGGCAATGCGGCGAACGTCCCTTGATACGAAATCACCGCATTGCGCCATCGGGGAATAACACGGCGGGCGTCAACTCCGCACCTGCGGTGTAGCGCGAACCGCCTCCGGGCCGAGGCCCTCGATTTTTCCGGGAGAGTAGGAGAGTGCGGAATGACACGTGACTTCCTGATGGCAACGATCGCCGCGCTCGGCCTCACGGCCTGCGGCCCCGACCTCACGGCCGAAAGCAAGCCGCCCGCGAATATGGGCGCGGCCCCGGCGCAGCCTGCCGCAACGGGCCAGCCGGCCAGCAACGACCCCACGGTCGCCCAGGCGGAAAAGCAGGCTGGAGACGCGAAGGAGGACGAGAAGAAGGAGGGCGGGGAGAAGACAACCCAGTGACGGGTTTCAATCGCCAGCAACGACGTCAATACACCTCGAGAAAGGAACCATCGTGAAATCGCTCGCAAGCACCCTGTTCGCCGTCCTCTTCGTCTTTTCGGCCGCTACCGCGTTCGCCGCCGATCCCAGCCTCGACATCTCCTCGCCGTGGTGGGATTCGGAGTACGTGCAGCTCAACCCGAGCGCGGACGACGACAAGCCCGCACCCGCGCCGGCCCCCGACACCGACAAGGAAAAGTCGTAACTCCGGACCCCCCTGACGGGGGTCGGGAAGCGAAGCGTACCGGGGGGTTTGACGCAGGCATCGACCCTCCTGCTCCCCGGTGCGGGAAATCCTCCGGCACGCTTCGCTCGCCGCCTCCTTTGACGAGGGCTAGCGCAGGTTCGCCTTGAAGAACGCGATCGTGCGCGACCACGCGAGGTCCGCGGCGGCCTTGTTGTAGCGCACGCCGGCGGTGTCGTTGTTGAAGGAATGCTCGGCGCCCTCGTAGACGAACACCTCGTACGAGATGCGCGCGGCCTTGAGCGCCGCCTCGTAGTCGGGGATGCCGGCGTTGATGCGCGGGTCGTTCCCGGCGTAGTGGAGCTGGAGCTTCGCCTTGATCATCGGCACGTCGGCCACCGGCGGCGCCGACCCGTAGAACGGCACCGCGGCCGCGAGATCGGGCGCGGCTGCGGCGAGCAGGTTGCACACCCCGCCCCCAAAGCAGAACCCGACCGCGCCCACCGGCCCGGCCGCGTCCGGCCGGCCCTTGAGATAGGCCACCGCGGCGACCAGATTGCGCACCGCGTCCGCCCGGTCGATGCGCCCGAACGCGGCGCGCGCCTCGTCCTCGTTCGCCGGCGTGCCACCCACGGGTGACAGCAGGTCGACCGCGAGCGCAGTGAAGTCGTCGACCGCGACGCGGCGCGCGATGTCCTGGATGTGCGGGGTGACGCCGCGGTTCTCGTGGATCACGATCACGGCGGCACGCTTGGGGGGGCCGGCCTTCGGCACCGCCAGATAGGCGCGGATGTCGCCGGTCACACCCTTGTACGTGACGGTGCTCGTGGCGACCCGCGGATCGGCCGGGTCGACGATCGCGGCCTGCGCGTAGTTGCTCTCGAGCAGCGGCAGCAGCGTCATCGCCGCGGCCGTGCCCCCCGCGAGCACGGCGAGGCGCTCCAGAAAAGCGCGCCGCTCGAGCGGCTTGTGGGTGTACTCGTCGTAAAGCCCGATGATGCGTGGATCCACGATGCTTCCTCCTGGTTGGGCCGCGGAGTGTAAACGCCGCCGGGCGCCCGCCTATTTCGCGGCCGGTCAACCGAACCCGCGCGCGGCGCGCTCCGGCCGGTCAGCGCGGCGGCGCCGTCGAAGCGCGGGCTACCAGCTCGAGCGGCAGCTCGAGGCACGCCGGCGGCGCTTCGCCCCGGAGCCGCGCGACGAGGTACTTCGCCGCCTGCAGACCGGTCTCGGCGATCGGGAAGCGCACCGTCGTGAGCGCGGGCGAGACCACGGTCGCGATCTCCATGTCGTCGAAACCGGTGATCGACAGGTCCCCAGGCACCGCGATACCGAGCGCCTGTGCCTGCTGGATCGCGCCGATGCCGAGGATGTCGTTGCCGCACACGACTGCGCTCGGGCGCGCCGAGGCGACCACCCGCGCCAGCGCCTCCCGGCCCGCCTGCAGCGTGTAAGGGGCCTGCACCAAGCACTCGAGCGCGAGGTTCGCCCGCTTGAGGGCCGCTCTCACGCCGGCCACGCGATCGCGCGCCCGGTCGTTGCCGTCGGTGACCCCGGCGATCATCGCGATGCGCCGGTGGCCAAGCCCGATCAGGTACTCGGCGATCATGCGCCCGGCGGCGCGGTTGTCGAAGCCGACGCTCGGCTGCCCCATCGAGCGGTCGAGCGACCAGGTGAGCACATAGGGGATCGAGAGCGACCCGAGCAGGGCCCGGGTCGCGGGGTGGTGCGCGGTGCCGACGAGCACCAGGGCGTCCACGCCCTTCTCGACGAACGCGCGCGCCATCCGCGCCTCGGCCTCGAGGTCGAACTCGTGGCACGCGAGGAGCAGCGTGTACCCCGCCTGCTCGAGCGCCTTCTGCAGCGAGTGCGTGGAGACCGCGTAGATCGCGTTGTCGAGCGTCGGAATCACCGCGCCCACCGAATCCGTCCGGCGCGTCGACAGCGCGCGCGCCACGCCGTGCGACACGTAGTTCAACCGCGCGACGGCGCGCTCGATGCGCGCCCGGGTCGCGGGCCGCACGACTTCCGGGAAGCGGAGCGCGCGGGAGACGGTGGCGGTGGAGACCCCGGCGACGCGCGCCACGTCACGGACCGTGGCGCTCGGGCGGCTGTGGGCGCGCGACATCGGGTCAGCGCAGGGCGAGGTTGCCGCCAGAGCCGGGCTCGAAGAGGTGCAGCTTGGCCGGGTCGAACCCGATCCAGACGCGCTCGCCCGCCGCGACCGGCGCGTCCGCCTTGACCTGGGCGGTGAGCTTGCCCGCGGCGCCGAACGCGACCTCCACGAGCTTCTCGGAGCCGACCAGCTGGATGAGCGTCACCGTCGCGGGCACGGCGCCCGCCCGCGGCGCGCCGCGCACCTCCAGGTCCTGCGGCCGCACGCCGAGCAGCGTCTCGCCCGCAAACCCGTTCGGGAGCGGCGAGGCGCCGATCGCGATCCGTCCGTCGGGGCCGCAGTCGAGCGCGAGCTCGCCGCCGCGCAACTCGGCGCGCTCGACGAAGTTCATCGGCGGGCTGCCGATGAAGCCGGCGACGAAGGTGTTCGCCGGCCGGTTGTACACCTCCGCGGGCGTCGCGTACTGCTGCACGACGCCGTGGTCCATGACCGCGATCTTGTCGGACATGGTCATGGCCTCGAGCTGGTCGTGGGTGACGTAGACCGTGGTGGTCTCGAGCCGCATGTGGAAGCGCTTCAGCTCGCCGCGCATCGTCACCCGCAGCTTCGCGTCGAGGTTGGAGAGCGGCTCGTCCATGAGGAACAGCCAGGGCTTGCGCACCATCGCGCGGCCGAGCGCGACGCGCTGGCGCTGCCCGCCGGAGAGCTGCCGCGGCTTGCGGCCGAGGAGACTCTCGATCTCGAGCACTCGCGCGACCTCGAGCACCCGCGCCGCGATCTCCGCCTTCGGCGTGCCGCGGACCTTGAGCCCGTAGGCGATGTTGCCGTGTACGTTCATGTGCGGGTAGAGCGCGTAGTTCTGGAACACCATCGCGATGTCGCGCTTCCCCGGCGCGAGGTCCGAGACCCGCGTGTCGCCGTGCCAGATCTCCCCGCGCGTGGCCGACTCGAGCCCGGCGAGGATCCTGAGCAGCGTCGTCTTGCCGCAACCGCTGGGGCCCACGAGGGTGATGAACTCGCGCTCGGGCAGCTCGAGGTGCACGTCCTTCAGCACCGCGACCGGGCCGAAGGACTTCCAGATGTGCTCGAGCCTGATCGTCATGCCCGCAGGCCCGTCAGCCCTTCACCGCCCCCGCCCCGAACCCGGCGACGAGGTGGCGCTGCATCAGCATGAAGAGGATCGCCATCGGTACGGTCATGAGCACCGCGGAGGCCATCATCAGGCCCCAGTCGACGTGCGTGCCCTCGAAGAAGTGCATCACGCCGACGGTGAGCGGCAGGTTCTCGATCGAGTTGATGAACACCCGGGCGAAGAGGAAATCGTTCCAGGAGACGATCAGCGAGAAGATCGCGGCGGCGATGATGCCCGGCGCCGCCGAGGGCAGCACGATGTCGACGAAGACGCGCAGGCGGCTCGCGCCGTCGATCATCGCCGCCTCCTCCAGCTCGATCGGGATGCCGCGGAAGAACGCCCACAGCAGCCACATGCAGAACGGCAGCGTGATCGAGACGTAGCCGAAGGTGAGGCTCCACAGGCTGTTGGTGAGCCGCAGCTCGGCCATCACCAGGAACAGCGGGAACACGAGGATGATCGACGGGATCATGTAGCCGAGCAGGCTGAAGTACGGAATGATCCGCCGGCCCCGGTAGCGGAAGCGGGTGACGCTGTAGGCGGCGAGCGTGCTGATGAGGATGCTGATCGCGGTGCTGCCCAGGCTCACGATCACGCTGTTGGCGAACCAGGACGTGAAGTGCTGGGGCGCGGCGGTGGTCGGCACATAGGACTGGTCGGCGCGGTAGTACTGCTGCTTGCCGGTGACGAGGTTGCGGTAGTTCTCGATCGTCACCTCGGCCGGCAGGAGCGTCGGCGGCGTCGCCATGACGTCCTTCGGGCTCTTGAGCGAGGTCGAAGCCGCCCAGATCAGCGGAAAGCAGATGAGAAACGTGACGACGAGCAGCACGAGATAGGCGATCACCTGCCGCACGGCGCCCAGTGCGCTCATTGCGTCGGTTCCTCGTCGAAGCGGAAGACGCGCATGTAGATCAGGCTACCGACGAAGAGGAGCGCCATCATCACCACGCCGGTCGCGGCGCCCATGCCCATCTTCAGGTTCGCGACCGACTGCTCGAAGGAATAGATCGCGAGGTTGAAGGTCGAGGTGCCCGGCCCGCCCCGGGTGAGGAGATAGATCTCCTCGAACTTGTTGAACGTCCAGATCGTGCGGAAGATCACGACCACCGCGAGCACCTCCGCGAGCTGCGGCAGGGTGATGTCGACGAAGCGCCGGACGGCGCCCGCGCCATCGACCTTGGCCGCGTCGTAGAGCTCGAGCGGGATGGTCTGCAGGCGCGCCAGCACGCAGATCGTGACGAACGGGGTGTACTTCCAGACGTTCAGCGCGATGGTGGAGAGCATCGCCATGCCGGGCGAGGCGAGCCAGTAGACGTTCTCGTCGATCAGGCCCGCGCCCCGCAGCGACCAGTTCACCACGCCGAGGTCCGCGTTCAGCATCCACTGCAGGATGAGCGCGATCACCACCGTGGGCACGATGTACGGGAAGAGCAACAGCCCGCGGAACACCGAGATGCCGCGCAGCGGGAGGTGCAGGAGCAGCGCGAGCGCGACGCCGATCACGGTCTGCAGCACGATCGAGGAGAAGGTCCACACCGCGGCCTGCCGGAACGCCTGCCAGAACAGCGGGTCCGCGGCGAGCGCGCGGAAGTTGTCCAGGCCCGCGAAGCTGCTTGCCCCGGGGTTGAGCGGGTTGTGATGGTAGAAGGCGAGTCGCACCGCCTCGGCGACCGGATAGACCATGAAGACGAGCGCCGTGACCGCGAACGGCACGATGAACAGGATGCCGATCCGGCTGTCGGCCCTCTTCCAGTCGGCGGCTTGGGACATCGCGGCGCGGGTGACGCGGGACCGAGCGAACGGGGCAGCTGCGGCTGCCCCGCTCTAGGCGCGACCCGCGGCGCTCAGACGGCGCCGCCGAGCAGGCGCAGGTTCTCCTTGCGCACCTGCTCGAGCTCCTTCGCGCCCCACTTCGCGGCGTCGGCGGCCTTCCAGTTGTCGACCGCCACCTTCTGCACGGTCTGCGCGAGGATCGAGCGGCCATGCACGATGCCGGCGAGCGGGTTGACTCCGCGGAGCCACTCGTTGGCGGTCGAGGACGAGTACGGCAGCGAGGTCACGTAGTAGTTCATGATCGTCTGCCGCTTGGTCTCGAAGAACGGGTGCGTCTGCAGCGTCGGGTTGTTCAGGACGTCCTTGTACACCGGCGACACGTTCGGCATCAGCGAGTGGCAGTAGCGCACCAGCCACTGCGGGCTCGTCTGGTAGTAGACGAGCGCCGCCTTGACCTCCTCGACGTACTGATTGTTGGGCCGCGGGATGCACCAGCCCTGGAAGTCGTTCCAGTTCGAGCGCCGGCCGGTCTTCGGGTGGCGGGCGTGGTTGAACGACTGGAGGTTGGCGAACACCGCCTTGTTCTCCTCCGCCGCCCGCCCGTAGGGGCGGCCCCAGTAGAACGAGATCCCCGCGCGTCCGGTGACGATCGAGTCCACGACCTCGAGGAAGCTGTAGCTCACCGCGCCGCGCGGCATGTACGGCTGCAGCGACTTCACGTACTCGAGCGCCTCCACCGTCTCGGGCGAGTCGAACACCACCTGGAACTTGTTCGCCGGATCGAACATCCGGCCGCCCGCCGAGTGCAGGAGCGCGGCGAAATGGTAGTCGGTGCAGAGGTTGCGCCCGAGGGCGAGCGAGATCCCCGCCATGTCCTTCTTCTTCTCGGCTATGGTCCGCGCGGCGTTCCTGAGGTCGTTCCAGTCCCACTTGTCCGGGTCGCCCAGGCCGAGCTCGTTGACGACGTCCATGCGGACCACCAGCAGATGCGGCTGGTGGTGCGCCGGCAGCACGTACTGCTTCCCTTGCCATGCGCCCCAGTACTCCCACTTCACGCCGTCGATCAGGCGGTTCCGGCCCACCTTCTGCACCACGTCGTCGAGCGGCTCGAGCAGCAGATCCGCCATCAGCTGGTAGGCGATCGGCGACTCGACCGAGATGCAGTGGGCAGGGTTGCGCGCGGCGAGATCGGTCATGAGCTTCACGTAGACCGAGTCCCACGACAGCGTCTCGAGCTTGAAGGCGAGGCCGGGCGCGAACTTCTTCGCCCATTCGTTCATCGCGTCGACGGCGACGCCGGCGTAGGGCCCGGGCTCGCCCCACACCCGGACGGTGCCGGTCTTGGTGGAGGGCTTCTGCGCCCAAGCGGGCAGGCCGAGCGTGCCCGCGGCAACGCCGGTCGAGACGGCCGCGAGATCGGACAGGAACTTGCGCCGCGTGGTCGGTTGCGGCCGGACGGGGGGTGTCTTCTGCGCCATGGGTTCCTCCTCCTGGTTGTGGCTTCAGCGGGCGTAGCGCTTCTCGCGCACGTCCGCGGTGATCTTGTGGGCGAGCATCCCCTCGACTTCGCAGATCCGGCTCATGACCGGAGCGATGCGCCGGCTCGCTTCCTTCGTGAGGTGCTGGTAGGTGACGGTCTTGATGAACTTCCCGACCCAGAGGCCGCCGGTGTAGCGCGCGGCGCGCGCGGTCGGAAGGGTGTGGTTGGTCCCGACGCCCTTGTCGCCGTACGCCACCGTGCTCTCCTCGCCGAGGAACAGGCTGCCGTAGTTCTTCAGGCGCTCGAGGTAGTAGCCGTTCCGGGAAGTCATCACCTCGAGGTGCTCGGGCGCGTACTCGTCCGCCACCGCGATGGCCTCGTCGTCGGAGTCGACCACGACGATCTCGCCATGATCGCGCCAGGCGGGCTCGGCGGTCTTCCGCGTGGGGAGCGTCGCGAGCTGGCGCTCGACCTCCTTCAGCGCGGCCTCGCCGAGCGCGCGCGACGTGGTGACGAGCCAGGCCGGGCTGTCCGGGCCGTGCTCCGCCTGGCCGAGGAGATCGGTCGCGACCAGCGCCGGGTCGGCGGAGTCGTCGGCGACGACCAGGATCTCGGTCGGGCCGGCGAGGAGGTCGATGCCGACCGTGCCGAAGAGCTGGCGCTTCGCCTCGGCCACGAACGGGTTGCCGGCGCCGGTGATCATGTCGACCGGCGCGATGCCGACGCAGCCGTAGGCCATCGCCGCCATCGCCTGCGCGCCGCCGAGGTTGTAGATCTCGTCCGCGCCGGCGCGGTGCAGCGCGTACAGGGTGTAGGGATACATGCCGCTCGCGTCGCGCGGCGGCGCGCACGCGACGACGTGCGAGGCCCCCGCCGCCTTCGCGGTGCCGACGCTCATGATGGCGGAGGCGACCAGCGGGAACTTGCCGCCCGGAACGTAGCAGCCGACCCGCTCGACCGGGATCATCTTCTGGCCGAGCACGATGCCGGGCTCGATCTCGGTCTCGAAGCCGGTCAGCGTCTCGAGCTGGCGCTTCGCGAAGCCGACCACCTGCTTGAGCGAGTATTCGAAGTCCGCCTTGAACGAATCGGGCAGCTGGCCCGCGACCCTGCGGATCTCCGCCTCGGGCACCCGGAACGAGTCGCTCTCCCACCGGTCGAACTCGCGCGCGTAGCGCTTCACCGCCGCGTCGCGGCTGGCGGCGATGTCGGCGAGCATCTTCCGCACCGTCTCCTCGAGCCGCGTGCGATCCTGCGGCGCGGGCGGCGGAGCCTGCTTGATGTAGCGCTTCATCGGGATCTCCGAAAGGCGAGGGCGAGGCGGGAGCTTCGGGACCGCGTGCGTGTAACCGATTACATCCCGCCGCGCATGTTCGGCGCGGCGCCGGACGATGTCAATGTGCGGTGCGCAATCCCGCCGCGGTGGGCGATCTCAACGCTTCAGCGCCGCGAACGCCTCGTCCGCGATCGCGAGCGTGCGCTCGACGTCGGCCTCGGTATGGGCGATCGAGATGTAGAACTTCTCGTTCGGATTGACGAGCAGGCCGCGCCGGATCAGCTCGTGCGCCCAGCGCAGGCCGAGCTCCCGGTTGGACGTGGTGAGGTCCATCCACGTCCGCAGCGGCTTGCGGTCGGTGAAGCGCACCCCGAACACCGCGTCCTCGCCGGGGGCCTGGACCGCGAAGCCGTGGCGCTCGCCGGCCGCGACGATGCCGGCGCGGAGCCGCGCGCCGATCCGGTGGAGCTGATCGTAGACGCCGGGCCGCGCCAGCACGTCGAGCGCGGCGCAGCCGGCGGCGGCGCAGACCGGATTGCCGTTGAGCGTGTGGGTCGCCCACACCACCTCGGCGCGCGGGCGCTTGCGCGCGTCGAGCACCGACATCACGTCCGCCTTCCCGACGATCGCCGCCATCGGGAAGCCGCCGCTCACCGCCTTGCCGTAGCACGCGAGGTCCGGCACCACGCCGTAGCGCTCCTGCGCCCCGCCCCACGCGATCCGGAAGCCGGTGACGATCTCGTCGAAGACGAGGACGATCCCGTGCTTCTTGGTCACGTCACGGATCGCCTGGAGAAACCCGGGCTCGGGGACGAGCACGCGCTGCAGCGGCTCGACGATCACCGCGGCGAGCTCGGCCGCGTAGCGCTCGATCATCGCGACCGCACGCTCGGTGTCGTTGAAAGGCGTGACGAGCACCGTGTCGCCGGCCTGCGCGGGAATGCCCACGGAGTCCGGCTTCGCGCGCGGGTAATCGGACGGTGAGCCCGGCACGGTGCCCCAGAGCCCGTAGTCGTGCATCCCGTGCCACGCGCCCTCGAACTTGAGCACCTTGTCGCGCTTCGTGAACGCCCGTGCGACGCGGAGCGAATAGAACGTGGCCTCGGTGCCGGAGCCGGCGTAGTGCAGCACCTCGCCGCACGGGACCGCCTCGACCAGCCGCCGTGCGAGCGCGATCTCGGGCTCGTTGAGGAAGTAGTAGGTCGTGCCCCGCCCGAGCTGCGCCTGCACCGCTTCGACGATCGCCGGGTGCGCGTGGCCGAACAGCAGCGGCCCGGAGCTCAGGTGATAGTCGATGTACTCGCGCCCCGCGACGTCCCAGACGTGGCTCCCTTGCGCCCGCGCGACGACGAGGTTGAGGTCCGGCGGAAGCTGGAAGAGCCCCAGCCCGCCGCCGGCGAGGTATTTCCCCGCCTGACCGAGCAGCTCGACCTGTCGCTCCGCCGGACTCATTGGACGACCCTCGCGCGAAGTGCGCTCGGGTGTTCGCCCTTGGAGCGGTCCTGCGGGCTCACGCCGGCGCGCCCTGCTGCCGCAAGAAGATCGGCAGATCGGTGAGCGGCGGAACGAGCGGCACCTGGTAGAAGAGATCGGCGACGAACCCGCGGTGATAGCTCGTGTGGTTGACGACGTGAAAGAAGATCTCGCCGCGGCGCAGCGTTCCCTTGTTGCCGCCGATGAGCGTGAAGTCGACCGACTCCTCGAGGGCCGCCTGGTTCAGGCTGTCGCCGTAGCTGACGTACCACCCGTCGATCTCTTGCTGCGCCCGCCACAGGTCCCCCAGCTCGGGATGGAGCACCGTCTTGAGCGCGGGGATGCTGTGCTCCCGACCCTGCAGGTGCGCCTGCCAGACCAGGTCGACGACGTACAGGTGGTTGAGCGTGTTGACCATGTTCTTGAACAGGGTCGGCCGCTCCTTGGTGGCTTCGCCGGCGGGCAGCGCCGCGACGGCGTCGAAGAGCGTCTTGTTGGCCCAGGCGTTGTAGCGCGTGAGCGTGCGGACGGTTTGCGGGGTCATCGGGGCGGCCCTCGGTCTCGGTGGGGGCGATTGTAGGCGGAACTAGGCGGGATGCAGCGCGTCGCGCAGCCGCCGGATTTCCTCGCGCCAGCCGGCAACCAGCCGGTCGCGCTCGGGGTCCCGGTCCTCGTCCCGCACGCGGCGCTTCCGGAACGCGAGTTCGTGCTGCGCGTTCACGAGCGCCGCCGACTCGCGGGGATGCAGCCGGTCGATGCGACGCGTGCGGAACATGCGGTCGCCGACGATCGCCTCGTACTCGCCCCGGCTCACGGTGCGCCCGACCTCGTCGGCCAGCTCGTCGCGGATCACCCGCCGCTCCCAGGTGCCGCTGCGCCACAGCGCCACTGCCATGATCGCGACGAACGGCAGGAAGATCGTGAGGTCGAGCAGCGTGCCGGTCAGGAAGGCTTCGAGGAAGCCGACGTCGGGCGGCGGCTCCTCCCCGGTCGGCGGCGCCTCGCCGGCGAGCACGAAGAGGAGCGGCAGGGCGTTGTTCAGCATGTGCGCCCCGATGGCGAGGACGAGCCCGAGAAGCGGGGCGAGGATCCGGAGCCAGCGGCGCCGCGTCTGCACCCCGAGGCCGAGGAAGGCGCCGAAGATTCCGGTGAACAGCGCGTGCCCGCCCAGCCCGAGGAGCGCATAGCGGCTGCCGAGCTGCACGGCGTAGGGTGCGACGCCGTGCTCGACATAGCCCTGCGCCACGTACAGCGCCGACTCGTACCACGTGAACCCGAGCCCCACCAGCGCGC
Organism: Burkholderiales bacterium; assembly: GCA_035286595.1. Taxonomy (GTDB): domain Bacteria; phylum Pseudomonadota; class Gammaproteobacteria; order Burkholderiales; family SG8-39; genus DATEDA01. The sequence goes on along the minus strand of DATEDA010000143.1, from coordinate 10,268 downwards.
CGTACACGAGCCCGTCGCGCATGTTGTCGAACTCGGCGCGGAGCAGCCACCAGAGGCCGAGCACGCCCAGCGCCTTGGCGATCTCCTCGACGATCGGCGCGGAGATCGGCGCCGCGAGCAGGGTGACCGCTTCCGGCCCGAGGACCTCCACCACGGCCGGGTGCTGCGCGACCCACCCAGCGACGAGTCCGAAGAAAGCGGTGTTGAACGGCAGCGCGAGCGCCGTGGCGATGCTCGCACCCCAGAAGAGCGCCGCCGCGAACAGCCAGGGGTTCTCGCGCTCGCGGCGGTCGAGGAACCACAGGATGGTCAGCGGGATGAGCGCAAGCACGCTCGAGAGGAACAGCGCCCGGTAGAAGACGGCCGCCACGTCCGGGCGCATGCTGGCGAGCAGCCCGAGATGGACCAGCGTCGCGAGGCCCAGCATCACGAGCAGCACCGCACCGATCGCGATGCACGCACCGGGCCGCCGCAGCGGCGAGCCGAACAGCAGCCGGTCGGATTCGGAGTAGCGCAGCGTCCCCACGGCGCGGAGGATACCGGCGGAATTTGCCTCTTGCCCGGCCTTCCGGTAGCGTCTCGCCCACTCGCGCGGAAAGCGCAACGGAGGACAGCATGCAGCGTCGGCGTCTCGGCAAGACCGGCCTCGAGGTTTCGGCCCTCGGGCTCGGGTGCATGGCCATGACCAACCTGTACGGCCCGGTGGACGAGGCGGAGGCGATCGCCACGGTCCGCGAGGCGCTCGACGCGGGCGCGGACTTCCTCGACACCTCCGACGCCTACGCGGACGGCAAGAACGAGGAGCTGCTCCGCCGTGCGCTCGCCGACGGCTATCGGGCGAAGGCGGTGGTGGCGACGAAGTTCGGCAACGTCCGCACGCCCGACGGCAAGCCGGGCGCCAACGGCAAGCCCGAGTACGTCATCGAGGCCTGCAACAAGAGCCTCGCGCGGCTGGGGATCGACGTCATCGACCTCTATTTCCAGCACCGCGTGGACACGAGCGTGCCGATCGAAGACACGGTCGGGGCGATGAAGCGGCTCGTCGAACAAGGCAAGGTGCGCCACCTCGGCCTATCCGAAGCCGGGCCGGCGACGATCCGCCGCGCGAACGCGGTGCACCCGATCGCCGCGCTGCAGACCGAGTACTCGGTGTGGTGCCGGTTCGTGGAGAACGACAACGTCCTCGCGACCTGCCGCGAGCTCGGCATCGGCTTCGTGCCGTACTCGCCGCTCGGCCGCGGCATGCTCACCGGCGCGATCAAGAGCCTGAGCGACCTCGGCGAGAACGACCGCCGGCGCGACCATCCGCGCTTCCAGGCCGGGAACGTCGAGAGCAACGCCCAGCTCGTGCGGCCGCTCTTCGAGCTGGCCGACGCCAAGCGCTGCACGCCGGCGCAGCTCGCGCTCGCCTGGCTGCTCGCTCAAGGGCCCGACATGGTGCCGATCCCGGGCACCAAGCGCCGCACCCATCTGCGCGACAACCTCAAGGCGGCCGAGATCAAGCTCTCCGCCGGCGAGGCCGCGGCGCTCGCGCGCGGCATCGACGACAGCAAGGTGCAGGGCACGCGCTACCCGAAGGGTCAGCTGCCGCTGCTCGGCGTCTAGCCGGCGCGGGCTGTCAGTCCCGCGCCTCTGCCGCGTTGCGGGAGGGCGAGTCGAGCGCGCGGCTCACACCCCGCGCTTGCGGCGCGGCGCCGTCCCGCCGAGCGCCCTCGTCACCCCCGGCGCTGCGAGCACCTCGATGAGCGCGCGCAGCCGCGGCGTCACGCGGCGCGTCGAGGGATAGACGAGCGAAATGGGCAGCGGGGCCGAACGGTAGCGACCGAGCACCTCCACCAGGCGGCCAGCCCGCAGCGCATCCCCGGCCATGTAGTCCGGCACCTGGATGAGGCCCATGCCCGCCGCGGCTGCGGCGACCAGCGCCTCGCCGTCGTTCATGACGGTCGCGGACACCGGCATGCGCTCGAAGGAGCGCTGGCGCTCCTGGAACTGCCATGGTCGCGGGCGCCCCGTCGAAGGGTTGCGGAACAGGAGGCACAGGTGCCCGGCGAGGTCGGCCGGCGTCCGCGGCGTCCCGCGCTCCCGAAGATAGCGCGGCGCAGCGACGACGATCACCGTCTGGTCGCCGATGTGCCGCCCCACCAACGTCGAATCGGGCAGGTGGCCGATCCTGACGACCGCATCCAGCCCCTCCCGGACGAGATCGACGTAGCGGTCCGAGAAGCCGACCTCGAGCGTGATCTTCGGATACCGGCGCACGAGCGCCGCGAGCGCCGGCACGACCGCCATCCTGCCGAGGACGAGCGGCGCGTTCAGTCGCAGCGTGCCGCTCGGCTCGGCGCGGGCTCCAGACGCGTCGTCGCGCAGCGCCTCGATCTCGTCCACGATGCGCCGGCAGCGCGCATAAAGCTCGTGGCCTTCGCTCGTCAGCGTCACCTGGCGGGTCGTGCGGTGGAAGAGCCGCAGGCCCAGGTCCGCTTCCAGGCGGCCGACGCCCTTCGCCACCGCGGACGCGGACAGCCCGAGTTCGCGCGCGGCCTCGGCGAAGCTGCCGCGCTTCGCCGTCTCCGCGAACGCGAGGAAAGTCTGCATTCCGGCCATGGGCCCGGTCCCCTTATTGCCGACAGAATATCGGCAATGTTAGGACATTTGCCGCCGTTCTATCCTGGTGCCGCCGCGCGCACACTGCGTTCGCGTTGCTGCCCGACGCGCCACCATCCTCGTGAGGAGACAACGACCATGTACGTCCTCGACAACGCCAGCCGGCCCCAGTCCGCCCTGCCCGGGCTCCGGCATACCACGCTCGCCGGCTCGGAGAACGGTTTGAAGCACCTGTCCGTCTGGCGCCAGACGATCGCGGGCGGCCAGGCGACTCCGCCGCACCGCCACGACTGCGAGGAGGTCGTCATGGTGGAGTCCGGCCGCGGCGAGCTGCACATCGGCGGCGAGATCCACCGCTTCGGCCCCGACACAACGCTCGTCATTCCCGCGAACGTGGATCACCAGATCCTGAACACCGGTGCCGAGCCGCTGACGTTGACCGCGGCGTTCTCGACCTCCCCCGTCGAGGCCGTGTTCCCGGACGGCCAGCCGATCCCGCTGCCCTGGAAGTCCTGAGGAGGAAGCCATGCAAGCGCCGTCGAGCACCTCGCGGCCAGGCACACGCCGGCCGTTCGATTACCGCTTCGAAGCAGCGTTGCGCCGCGCCGCCTGGGCCTGGCTCGGTGCGCGGATCGTCAGCGCGGTGGCGGCGGTTGCCGTGCGGCACCGTGCCCGCCGGACGATCCGGGAGCTCGGGATCCTGAGCGACCGGGAGCTGCGCGATATCGGACTGTGCCGCGCCGAGATCGAGGAGGTCGCGGCGGGCAGCTCGGGCGCGCGATAGCGCGTCACGACCGCGCCGCCCGGAAGTCCGCCCGCTCCAGCAGCCAGGAGGCGGCGAAGCCGAAGACGAGCCCCCAGAACGGCGCGCCGATGTTCAGGAGCGTCACGTCGGCCACCGTGACGAGGAACGTCACCAGCGCGCCGAGCGTGAAGCGGTCCTTGAACGAAGTGGTGAACGCCGTCTGCAGCACGCGCAGCATCGCGAGGCCCGCGAGCGCCGCGATGAACTCGCCGGGGGTGGCCAGCATCAGCCGGGTGAAGACGGGCGACGCCAGCCCGAACGCGAGCGCCAGCAGCCCGACGAGGATTCCCCCGACGTAGTGCCGATGCCGCTCGCCGGCGCCGGAGAGGATCGCGTTCACCGGGCCGGTCAGGCAGGTCGAGACGGTGCCGACGAAAGCGGTGACCATCGACCCGGCGCCGCAGGCCGCGGTGATCGCGTTGATCGGGGGCGCGTGCCCGGCCGCCCGGAGGATCGCGATGCCCTGGGCGTTCTGCGCGACGAGCACGGTGATCGCGAGCGGCACCACGAGCTCGATCATCGCCGGCCACGAGAACGCCGGGACGTAGAGGTTCGGCCGCGCGAGCCCCAACGTCCCGGTCGCCGCCGCATCGAACCGGCCGAGCGCGACAATCAGGACGACGCCGACGATCAGCGCCCCGATCAGCGGCGGCAGCAGCCGCCCGAGCCGCGGCGACACGCTCAACGCGAGGAACGCGGCGGTCATCGGCGCCGCGATCCAGAAGTCGTCGCGGATGGCGAGCACGAGGTCGAGGCCGAACCGGAGGAACACCCCGGCGACCATGCCCATCACGATCGGCATCGGCACCGCTTCCATCGCCCGCCGCACCCAGCCGCTCAGGCCGAGCGCCAGCATGAGGACGCCGGTCGCGACGAACGCGCCGATCACCTCCGGAAACGTGAGGTGGCCGAGCGCCGGTCCGACGAGCACCGTGCCGGGGATCGACCAGAAGAACACCAGCGGCTGGCGGTAGCGCCAGCAGAAGGCGATGCTGATCAGCCCGTTGACGAAGAACGAGCCGAAGAGCCACGACGCGAGGTCGGTCGCGGTGAGCCCGCCGCGCGTGCCCACGGCGAGGACGATCGCGACCGGCCCCGAGGCGGCGAAGATGAACGCGACGATCGCGTTGACGAGATAGACGCCGCCGAAGTCCGCGAGCACCTGCCGTGGCGCGGGCGGGGCTGCGGTCGGTCGTTCGAGCGGCATCGGTTCGTCGGGGCGTAGGACCGCGCGATTCTCCATGGGAAGGGTTTCCCGCACAACTCGCGCCCGCGTCCGGTGTAGCATCGGTGCCCCGACCCCGAGTCCCGCGTGCGAGGTGCCCATGCTGCCGTCCGTCAGAGTCTGGTCCCGCGAGGAGATGCTGAAGCGCGTCGCGCGCTTCGCCGAGCTCAAGGGCTTCAGCGACGGCCTGCAGGACTCGGCGCTGCCCGAGTGCCAGAAGACCACGTTCGCCGTCGTCGGCTTCCAGATGCCGGCGGAGGCCGGCGTCGGCGCCGTCAACTCGCCGGTCGGCCAGAGCTCCTCCGCCAACGCGGCGATCCCGGTCGCGGAGGGCTTCAACCTTGGCTTCGTGCGCTGCCGGCCGGGCAAGGGCGTGCTGATGCACAACCACGACACCAACGAGACCTTCGTCGTCATCAGCGGCCGGTGGCTCGCCCAGTGGAACGAGGGCGAGGCGCTGGAGTCGCTCGAGGTCGGCCCCCTCGACACGATCTCGTTCCCGCCCGGCTGCGCGCGGCGGTTCGAGAACGTCACGCACGGCGAGCCCGGGACCGAGCACATGCTGCTGTTCGTCGTCGGCGGCGACGCGCCCCAGAACGAGTTCACGCCGCGCTCGATGGAGCGCGTCGCGGAGTTCGAGCGGACCGGCAAGTAGCGGCGCGGCCGAGGCTTCGGGCGTGCGCCCCCGCGTCATGCTGAACGCGATTCGCGAGTTCTTCGAGAGCCACGTCGCCGCGCCGGCGGAGCGCGGCGACGAGCGCCACACGATCGAGCTCGCCACCGCCGCCCTGCTTGTCGAGGTGGTGCGGCCAGTTCACCTCGCTCATCAACAAGCGCTTCTCGCCGGAGCAGAAGGCGCGGGTGGTCGAGCACATGTGGCGGGTGGCCTACGCCGACGCCGAGCTGAGCGCCTACGAGCAGCACACCATCCGCAAGCTCGCCGACCTGCTGTATGTCCCCCACGGCGCGTACATCGCCGCGAAGCTGCGCGCGCGGGACGCCGCGCGCGAGTGACGCGCGTGCGCCACTAGAGCAAGTTCGCTCCGCGCTCGCCCGGATGCACCGAGGCAGTGGCCGCGGCTCAGATCACGCCTTCCGCACGCAGGCGCTCGAGTTCGGCGGCCGAGAGCCCGAGCCGGGTCCCGAGCACTGCCTCGTTGTGCTCCCCGAGGCGCGGCTCGCGCGCGGCCAAGACCGCATCCTCCGTCGCGAACTTCGCCGGTTGCAGCACGATGCCGATGACGCCGAACTCCGGGTGCGGCACGCGCCGCACGAGCTCCCGCGCGGCGGTCTGATCGGACCCTGCCGCCTGGGCGAGATCCCAGACCGGTCCGGCCGGGATGTCGACGCGATGGCAGGCGGCAACCACCGCGTCGCTCGTCAGCTCCCGCGACCATAGCTCGACGACGGTCTTCAGCTCGGCCTGTCGCTCGCGGCGCGCGGCGTTGTCCGCGAAGCGCGGGTCGCCTGCGAGCTCAGGGCGCCCGATGAGCGCGCAGAAGCGAGCAAAGTGGGCATCGCTCGGCGCCACGATCGCGACGTGGCCGTCGCGGGTCGCGAAGGTGTCGACCGGCGTCGTCACCGGATGGCGGTTGCCGACGCGCGACGGCGCGCGGCCGCTCGCCTCGAGCTGCGCGAGGCCGGTGACCTGGAGCGCCAGCATCGCATCAAACATGGCGAGGTCGATGCGCTCGCCACGCCCGGTGTTCGACCGCGCCGCGAGCGCGGCGAGGATCGCCCATGATCCGAGCAGTCCGGTCCAGAGATCGGCGAGCGATTCGCCGAGGGCGGTCGGCGGCCCGTCCGGCTGGCCGGTGATCGACATGACGCCCGACATCGCCTGGATGATGAGGTCGTAGGCGGGCCAGCCGGCCTTCGGCCCGGTCTGCCCGAAGCCCGAGATGCTGAGGTAGACGAGGCGTGGGTTCGCCGCCGTGAGCGTCGCGTAGTCGCACCGGAGCCGCTTCGCCACGCCGGGCCGGAAATTCTCGACCACGACGTCCGCGTCCTTGGCGAGCGCGGCGAGGAGCGCTTGCGCCCGCGGCTCGCGCAGGTTGAGCGTGACGCTCTTCTTGTTGCGGTTGATGAGCGAGAAGTAGACGCTCCCGCCGCGCACGAACGGGCCGAACCGCCGCGAGTCATCGCCGCCGCCCGGGGACTCGACCTTGATGACCTCGGCACCGAGGTCGGCGAGCAGCGCAGTGCAAAACGGGCCCGACAGCACCCGCGAGAGGTCGATCACGCGCAGCCCGCTGAGCTTGCCCATGGCGCGGGACTCAGCGGATCGAGGGCAGGTCGAGCTGGTGTCGCCTGGCGGTCTCGAGCGCGACTTCGTAGCCGGCGTCGGCGTGCCGCATGACGCCGCTCGCCGGGTCGTTCCAGAGCAGAGCCTCGAGCCGACGCGCCGCGTCGTCGCTGCCGTCGGCCACGATCGCCATGCCGGCGTGGGTCGAGTAGCCGATGCCCACGCCGCCGCCGTTGTGCACGCTTACCCATGAGGCGCCGCAGGCGGTGTTGAGCAGCGCGTTCAAGAGCGGCCAGTCGGCCACCGCGTCGGAGCCGTCGCGCATCCGCTCGGTCTCGCGGTTCGGGCTCGCGACCGAGCCGGAGTCCATGTGGTCGCGGCTGATGACGATCGGGGCCGCGAGCTCGCCCCGGCGCACCATCTCGTTGAACGCGAGCCCCGCGACGTGGCGTTCGCCGAGGCCCAGCCAGCAGATTCGCGCCGGCAGCCCCTGGAACTTCACGCACTCGCCCGCGAGGTCGAGCCAGCGTGCGAGCGGCTTGTCCTCGGGAAAGAGCGCCTTCAGCTTCGCGTCGGTCTTGAAGAGATCCTCGGGTTCACCCGAGAGCGCGACCCAGCGGAACGGCCCCTTGCCGCGACAGAAGAGCGGCCGGACGTAGGCGACGACGAACGACGGGAAATCGAACGCGTTCGCGAGCCCGCCCTCGAGCGCCGCCTGGCGGAGATTGTTGCCGTAGTCGAACACCGGCACGCCCATGGCCCGCCACGCGAGCATCGCCTGCACGTGCTCGACGATCGAGGCACGCGCCGCCTGCTCGACCCGCTTTGGGTCCTCGCGGGCGAGCGTCCGCCATTGCTCCACGGTCCAGCCGATCGGGAGGTAGCCGTGCACGAGGTCGTGCGCGGCGGTCTGGTCGGTGACGGCGTCCGGCCGGAGCCCTCGCCGCACGAGCTCGGGCAGCACTTCGGCCGCGTTGCCAAGCACGCCGATCGAGGTCGCTTGCCGCTTCGCCTTCGCCTCCGTGATCAGCGCCAGGCCCTCGTCGAGGTTGCGCGCCTGGCGCTCGAGGTACCCGGTGCGCAGCCGCATGTCGATGCGACTCTGCTGGCACTCGATCACCATGATCGCGGCGCCGGCCATCCGCCCGGCGAGCGGTTGCGCGCCGCCCATGCCGCCCAGCCCGGAGGTCAGGATCCATCGGCCGGCGAGATCGCCGCCGAAGTGCTGGCGCGCGACCTCGCAATAGGTCTCGTAGGTGCCCTGCACCGTGCCCTGGCTGCCGATGTAGAACCACGCGCCGGCGGTCATCTGGCCGTACATCATCAGGCCGCGCCGGTCGAGCTCGTTGAAGTGTTCGGCGGTCGACCACACCGGGACGAGATTCGCGTTCGCGATCAGCACCCGGGGCGCCAGCTCGTGGGTGCGGAATACGCCGACCGGCTTGCCCGACTGCACGAGCAGCGTCTCGTCCGGGCGCAGGCGCTTGAGCGTCGCGACGATGCGATCGAAGCAGTCCCAGTTGCGCGCCGCTTTGCCGATCCCGCCGTAGACGATGAGCTCGTCGGGGCGCTCGGCGACGTCCGGATCGAGGTTGTTCATCAGCATCCGCAAGCTCGCTTCGATGTGCCAGTTCGCGGTGCTGAGCTGCGCGCCCCGCGGCGCGCGAACCACGCGCGCGCCGGCGGCTGGGAGTCGGTCGTTCATGGTCGCCTCCTCGGTTTCAACCCGTTTTCGTCCCGATCCGGACGACGCTCTTGCCCACGGTCTTGCGCGCCGCGAGCTCCGCGAGCGCCCGCGGCAGCTCCTCGAACGGATAGACGCGATGCGCCGCGAGCCGGATCTCGCCGCGAACGGCGCGCCGCAGCAGCTCGCCGACCGCGCGCTCGACGAGCGGCCGGTCATGGTCGTGCGACCAGTACACGCCGTGCGCCGAGGCGGCGCGGAGCAGGAGCCGGTTCGCGCGAAGCTCGGGGATCTTGCCGCTCGAGAAGCCGACGACGAGCAGGCGCCCGTGCCGGGCGAGGCAGCGGAGGCTCGCGTCGGTCGCCTCGCCACCCACGGAGTCGAGCACGACGTCCGCGCCGCGGCCGGCGGTGAGGTCCTTCACCTGTTCCGGCCAGCCGGCGTCGGCGTACCGGAGCACCGTTTCAGCGCCCGCCTCGCGGCAAGGCGCGGCCTTCTCGGGATCGCCGACCAGGGCGATCGCCCGGGCGCCGGCCAGTCGAGCGAGCTGCACGGCCGCGAGCCCTACGCCGCCTGCCGCAGCGTGCACGAGCACCGTCTCGCCCTGGCGCAGGCGCGCGCATTCGTGCAGCGCGATCCAGGCCGTCGGCCACACCACCGGGAGCGTCGCGCCGTCGGTGAGCGCGATCGTCCCCGGGAGCCGGATCAGCATGTCCTCCCGCGCGAGCGCGTATTCGGCGAACCCGCCCCACAGCACTTTGGTCGCGACGCGCTCGCCGACCTTGAACGCGCTCTCCGAGGCGGTCTCGGCGACCACACCGGCGATCTCCTGTCCCGGCACGAAAGGCACCGGCGGCGCGACCTGATACGTGCCGCGAACCATCAGCACATCGGAGAAGTTGAGCGCCGCGGCCTCGATCTCGACCACGACTTCGCCGGGCGCCGCGCCGGGGCGCTCGAGCCCGACGAGCGCGAGCGCTTCCGGACCACCGTGCTTCGCCGCCTGCCAGCCGCGCATCGTGCGCCTCGATCAACCGGTGAGGTCGGGTTCGCTGCGCACGATCTCGTCGTACAGCGGCTGGAACTGGAACCAGCCGAACTCGGGCGTGCCGATCAGCGCCGCGGTTGACGCTGCTTCTTCGTGCGGGATCCGGAACGGCTTGCCCGCCGCCTCGGCGGCGAGCTGGATCCGACAGCAGCGCTCCATGAGCAGGAACCACCACAGCGCCTCGTCGACCGTGCGCCCGACGGTGAGCAGGCCGTGATTGCGCAGGATCACCGCCTTCGTCGCGCCGAGCGCGCGCGCGATCCCCGCGCCCTCCTCGGTCGCCGACACGATCCCGGTGGCGCGGTCGAACAGCGCGTGGTCGCAGTAGAACGCGCACGCGTCCTGGCTGAGGGGGTCGAGCAACCGGCCGAGCGCGGACCACGCCGTCCCGTGGACCGGATGCGCGTGCGCGGCGCAGACCACGTCGGGCCGCGCCTTGTGGATTTCCGAGTGGATCGCAAACGCGGCGGCGTTCACTGGCCCTCCCTCGAGGAGGCTCCCGTCGTGGCCCACGAGCGAGAGGTCCGAGGCGCGGAGCCGTGCAAAGCTGTGGCCGAACGGGTTCACCCAGAACCGGTCCGGAAGCTCCGGATCGCGGGCGGTGATGTGGCCGGCGACGCCCTGGTTCAGACCGTGCCTCGCGAACAGCCGGAACCCCGC